>CAZNBS010000388.1:0-3491 GCA_964570955.1 uncultured Burkholderiales bacterium | reverse complement strand
CGGAACACTGGACGATGGGTATCTTCTCATTGGATACGTGGAGGCAAGTTTTGCTCGATGCGGGTTTCCAAGTGCATGAGGAGCCTCACAGGCTGGGGGAGGATGCGTACACGGTTTTCGCCTGCGTGAAGGCGAGGTGAATGCCGAACAATCGCTTCGAGAAAGACGCTTCGCCGGCAAGCTTCGCTTGCCGGCGGACCCAGATCAAGCTGAACGTTGGAGCTGCTGGTTTCGCCTCCGGAACAATGCTCACGACGGTCGCCTGGTTCCGTTGTGGTGCCCTCGTCGCTGCGCTCTTCGGCAGCCCCTAAACTATTGCGTTGGGCCGCACCGAGCCGCCTGACGTGACTACAGGCCTTAGATCCACGGAACGGGTCAATGCATGACTGCATCGCCTATGGAAACTCTGCCATTGAGGCTTCAGCCGAAGTCAGACCTACGCCGAACGCTGGAGGCTACCCTCGGTTCGCGCCAGCAGGGCGCTGCCTTCGTCGTCGCAGGCATCGGTAGCCTCAGTCAGGCCCGACTGAGACTGGCTGGAAAGGAGCAGCCTGAGGCTTTGGATGGAGACTTGGAGATCCTTACGCTCGCCAGCTCCATCTCGACGGACGGCGCGCATCTGCATATGAGCGTGGCGGATGAGAAAGGCCACGTAATCGGCGGTCACGTTGGCTACGATTGCGTGGTGCGCACGACAGCCGAAGTGCTTTTGATTCTTCTCCCGGAATGGTCCTTTACGCGGGAGCGAGACTCGATGACCGGCTTCGCTGAACTGGTAGTCAGCGAAGGGTGCCGAGGGCAGCAGAAGTAAAAGTGCGGCCAACCGGCCCTTGAACGGGAGCGCCCAACGGCGTTCCCGTTGCGCTCCCTTCGCACTTCGCGCGCCGGCGCCCGGTTAACGGCATTCCATTGGGCAACGCGCCGCGCTCGTTCTGTACGCTTCGTGTTGCATGGTACGGTTCACCGCACTTCCGGTTCAGATGGACATTGGGATCTCCTGGGCCGTCAGGCTGTACGGCGCATGGCGCGGCCGAACGCCCCGCTCAGTACGTAGCGCGGGAAGGTGACGAACTGCTCGACGAGAAGGCGCACGACGAAGTCGATCGGTCCGAGGAACGGCTGGGCTGCGGTTGCTTCGCGGCGATGACCTTGGCCCTGAGCAATGGCCGCGATCAGCCATAGCAGAGGCAAACCGAGCGCGAGTGCCGTTCGGTCGAGGGCGATCCCGATCACCGCCAGAAGAGCGCCGAGCCAGAACAAGGGGACGGTGGCGAGATGCAGCAGGAGGTTCACACGATCCCGATGGCCTTGCGCGTACCCCTTCCACTGCCAGTTGAACACGTCGCGGTGAATGCGCATCGTTCGGATCTCACCTCAAGCGATCAAACCGAGTTCCCTGTGCAATCGTGAGCTCGTGGGCAGCTCGGCAGAGCAATCCTCCGTGCTACTCGGGCCTGAAGGTCAAAGAAGCTGGATGAATGCGACACCCGTCAACAGTCCCATGACGCCGGCGATGCGCATGACCGACACGCCGCGCTGTGGAAAGCGCAGCAGACCCAGGCGATCGACCAGAACCGACGCGACCTGTTGACCGGCAACGGTCAGCGCCACCACGGCCGACGTGCCGATGACCGGAATGGCAGTGAACACGGTCGTCACGTAGGTGGCGCCCGCGACCCCGCCCAGCCATCCCCACCACGGCATCGCGCGCAATCCGTTCAGCGCGAACCGCGGCCCGCTCGTCAGCGTCGCGGCGGGAATCACGATCAGCGTTGCAAGCGTCGCCACCACGAAACTGATGACGCCGGCCGCGAATGGCGCTTGCAGGTCACTGCGCAGCAGGGCATTCACGGCACCTTGGACCGGCAACAGCGCTCCGGCCAAGAGCGCAAGGAGCACCAGGCCGGGTTGCGCAAGGGCACCCCGCGCGCCGTCCTTCGTGGACTGTCCGGCGACGATTGCGCCGATGCCGAGGAGCACTGCGACGGCGCCCGCAATCTGCGGGACGCCGAGCCCCTGTCGCGGCACGCCGAGCAGTCCCAACCCGTCGAGCGCAAGGGACGCAAGCATCTGGCCTGCGGTGTAGAGACCCACGGTTACCACCGCACCCAGCCGTGGGAACAACAGGATCGTCGACAGCACGTACAGCGCACTCGCTACGCCGCCGATCGCGTGCCACCAGGGAATGGCGGGCAGGCGCCCGAACGCACTAACGGTGCCGGTCGCTGCCGTGATCGTGAGGAGCGCCAGTGCACCGACGGCAAGCTGCAACGCGGTAGCGGGAATCGGCCCGCCACTGGCCTTCGAGAGTTGAGCATTCGCTCCGGCCTGGACAGCGAGCATGTCACCCGCGGCCAGTGCGGCAAGCGCTAAGAAGCTTTGCATGGTCGAGTTCCTCGATTCAATGGCATCGAATCGTCGGAAGTGACGTTAGACTATGGCTTCGAGCGTGACCATTCGCACTGATTGCATTCGCGCGCTGCAAAGATGCAGGACTCGGACTGGGACGATCTGCGATTCTTTCTAGCGGTTGCCCGCGCGGGATCGCTGTCCGGTGCGGCGAAGCATCTGAAGGTGAATCATTCGACCGTGCTGCGAAGACTGGGGAGTCTCGAGGGCAAGCTCGGGGTGCGCCTCTACGAGCGCTTGCCGACCGGCTACGTCATGACTCACGCCGGTGAAGCGTTCCGCGATCGGCTGGTTGGCGTGGAACAGCAGGTCGAAGCGGCTCAGCGTGTGATAAGCGGGCTCGATCAGAGACTATCGGGGACCATCCGGATAACGAGTACCGATACGCTGATCCGCGGTCTGGTGACGCCCCATCTCGCTGAATTCCGCCGACGACATTCGGGAATCCAGTTGCAGATCGTGGTGAGCAACACCTTCCTCAGCCTCACGAAGCGCGAAGCCGACGTCGCCGTACGCCCGTCCAATCGGCCGCCTGAGAATCTGGTCGGACGGCGCGTCGGGCAGATCCAGACCGCGATCTATGCATCGAAAGCGTATCTGGACGAACATGGACGGAAGAAGGCGTGGACCGAGTACCACTGGGTCGCGCCAGACGAAGGGCTCGCGCATCTTGCCCAGGCCAGGTGGGTCAGGGAGCGCATCCCGGAGGAACGGATCGTCGCTCGCGTAGACAGCCTGTTGGGCATGGCCGAGGCGGTGCGCCACGGTCTCGGCGTGGGTCCACTGCTCTGCCTTCTTGGTGACCAGGAACCCGGCCTCGTGCGGCTTGCTCCGCCGGACGCGGAGTTCGACACCCAGGTCTGGGTGCTGACGCACCCCGATCTCAGACACGTGGCGCGCATCAGGGCGATCACGGACCACCTTTACGAGCGTCTCACTCGTTCCCGGTTCGTCGTCCAACGGGCGCCGCTTGATCGCGGATCCTCACAACGATCGAAGCGTGGATAGCCTGCAGGCTGCCGAAGTATCTGCTGGACGTGAAGCGCGCCACTCTAGGACGGCGCACAGGCGTGAGAGCAGCG
>CAZNBS010000387.1:0-3497 GCA_964570955.1 uncultured Burkholderiales bacterium | reverse complement strand
TGCTCTTGGAAGCCTGCCGGTTCAATCAGGTCTCTGCCGCGGAGCTACGCGTTGACCGCCGGCAGGGCAGGGTGATTGCGGCCGACGTGCCCGGTCTCTACCAGGCCGTCGACACGGTCGCGGGCTGGCCCGTCTCACCGGGCGTCGAACTCGAGTCCGTGTGGTGCAATCACCTCTCGGGCGTGCCGGGCCTCAGGCGCCGGCTTGCCGGCCAGCCCGGGTTTCTGTTCGGGATCGTGGATGAGGTCGAACCCCAGGGGGATGGCGCTGTGCTGCGGCACCGTCGCGGGGAGGGTGCGCAGACCGAGATACCCGCATCGGGTCCCATCTGGCGGGCGAGCGAGGGCGAAGGCCCCTGGTGGGTGCTTGCAGAGGTAAGTCCTGCCGCTGAAGCGCCGCTCGGCGGCGTTGCCGCGTTCCCCGCGTACAGCCGGGGTTTGCCCTTCCCGCTGCTTGACGCGCGGGAGCGCGCGGCGCTGCAGTTGCTCGCGGGGCAGCTCGACTACTGGGCGAGGCGAGAGCCCGAGGTGACCGTGAGGCTCACGCGACCTCTGGATCTGCCCAACATCGCCGCGCTCCCCGACTTCCTGCTGGATGTCGCGGGCCGGGGCGTGGCGGTCCTTGCGCAGCACCCGGCGCACAGTCTCCTCGATGCAACCCTCATCCGAGCGAACCTGACCGAGCGCTCGCAACGTGCCGAGCGCCATGGACAAAGCGTTGTGTTGCTCGATGGCTCAGCGGACGATGAGCTGAGGCGGCGTTTGACGGCAGCGTTCTACGCTGCGCATCGAGTAGCAGCATCGAGGGTGCTTCCGTAAAGCGCCACTCGACACGGCTGGTTACGTCTGCGCGCGAGACAGAGCGGGGGTTACGCTGACAGCACGTTCCCAGTTACCTGAGATCCTGTAAATAACCCGCGACTGAAGTCGCAGGCTTTATTGTGAAGCGAAGACATGGTTTCCCGTATCTCCACGACCAACATCAGGCGTATCTACGACGCAGCATACGTTACACCACATGGTGCGCTTCGCGCACCCGCAATTCCTCCCGCGATTGAAAGCGCGGGTTTCCTTTCGGAGAGTCTATGAAGTACCAACCTTCAGTGTGTTTGCGCCGCCCGGTCCGTAAGGATGTGGTGTCATGAGCCCCTTCGACATGGCCGGGCACGCTAGCTTCGCGCTCTCGGCATGCGCCTGGCTGATGCGCGATATCGTGAAGCTGCGGTTGTTCGCACTGGCGTCCTTGATGCTAGGCCTGCTCTACAACTCGACGTTGGAGAGCGGTCCTCTCTGGCTGGTGCTGTTCTGGCTCAGTGTATTCCTGTGCATCAATCTGTTTCGCGTTGGCCGCGAGATCGTAGAGCGCCTCGAGGTTCGCCTTCCAGCAGACCTGAAGGCCATTGCGGCCGAGACGTTCCCGCTCATGCACACGCGTGATTTCCAACGGCTCGCAACCGCTGCCGAGCGGGTCGAGTACGTCGAGGGTGACGTGCTCCTCAACGTCGGGGATTCGACGGAGCATGTTTGCCTCTTGGTGCGGGGGCGCACGGCAGAGCTTCGTCCGGACCGCAGCGAACCCATCCGGCGCGGTGCTGGGGTGCTATGGGGTGAGCTGACGTTCGTGATCGGCCCCTCACAGTTCGACGCGTCGCCCTGCCGCATTGTGGTCACATCGCAGCGCGCAGTTGTCTGGCGCTGGCGCAACGATGATCTGCGGCAACTGCTAGTGGGCCACGAGCGCCTTCACGCAGCGCTCTCGGATGCCTTCGTTCGAAGCGCAGGTTTCAAGCACGGCTTGCTAGCGACCGATGAGAACCACTGCGAAGCCGCTCCTCACGGACTTCGCAGCTTGGCGGCGGCCTGATCAGCTCCGCCTACATCGTTGCTCAGAGCATCAGGACGACAAGCATCCAGGCGATCAAGACGAGCGTGAGCTTGGCGACATCCATGAAGAAGCGCCGTTGCCAGCCTGCGACGGCATTGTGCATCTGAGCGATTCGGTATTCGATCACGGTTCTTGCCTCGGTCGTCGATTGCTAGTGTAGCCGGTTCGCAGGATGGGCTAGAACGCAGTTCTAGGGATCCGCACCTCGCGCAAGTTGCCTTGTTGGCGAGGGATCAGTTCGACGGTCCAGTACTCGCCCGGCGCGTTGAGATCGAACCGATCGTCGGCGCGATTGGTCTGTGTGAGATCGCCAGGGCCGAACAGGCGATCGGGCTCAGGGCCGTACCAGGTCTGGCCAGAGGCGGTCTTCAGCACGTAGGACACGAGCGGCAGGTTAAAGCGATGGGTCCCGCCGGCGCGGATGAAGCCTCGCGTTACCTCGCGGCCCGAGGCGTCTTCGATCTTCACCAAGGTATGCACCGAGCCGCGTGTGGTGACCGAAATCGCCGCGCAAGCCCCGGCTTTCAAGCCGGGGTGAGCGGCGATTTCGGTCAGGATCGCGGTGAGGTCTGGAGGGTCGATGGGGCGGCGCTTAGCCAAGGGACGCCTCGTCGCTTGGCGCCGGCAGCGGATTCGCCGCGCGCGACTTAGCCATAGCCGATTCCTCGGTGAGGATCTCGCGGCAGTAGTACAACACCATCGCCTCCGTCGCCCACCCGGCGGCGTTGGCGATTTGCGTACCGGTAAAGCCTTGTTTCGCCAGGTCGTGCGTGGAGCCGATGCGGGTCGAGTGCCCGCTGATGCGTGTGGCGTTGAGGCCGGCCTGAGCCAGGCGCCGCTTGAAGATCCGCGCGACTTCCTTGTCCGCAAGCTGGCGATCGCTGATGACCACCGTGCGTTTCGCGGGTGTGGTGCTGCGATCCCATCGAACGCGCACCGCTCGGAACAGGGGCCCGCCCTCAATGCTGGCGGCGGCCTTCCAGCGCTCGATGTGCGCCAGCGTTGCCGCACTGACGTGTCGCAGCAAGCCGTGACCGGCCTGATCGGTCTTGGAGTTCGGAATCAGGAGCCGGCCCGCCCCTTCTCGCACGGTGATCTCGGCCACGTCGACCCGTGCCAGTTCCTCGCGACGCGCCAGGGTGTCGCTGGCCAGGCACAGCAGCGCCATGTCGCGCAGGTTACGCAAGCGAGCGGCGTCGCTGCCTTCGGCATCATCGAGATGCGTCACTACGGTGCTCACTGCGCTCTGCGGCAGCGGCGCCGCGGGACGCTTGCGATTCCGATTGTCCTTGGCGAGGGCCTTCACCAGGGATTTCCATACCGGCTTCCAGCCGGGCAGGGTAGTGGGGTCGGCTACCCGCGCGGCGCGGTGTGCCAGACGGATGGTGTAGAGGTAGCGGTCCAGGGTGGAGCGGCGCAGACCGCGCGCGATGGCGTTCTCGAAGAAGGCTTTCAGTTCGGCCAAGGCCCGGTGCTCGGCGTCGGCTTGTTCTTCACCGGTCAGGTCATCCGGAATCTGCTTGAAGGGTCTCGTGCGGGTGGCGTCGCACCAGTCCAGATAGAGCGCCCAGTCCGCACGGACAGCGCGCAGCGTCGCCGGCGCCAACCCGCCG
>CAZNBS010000386.1:0-3527 GCA_964570955.1 uncultured Burkholderiales bacterium | reverse complement strand
TAACCTGCCGGACAACAGCAAGCGAAGCGCCGCTGTTGGACGGTCAGGTTCATGCACGGGTTAGCCGTCTCTTTGCCAGAGGCGATCTGGTAGTAACCGGTGGCATCTCCTCTCGCAAAATCTGTCGTAGGCGATGCTCGGTAACAGGACGGTCAGCCGCACCCACGTACTGTCGAAGAGCCTCATTCATCATGGTTTGATACCCACTCCCAGCCTTTTCAGCGCGAGCTCGAAAAGCTTCAAGAACGGCGTTGTCGATATAGATGGATATCCGAGTCTTCCCCTTCTGCGGCATGACAGCGCCGCGCTTCCCCTTCGAGAAGTCGTACTCAGCCCTCATAGTCCTTTACCTCACGTTTGGTCGCACGGCGCGCGGAAATCAGACGAACTTCCTGTTCTCGTAGCGTATAGACCACAACGAGAATACGGCTCGCGTTGCCCAAGCCGATTCCGATGAAGCGCTCCTCGCCTTCGGAATCCGGGTCGGAGCAGTGAATAGCCAGCGGATCGGTGAATACACCCTCCGCATCAGCGAAGGAAATGCCGTGCTTGCGCTGATTCTCCGCCGCCTTCGCGGGGTCGAATTGAAACTGCATCGGCTGATAATATGGACATCGTATGTATCAGTCAATGGCGACGACCGCGGCGTTCCGAGACGGCTAACGATCGCCATCAGCGGCAGGACGACGGCAAGCGAAGCGCCGCCGTTGGACTGTCCGCTGCATGGCACGGTTGGGCGTCAATGTCCACACCGATTCACTGACGTTGCGCAACGACTCATTGTTCTCACCGAATGAGCACAGGCCAACTATCGCGCGATGTGCGGGACAGCGCAAGTACCCGAACGGCATGCGGAGCACAAACCATTCAGACTGCACCTCGTTCTCGGGACCGCGGTCTTGTAGCACACGCTTAAGCGAGCTTGGCGATTGTGAGTCACCAGATGATTGCAGCGGGCTTGCGCTCGGTCCATCAGGAGGCGATGCTGAATGCGACGCCGAGAACGCCAAAGTCGTGGCGCCGCCCAACCGCAAGCCCGAGGACCCCATAGCCTGCGACGCTGAGGCGTGGATGTCGCCGACGCGGCCCGGACCCACCTCACCATCGGCCATGCGAGCACAGGCGCGTCCGCCTGGCATGACAACGATTCGTGGGAGTGAATGCTCTGTGCGCTGAACTGACGCCCAACGATCGCGCTCAGCCGCAGGAACCGGCAAGCGAAGCGCCGCCGGTGACTGTCGGATGCAGCGCGCGGTTATGCGTCGCGAAACTGGCAGGCATTTTGAGCTAAATTCTTCGAACGCCGCCATACAACTCGAATAGCTCTCTATTCTGAGCATCGAACTCCCGGTCATTGGCGGTCCAGCGGACAGTTCTTCGTAGAAAGATGCGGTCTGCAGTGAATCCCCATACTTCACCAATCAAAGCTATATCTGGAGCGTCTACCCAGTCATCAATATGGCGGTATGCCCAAAGTTGAGCCCGAAGGTTTGGCCAGCCGTCCGTTGGAATTACCCGATTACTGGCTTTAAGCTCAACGAGCAATACGCGACCGCTGCCCCTTTCCCGAAACACGAGATCAGGTACGCCTCTCAGGGGTACGCCTTGCACGGTCAGTCTTGACGCGAGTTTAATGTTGTGAATACCAGGCCCGATGCCCTTATGTACTAAGTCCCATTGCTTGTTAGATGGCACCGGCACCAGATCGAGCAGCTTCTGCTCAACATACCGCCCCTGGGCTAGATGCCTGACGGCCGGAGGCTTCATGTAGAGAGAAAAGATCCAGTCCGAAAAGTCTGTCACGCGCGTTCGGGCTAGGCATGGCGGTGCGGTTTGAGCTAGCGCTACGATCAACGGATGAATCAGGTGAAACGGGTTACTCGACTCAGCAGGGGCAGAATTCTGAAAAAACGCACGCCACCGCTTCGTGTCGCCCCACTTGGCCTTCAGGTCACACTTCCATCTGGGTTGATCCACCTCGGGGAAGAACCGATTCAGCAGGTATCTCTTGTCGGCCGCGGAAAATTCCGAGTCATTCAGATTCAAAATCGCAGCTCTATTAAACTGCCGCCGCTCCATTGGTGGCTCAGCAGCAGCGTCTGGCAGGAGATTGCTCACACGACCTCAGAAAGGTAATTCATCATCCGCTTGACGATTCGCGAGCTCGCGCTCAGCTTTAGCGACTACTTGTTCCGCCTTTGTAACTAGCCCGCGGAGCTGTATAGCGATCTCTTGGCATTCTGGGGTTGGGGTCGCGCTGCTTTCGATAAGGGCGCCGACCACCCAATTCGATGCGCCTTCAACCATGTCGAGATCAACTGCCTGGAATCCTTCAATCTGCAATTGCATTCCATATTGCTTCTGCCCCTTGGGCGTCATATTGGAGAGATGCCATGCCGCTTCCTGCCACTTGGTCCACACCGCCTGACAGAATAGGGCGCCATTGGGGCCGCGAATTAATCCACGTATCGTGGGGTCCATCTTTCGTGCGTCGACGAGCAGACGTCCGCCGCGGCCCTTGTCAAACAGGTTGCCGAGAAAACTCATGAACATTTCCTATACAAGACTGCGCTTCTCGTTGTCGATCACCAGGCACGTGCGATACAGCGCCGCTTGATTTCGACGCATAACGTTGGAGTTCACCCGCGGGCGACAGACGGCGAAGCCGGCTGTTGACCGTCGGGTGCAACGACGGGTTAGGCCCCACCCAACGCCCCCTTCTTGCGTCTGGCGACAAGTTCGGCAATCGACATGGCCGGCTTTGTCCGGTGCAACATGGCATGACAGTTTGGACAAACCGGCCGGAGGTCTGCCTCAGGATCCAAAACGTACTCTGCACCAATTTCTCCGAGCGGACGGAGGTGGTGGACGTGTATGTACCCCTGGCCGATTTCGCCGTACTCCGCAGCGAAGTCGAAGGAGCAGACGACGCACCGCACGCCCCACCGACTGATGCAGCGACCGCGAGCACTGGGATCGCGTTCATAGATGTTCACCGAGACGGTTCGCTTTGCCCCCTCGACAACGCTATTGCCAGGATCAACCTCCTCGGGGAGAAACTCGGGATGTGGTCCCTTGTCTTCGCGGAAGGACCAGCGAATCTCCACAGGGACTGTGTCTCGAACGGAAACTGGAAGCGCCAATCCTGCGTACGTGAACGGTGCGCGGTTGTCGTCGCGATAGAAGATGTGGACCTCGGAGCTCGCGAGCAAGTCTCTTATGGACGGTTGGTCCTTCGTAGAGCCTGTGCGGCCGTGCCAGATGAGGTCAGGGCCATCAAAGTGGTTCTCGTAGTCATGGCCAGTCCGTCCGCCGACTCCGACGCCGCAGAAGATGTAATGGGCGTCCTCGTGACGGACGAGTCCGGTGTACCAGGCACCTCCACCGGGATCCGGGAGACCAAGGGCCTCCAGTACATCCGCTCGGGAGTAGGTTTTCCCTGCCGTGAACATGGCGCTGATGCGTGTAGTGGGGCCTAACGATGTGGTTCAGCGGCAGGCGAGAGCAAGCGAAGCGCCGCTCTCGAC
>CAZNBS010000385.1:0-3541 GCA_964570955.1 uncultured Burkholderiales bacterium | reverse complement strand
CGCTGGACCAGAGCAAGGTCAAGGGCGCGAGCCGCCGCCGCATCCTGACCGACCTCGTTTCCCTGGTGCGCTACGCGATGCACCAGGAGAACAAACTGGTGCCCTACCCGGAGCGCGTGGCCGCCAACTTCAGGGCGTGGATGGCGCAGCAGCAGGCGGCGGGCAAAGGGTTCACCGACGAGCAGCGCTGGTGGCTGGAGAAGATGGCCGAGCACATCGCGAGCAACCTCGGCATCGAGGCCGAGGACTTCGGCTACGCGCCGTTCGACCAGCGCGGCGGGCTGGGCAGGGTGCATCAGCTCTTCGGCGCGGAGTTGCCGACAGTGATAGACGAGTTGAATCGTGAGTTGGTGGCGTGATGCGTGAGGGGCGCCTTGGCGAAGTTGTCGCCTCGATGAAGAACGGGCTCTACAAGCACGCGTCTGAGTATGCGGACGACGGCACACCCTGCCTGCGGATGTACAACATTGACGCAGGTTCGATCGTGTGGCGGGACATCAAGCGGATGCGCGTATCCGCTGCAGAGTTTGAGGAGTACGGGCTTCGGGAAGGCGACCTACTCGTGAATCGCGTCAACAGCCGCGAGCTTGTAGGCAAGGCCGCTTTCATTCCAGCGTCGCTTGAGCCGAGCGTCTTCGAGAGCAAGAACATCCGCGTGCGGCTAGACGCGTCGAAGGCGCTCCCGAAGTTCATCAACTACCAGCTGCTCGCGGGAAGCCGACGCCACTTTGCGGGTAATGCGCAGCAGGTCGTCGGCATGGCCTCGATCAGCCAGAAGCAACTGGCCGACTTTCCGATCGTGCTAGCTGACCTCGACGAGCAGCGCCACATCGTCGCCGAACTCGAAAAGCAGTTCTCCCGCCTCGACGAAGCCGTCGCCAACCTCAAGCGCGTGACCATGGGCTTGGCTTGGTACAAGGCAGCCACACTCATGGAGGCATTTGCCATGCAGCCCAGCTGGACCGTTTCCAGCTATGGCGAGGTTGGAGTGGTGACTACCGGCTTTACACCGCCTACTGCTGACGCGGCGAACTTCGGAGGTGCGATTCCCTTCTTCAAGCCCGCCGACCTGGACGCCGGGGAGAACGTTCTTGTGGCACGCGAGCACTTGTCCGATCAAGGGCTTTCAAAGGGGCGGCTCTTGCCTGCGAACTCGGTGCTGGTCACCTGCATCGGCGCGACGATCGGGAAAACGGGCCTCGCCCGGGTGGCGTGCGCGACGAACCAGCAAATCAATGCTGTGTCACCAGATCCAGTGAAAGTTGATGTCCGCTTTCTCTACTGGTGGACCGTAAGTCCGCTTGGACAGGGTCAGATTGTCTCGAACGCATCTGCCACGACGCTTCCGATCCTCAACAAATCCAAGTTTTCGGCCCTTGCGGTGCCCTTGCCACCAATCGCCGAACAGCACCGTATCGTCGTCGAAATCGACCGCCGCCTGTCCATCGTCCGCGAGGTCGAGGCCGAGGTCGACGCGAACCTCAAGCGCGCGCAGGCGCTTCGGCGCGCGGTTCTGGCGCGCGCGTTCGCCGGCGCGAACGAGGCCGTACCATCTTCGGCCTAACCCCGGCCCAGCCATGCCCGCGATCCAGTTTGCCCCCGTCAACCCTAACGTGCTCGCCTGGGCGCGCTCCGAGGGTGGCTGGCAGCCGGAAGAGGTGGCCAAGCGCCTCCAGGTCAAGCCGGAGCGCGTTCTCGCCTGGGAGCATGGCGAGCGCAAGCCGACGTTCCGACAGATCGAGAATCTGGCGCGCTTCTTCCATCGACCACTGAGCATCTTCTTTCAGCCAGCGCCGCCCGAGCTGCCACCGCTGGCGTCCGAGTACCGCCGGCTTCCCGGCGTGGACGTGGGCGCTGAGTCGCCGGCGTTGCGGCTGGCCCTTCGCCAGATGCTCAACCGACGGAGCGTGGCCCTCGACCTGCTCGATGATCTAGGGGAGACCGCGTCGTCATTCGAGCTGGCTGCGCACCTGCAAGAAGGAGCCCCGACGGTAGGCCGGCGCTTGCGGGAGCGACTCGCGGTCACGATCGACGTGCAGCTCGCCTGGGCCAACGGTTGGCAGGCATGGCGGGTATGGCGCGCGGCGGCCGAGGCGGCCGGCGTGCTCGTCTTCCAGTTCACCAAGGTCTCGCTTGAAGAGGCCCGCGGCCTGTCGCTGCTCGAGTGGCCCCTGCCTGTGGTCGGCATCAATGGCAAGGAGGCGGTGCCCGAGGCCAAAGCCTTCACGCTGCTGCACGAGCTGGTGCATCTGATGCTGGCGCGCGGGCAGGAAGAGCGGCCCGCGCTGCTCGAGACGCGCAGCGCCGACGAGTGGTCGCAAGTTGAGCGCTTCGCGGAGTCCGCAGCGAGCCATGCCCTGCTTCCAGAGGAGGCGCTGCGACAGGCGCTAGGCGGCCCCCAGACGACCGATCGGCTCTGGTCTCTGACAGAGGTGAAGCGCCAAGCGCGGCGGTTCCGCCTGACGCCGCTCGCGCTTGCGACCCGCCTGCGCGAGTCCGGCTACATGTCGTGGGCCGGATACCAGACGTGGCGAGCGGAATGGAGCAGCTACGTCGCGACGCTGCCGGCGCGCAGTGGTGGCTTCGCTTCGCCGGCGGAGAAGACGCTCGGCCGAGCGGGCCGACCGTTTGCGAAGCTCGTGCTGGAGGCGATGGCGACGAATCGAATCACCTCGGTCGACGCGGCCCGCTATCTGGACCTGAAGTTCCAGCACTTCGATCAACTGCGCACGCTGCTGGTCGGGCCGGGCGAGGGAGCGGGCAGCGATGCCTGACGGCGCCGGCGAGATCGTCTATTCGGTGGACACCAACGCTTTCATGGACTGGCAGGCGAGGTACTACCCGACCGATGTCTTCCCCAGCCTGCTGGTTCGCATCAGCGATCTGGTGGCGCAAGGCAGAGCCAAGGCGCCTGCGTTGGTCCACGAGGAGATCGACGCGGTCGGCACGGCCGAACTCGTCGCGTGGGCCAAGGCCAACTCCGGCCTGTTTGTGCCGACCAAGGAGCTGCTGCGCGAAGCGCTCGACATCCAGGCGCGCTTTCCAGGGTTGCGCGACCCCAAGGCCGAACACGAGGAAGCCGACGCCTACGTGATCGCGCTCGCGAAGCTGCGCGACGGCATCGTGGTGACGCAGGAGACGCCTGCAGCCGAGAAGAACCGACCGCGACGGACGCACTTCATTCCGGACGTATGCCGCGAGCTGGGTATTCCGTGCATCAGCCTGCTGGGTCTCATGCGGAGGGAGAAGTGGTCGCTCTGATGCGGCAACGCCGCAGCTGGAGCCGGCGCCTCCCGCGGGACCTGTCCGAGGGTTTGGGGCGGCGACAGCCCTTCGACTCGACGCCGCGGCAATTGGAGTGAATGGGAGTTTCGATGTGCTCCCATTCACTCAAACTCCTCTCCTATTCACCTGTCGCCGGCCTTGAACACCTCCACCCTCGTCCAGAAGCTCTGGAACTACTGCAACGTCCTGCGCGACGACGGCATGAGCTATGGCGACTACGTCGAGCAGCTCACCTACCTGCTGTTCCTCAAGATGG
>CAZNBS010000384.1:0-3580 GCA_964570955.1 uncultured Burkholderiales bacterium | reverse complement strand
TTCTTCCGCGGCACCTCGGCGCACAACACGCTCGTGGTCGACGGTCAAGACCAGGCCGCCTACGGCGCCAGCTTTCTGTGGCTGACCGAGTACCGCACGACACTCGTTCGCGAGGAATTCATCGAAGGGCGGCAAATTCACGCTTGGCACGATGGCTACCGGACGCTAGCGGACCCCGTGCGGCATCATCGGCGGCTTCGGGTACGCGCTGGGGAGTTGGTCGTCGAGGACTGGCTGGAGTGCCGGGGCGCGCATGAGGTGGAGTTGTTCTGGCACGTGGGGGCGAATACCCGCGTGGAGCAGGCGGACGACAACTTGCGTTGGTCGATCCGCGGTCAGCGTGAAGCCGTGCAGCTCGAGATCGACGGGCCGGTGGTCTCGGCAGGGGTGGTGCGGGGGAGCCGGTCGCCGGTGCAGGGCTGGCTGTCCAACCGTTTCTACCACCTCGCGGAAGCCCCGGTTATCGCGGCGCGTGCGCGGCTGGCACCCGGGCAGATTCTTACCACGACCGTCTGCAAGACGCGCATGGATCCTGTTCAGTCATGAGAGTCTGGTTCGACCTGTCCAATTCGCCGCACATCAACTTGTTTGCCGGGATGATCCGACAACTGGAGCGGGAGTCCCACGAAGCGGTCATCACTTGCAGGCCGTTGGCCAATACCGTCGATCTGCTCGACCTCCACGGATTCCGGTACACCGTTGTCGGCAAGCACTATGGGGCAAAGCTGGCGAACAAGGTTCTGGGCTTCCCGGTGCGCGTGGGGCAGTTGGTCTCCTTCCTGCGGCCGCTGCGCATCGACGTGGCCGTTTCTCAGAGTTCCTTTCATTCACCGGTCGTGGCGCGCCTGCTCGGCGTGCGGTCGATCTACATGAACGACAACGAGCACGCGCTCGGGAACGTGCCGGCCTTCCTAGCCGCGTCGCGGATCATGGTCCCGGAGTTTCTCAGCGACCGCAATCTGCGCCGCCAGGGTGCTGCCGCGGCAAAGGTGGTTCGCTATCCCGGGGTGAAGGAGGGGATCTATCTGTGGCAGCTTCAGGATCGGATAGAGCGCGCCAACGGTGAGCGTCGGGACGGCAGGCGCCCGAGGGTGTATGTCCGCCCGGAGCCGTGGACCGCGCAGTACTACCGGGGCGACACGAACTTCATGGACGACCTGCTGGTCGGCATCATGGGCGCGGTTGACGTCATCGTACTGCCCCGGGGCAAGGAGCAAGGCAGGCACTACCGGGGCGCCAGGTTCGAGGGCGTGAGCGTCGTCGATACGGCCATGGACATCGCGGACATCGCGCCCGACTGTGATCTCTTCGTGGGTGCGGGCGGCACGATGACCAGGGAGATGGCCGTGCTGGGGATCCCGACCATCTCCGTCTACCAGGACGAGTTGCTCGACGTCGATCGGTACTTGCTGCAGGAGGGCGCCTTCCGCCATTGCCCGCGGCTGACGGCCGCTGAGCTGCTCGACGTACTGGCCCAGGCGCAGCGGCGCGGCCCGAACCGGAGCTTGCTCGAGAAGGGCCGGCAAGCCTACGAGGGCATCCGTGCCGAGATCCTGCGGCACTGACGCGCAGACACACACAACGAGGGAGGAACGAGATGGTCAGGATCGGGATGGTGGGCTTGGGCAAGATGGGGCTGTCCCATCTCGCGATCGTTCGTGCCCACCCGGAGGTCCAGCTTGTCGCCGCCTGCGATCCGATGGCGTACCTGACGGCGGTGCTGGGTGAGAACACCGGACTCAAGTGCTACGCGGACATGGACACGATGCTCGCCGCCGAGCAACTGGATGCGGTCTTCGTCTCGACGCCCAGCCGCCTGCACGCCGCCATGGTGGAGGAGTGCCTGCAAAAGGGACTGCATGTCTTCTGCGAGAAGCCCTTCGTCTTGGATGTCGGCGATGGCGAGCGGCTCGTGGCCATCGCCGACGCGCACAAGCGGGTGACGCAGGTGGGCTACCACTACCGCTTCGTCGGTGCCTTCCAGGAGGCAGCAAGGGTGGCCCGAAGCGGCGCATTGGGGCAGATCCACCATGTGCGCGCCGAGGCCTACGGGCCTGTGGTGCTGCGTGAAAAGGGCGGGACTTGGCGCTCCGCCAAGAGTGAAGGCGGCGGTGCACTCTACGACTACGCCTGCCATGCGGTCGACCTGGTGAGTTTCGTTGCCGGCGTTCCCGCTGGCGTCAGCGGGGTCGTCCGGCAGGGTGTGTTCTCGCGCGACGTTGACGACGAGGTCTACTGCACGCTGCACTTCCCGGGCGGCGGCACCGGGCAGCTCTGCGTGAACTGGAGCGACGAGAGCTTCCGCAAGATGACCACGCGGGTTTCCGTCTGGGGCACCGGCGGCAGGGTGACCGCAGACCGTCAGGAGTGCCAGGTCTACCTGCGCGAACCCAGCGCCGCGATGCCCGATACGCCGCAGGGTTGGTCCGTCCGGTACACCACGGATCTCACGCCGCCCGTGTGGTACTACCTGCGTGGGGAGGAGTACTCAGCCCAGGTGGACTATTTCGTGCAGAGCATCAAGGCTGGCCGCACCGAGGGCGAGAACAGCTTCCGCTCCGCGCTGGCCACCGACAGGATCGTCGGCATGATTGCGGCCGAAAGCGGGCCTGCGGCGCGACCGCGAACCATCGAAGCTGCGGGCAGTGGCAGCAAGGGCTGGCTGGCCCGCCTCTTCGGGGGGCGCAAATGAATCAGGACGGCGTGCAGATCACAGGGGGCTACACGATGGATCGGATTCTCTTCGGGGACAACCAGTTCTTCGGGGTGAACCACATGTCGGAGGAGAAGGCCAGGGCACAGCAGATGCGCTTCCAGGATCTGCAGTCGATCATCGATGTGCTCGACGCGGCCTATGCGGAGGGGATCCGCACGTTCATGTGTACGACACATGATCGGGTGGCGCAGATCTGTGACCACTTCCGCGCCAATCCGGGCCGCTATCCGGACTACCAGTTCTTCCCCTGCATGCCGTACGCGCACAAGTACGCGAACGCGGTGACGGAGCACGGGATGCTGGATGGATTGCGCATGTTCCTGCCGAAGGAGGGCGCGATGGCAGCCATGCTCCGCGGCGGTATGGCGCTCGCCAAGAAGGATGTCTCGACGATCATGCGACTGCTGATCGATGCGGAGATGAAGATGTTCGACGGCCTGCGCACGCCGGTCATCTTCATGCAGAACGTGATCACGGACCTGCTCCTGGGGATCGATTTCCGTGAGTGCTTCCGGATCTTCCACGACCATGTGCGTGAGCGCTATGGTGCGGAGCCCGGCTTCATCACGATGAATCTGCCGCGTCTGCTCGATGTAATGGACGATCTGGGTATCGACAACCCGATCGTGTGCGCCAACATCAACAAGATCGGGTTTCGCATGTGCGGCGGCTTGCCCGCCTACGAACGTTGCGTGGCGACGCGGCACTTTCGACCCATTGCGATGTCGGTGCTCGCGTCTGGCGCGATACCGCCCCGCGAAGCCCTCCAGTACGTGTGCGATCAGCCGCGGATCGAGTCCATTGTCTTCGGGGCCTCCAGCCGGGCGAATATCCGGCAGACGGCCAGCCTGATCCGGGAACTGA
>CAZNBS010000383.1:0-3629 GCA_964570955.1 uncultured Burkholderiales bacterium | reverse complement strand
GGCGAAGACGTTCAAGCGCGTCACGCTCGAGCTCGGCGGCAAGTCGCCCAATATCGTCTTTGCCGACGCCAAGCTGGAGGACGCCGTCAACGGTGCGGTGTCGGGCATCTTCGCGGCAACCGGCCAGACCTGCATCGCCGGTTCGCGGCTCCTGCTGCAGGAGAGCATCCACGACGTGTTCGTGGAGAGGCTGCTGGCGCTCGCGAAGACCGCACGGCTCGGGGATCCTTCGAGCGTCGACACGCAGGTGGGACCGGTGACCACGCGCGCGCAGTATGACAAGGTGCTGCACTACATCGACGTTGCCCGCGGCGAAGGCGCCAAACTGCTGCTGGGCGGCGGCGCGGCGAGCCGGCCCGAGTGCGGTTCCGGATGGTTCGTCGAGCCCACCGTGTTCGCCGGTGTGCAGAACCGCATGCGCATCGCACAGGAGGAAGTCTTCGGACCGGTGCTGTCGATCATCAAGTTCAAGGACGAGGACGAGGCGGTCGCCATCGCAAACGACGTTCGTTTCGGACTCGGCGCCGGCGTGTGGACCAGCGACATCGGGCGTGCGATCCGAATGTGCGAGCGCATCCAGGCCGGTACCGTGTGGGTGAACACCTACCGGGCGGTGAGCTATCTTTCACCCTTCGGCGGCTACAAGGACTCCGGAATCGGACGCGAGAACGGAATGGAGGCCATGCGCGAGTACCTGCAGGTGAAGAGCGTCTGGATCAACGCCGGCGCCGCGACCGGGAATCCGTTCGTGCTGCGCTGAGCGCGATGCCGCGGTCGTGCCGCGGCGGCGTCGGTCTCGACCGCAGGTCCTCAGCGTACGGCCACGGCGTCGACCTGGAACAGCGCGTCCGGGTCGGCGAGCGAAGGCATCTGCAGATACGTGCAGGCAGGCGGCCGGGCGACCAGAGCCGTGGCGTGCTTATGATGGTAAGCAAGCTCGGCGCGGCGCATCGCAGGATAGTCTTCGGCGCGCCGTAGCATCAGAACCGTCTTGACGATGCCGTTCATCGTTCCGCCGGCGCGCTCGATCGCGGCCCGCAACTTGTCGAACGCGGCGGCGAGTTGCGCCTCGACGTTCCCGGAGGCATAGCGGCCGCTGTGCGGGTCCGAGCCGTCGCAGCCGGAGACAAAGAGTAGCTTCCCGACCGCCACCGCCGCCGGGGCGTCCGCGCCGCCGGCATAGTATTCCGCGCGCGCGCCCGGCGCCGCGCGGTCCACCACGCCGTAGGCCTCGACCTCGATCTTGAATTCGGGGCGTGGCAGGCTCTTGGCCACGAACACGGTGCTCGCGGGGGGTGCATCCAGGAGCGCCGGTGCATGCCTGAGGAAATACTCCCGCTCGACTTCCCGATAGGGACCGAGACTCGCAAGATCGTCGATCAGCACGTTGGTCTTGACGAGATTGCCGAGCGAGCCGCCAGCCTCCTCCATGCCGATCTTGAGCTTGTCGAGCACGATCTCGCTTTGCTCGTACAGATCGTCGGTCTCGACGCGGACGCTGTCGTGATCGAGCGCCTGGCAGCCCGACACGATTACGAGATTTCCGACGACCTGCGTGCGCGCGAACTTGGCGTGCTCCTTTGGAACATGGGGATACGCCAGTTCCGTGCCGCCCCAGAACTCGGGGTGATAAGTCACTCTCCAATCCGCTGCAGCGCGGTCGAGGACACCCAGCGCCTCGTACTCGATCAGGTACTCGGGCTTCGCCAGCGACTCCACGACGATGAACGTGGCGGCCGGCGGGGTCTTCACCAGCGCGGGCGCGTGCTCGAGGTAGAACTCGGTCTCGGTCTTGCGCACCTGGGGATAGTCGGCGAGACTCGTGGCGAAAAAGAAGGTCTTCACGATGCCGTTCATCGTGCCACCGGCGTTCTCCATGGCGCGCCGGACCTTGTCCAGCGCGATCCGGACTTGGTCCGCGATTGCAGCCGGCGGCGGTCCGCTCGTAGTGTCATCCTGGCCGGTACATCCGGAAAGGAGCACAAGATTTCCCACCGACACGCTCTCGGCGAACCCGGCGTACTCGGCGGGTACGTCGGGATAGACGAGCTTGCGGCCCGCCAAGTACGCCTGTCGGTGCTCGATGCGCCAGCTCATTACATCCTCCCCTATGACAGCCGTCAGCGTTCCTTCGCGGACAGGTTAGGACAACTGGATGGTGTCGGCAACTACCGCGCTCGAAGGCGCGATCGAACGGTCCGGCGGCGTCCCGTTCTTCCTTGAAGCATCGGACGGCAGTCAGTTCACAGGCTAAGCAGCGCGCGCGCTCAGGTCAACCTCCTCGACCGATTGGCTGAGTGCTGCGTGTTCCGACCGAAGCTGAACGATGTTTCCGAAGGAACGTGCGGAATCCAGCACCCAGAGCCGGCGATGGCGCTGGATCTTTCGGAACGACTTCCCAGCTTCCAGGAATTCGGTCGCCGCCCAGCACCGCGCCAACTCGGCGTCGCGCCAGCGACTGACACGGTGGTGTGCCCGACGGACCGCCCCATTCGGATTCTTGATCGCGTTGGTGCTGGCCAAGCAGCGCATGAGCGAGGGCGCGAGCTTGAGCCTATTAACCGTGAAGGTCTCCTCCAGGCCCGATTCACGCTCGCCGCGCTTGGCCCTCTTGCCGTTGACGCCCTTCATGGCACCTGCATAGCACCAGCGAGAAAGAAAAAGCCCCTGCGTTGTCGCGAGGGCTTGAATGACTGGCGCGCCCGGCAGGATTTGAACCCACGACCCCTGGTTCGTAGCCGGTACCCCTAAAGGGCTATTTATTCTTTTTGCTCAGCTACTTACGGGCACACAACTGTCTCTTTCAAGGCCTGGGATGTGGGGGTTAAGCGCTTGATTTCTATGTTGATCGCCCCTCTTGAATGAGACAGCCTGATTCTGCAAGGTACTCGCTTTGGATTCCGGCTGATAAGCAACCGCAAGGAACTGCCGTACAGCGAGGAGTGGTTTCGAGTGCCGCCTCGCGCACCGCACGGCCAAACCCCGAAGCTCGGCGTTCTTCACCCGAGTCTCGTGCACCGAGCAAAGGCTGCGTTCGACGCCGTAGGCTGACGCTCGCGGCACATCGATGGCTCGCTACGCGGCCTTGCGCAAGGGCGCCCGGATCACGATCTCGTCGTACGGCGAGCTGACCATGCCCGCGTCGTCGCGCTCGAGCAGATGCCGCTCCTCCAAGTCGACGACGTCGGTATGTACGTTCTTGTAGTCCCGTCCCAACGCCTGCGCCAGCGCGCGCACGGAGAGTCCGGGGTGATCAGCCACGAAGCGCAGCAACTCCATTCGCTTGGGGGAAAGGAGCGCCGTGAGTTCGCCGATCGAACCCACGCCTACGACGGGTTCGATGAGCTCGCCCTTCTCCGCCGCGCGCCATGCCTGCGTCAGACGTCGGGCCGCCGCGTCAGACCTCATCACTTCCACGTGGATCCGCTTCATCGTCTCTTCTCCATCCATACGTCTCGCACTCGGCGAGGAAATCCTCGAGCAGCCGCTCGACGGTGGTGAACGCGTAGGGCTGCTCGGCCTCGTCGGGCCCGACGTGGCGGTGCTCGCCCTTGCCTGTTTCGTTGTCATAACGCACCAGTGCTGTCCGGACGTTGAACGCCGGGAACGCGGTAATGGCTTGATCTGAA
>CAZNBS010000382.1:0-3633 GCA_964570955.1 uncultured Burkholderiales bacterium | reverse complement strand
GCGGGCGCGCCGATCGCGAGTACGATGCTCAGCGCGCCGAGCAAACCGTGGTGCAACACGTTCACGCTCGTCCTCCTCGATTTTGAGTACGTCGACCAGGCCAGCGGTGTCGTGCCCGCCGCCGCTTACGGAAAGTCGCGCGTACGGAGCATAGCAGGCCGCCTTTTTGTCCCGCAATCTACCGGGCCGTGCATGCTGAATTTCGTGTGCGCTCGCTGAACGGTCGAACCCGCCAAGACCTCCAGGTGACCAACGTCAATGCAGTTTGCTCAACCGTGGGCGGAGCCGGATCGTGCGCCTTGCCGCTGACGTCGTTGCTCTAGCGCCGATCAGACCGAGCGAGATTCTGGCGCTCGGTGTGCGGTGCTCGTGCTCTTCGCCTCTTAATGGCGGGTATTGGAATGCGGGCGGACGAAGCGCGATTGGAAGCTGTTGGCATCGCGATTATGCGCAATCGCGGGCTACAACGCACAATCGATCAAGGGATTGATAATCCACTTTCCGCTCGCACCGAGCTTAATCGACTTTTACACCAGCCGCCCGGACGATCTCTGCCCACTTCCTCGACTCAGACTCGATGTAGGGTGCGACCTCGGCGGCCGAACCACCCAGCAGCGTGCCTCCCATCTCAACCACGCGTTTGCGAAAAGCTGGATCGCTCAGAACGCTGTTCACCGCTTGGTTTAGCTTAGCGATGATAGCCGCCGGGCTTCCGGCGGGCACCATCATTACATACCACGTGCCGCCTTCAAGGCCTGGCATACCCGCTTCGGCAGTGGTCGGGACCGAAGGCAGCACGCCCGAACGGGTGCGGTCAAGCACGGCGAGCGCGCGCAGCCTGCCCGCTTTGACTTGCGTATGTACCGCGGCAACGAGGTGGAAGATCAACTGGGTGCGATTCGCGATCGTGTCCTGCGTCGCCTGTCCCGGCGAAACGAAAGGAATGTGCACCATCCTCGTTCCGCTCATCTTCTGATAGAGTTCGGCGGCGAGGTGCATGCTGCTGCCGTTGCCAGCCGAGGCATAGTTGAGGGCCCCGGGACGGCCGCGCACGTAGTCGGTGAACTCCGCGAGCGTGTGCACCGGTAGCGACGTGTTTACGACTAGCACATTTGGTACAGCGGCAAATCGGACGACAGGATCGAAGTCGTTGCGTGGGTTGAAGCCTAGATTACGGTAGACGTGGGGATTGACGGTAAACGTGGTGCCCGAGCCGAAGAGAACTGTATATCCGTCCGCATTCGCCTTGGCTACCACGGCTGTGCCGATGTTGCCGTTGCCCCCGGCGCGATTGTCCACGACGAATTCCTGTCCCAGCGTGCGCGTCAGCGCTTCCGCGAGCACCCGGCACATCGGGTCGCTACTACCGCCCGGTGGAAACGGATTCACCATCCGAACCGGGCGAATCGGATAGTCCGCCGGTTCGGCCGCCGTCCCGAACTGAGCGAGACACAGGCCCGCGAGAACTAACATCGCACGCTTCACGGTGCACCTCCTCGGGAATGTAGGCGAACGGGCGGAATAACTGCGATCTGCGTATCAGCACATCGGAATTGTCGTGTTACCGGTACGATGCTAATGTGAATTGTGCAGCAGGCGCAAGCGAGATGCGACTGCGTACAACGGTGCAGCACGGGCCCATTTTTCGGGCCTTTTCGTAGAGGACTTGTCTATGAACGCGACGATGCCTGCTGTAGTCGAGCCAGTGCTGCCTGTCATCATCCACCCAGGAGGAATTCGCTACGCGCCCGGCGTGAAGGCGGGTCCTTGGCTGTTCGCAACCGGACACAAAGGGGTTGGCCGTTTCGACGGACCAATCGCCGAGACTGTGTTGCAGTGCGGGCTGCCGCAGTTCGGCAAGCCTAAGTTGAAACGGGAGGCGGAACGGATTTTCGCGAATCTCAGCAGGGTGTTCGAAGCGGCGGGCAGCACTCTCGATGCCGTGGTACGCGTCGATCAGAACTACACGACGGCCAGAGCCGTGGAGCCCTACCACGACACGCGACGCGAAATCCTGCAAGAGCACATTCCACCGAGCACGTCGACGCTCACCAAGGGGCTTCTCCTCGCCGGCCAGGAAATCGAAGTCCACGCAATCGGGCTTATTCCTGGCAAGGGATTGCGTGCGGAGCATATCCGCCGAAACGATCCGCAGGTGCATGCCACCTCAGGATACAGCCTGGGGCTTGCCGCCGGAGATCTCATATTCGTCGCCGGTCGCATGGCCGACTCGTTCACGTTCGGAGAAGGCATTGCGTCGGAAGCGCGCCTGCCCCAGCATCACTTGTGGAAGGGCGAGCCGGTGAAGCTCGAAGCCGAGTTTATCATCCGCAAGAAGATCGAACCCGTGCTCGAAGCCGCCGGATCTTCCCTCGATCGCGTCCTCAAATGGCAGGTCTACCTGCGCGACCCCGGGGACTTCGCAGCGTTCAACGAAGTGTGGGCGAAATGCTTTCCGAATGGCGGGCCAGCTACGACATTGATCCCCACCGCCGATCCTGGCTTTTTTCTCGATAACGCGCGAATCGAGATCAATACAATCTCGTTGCGTAAAGGCGCGAAGCTGCGTCGCGAATCGATCGATGCGGGTATTGTGCCGGCCTTCGGCGTTCATCCGCAGGCGGTTCGGGCGGGAGACCTACTCTTCTTATCCGGGTTGTTGCCAATCGATAGGGGGGGCCTCGTCGCCGCCGCTCGGCCGAATTCGGCGATGCCCTATTTCGGCTCGAGCGTGCACGAGCAGGTGCACACCATGCTCGACAATGCCGAGGCAATTTGTGCGACTGCTGGTACCAGCCTCGCGAATATTGTGCGTATCCAGCAGTACCACACGGATCTAAACGACTTCTATCCCGCGTATCAAGCCTGGGCGCGGCATCTCCCGCAACAGTACCTGCCATTCTCCGCTGTCGAGGTTCCGTTCCTGCCCGCGCCAGCGTGCAACGTCATGCTCGACCTGTGGGTCTACGTGCCGCATTAGCCTGGGTTATCCATGCACCTCGACGGACTACACCTGCTGCGTTGGGCGGCTTCGTGGCGTTCATAAGGGATAAAGGCCCGGCCTAAACGGGGAGATTTCCCAGCATATGGTTTGATCTGTCGCGCGCAAAGTCACCTCGTATAATTGCGCAGACTTCAGTCGCGGAGGAGGCCGGCATGATCAGGCTCGTACACTGGGGTATTGCTGCCCTCGCGCTATCGCTCGTGATGGCATGCGCTCACGCACAATCGACTTATCCCAACAAACCGATCCGGTTGCTTACACCGTTTGCCCCGGGCGGCGGATCGGATGTGCTTGCGCGGCTGATCGGACCGCACCTGACCGAGGTGTTCGGGCAGCCGATCATCGTCGACAATCGGCCAGGTGGAGGCGGTACGTTAGGCGTGGGGATCGCGGCGCGAGCCGAGCCAAACGGCTACACCCTGATCCTGGTCTCCGGCAGCTACGGCGCCAACGAGGCGCTTCACGATCTGCACTTCGACACGGTAAAGGACATCACGCCGATCATTCTGATCGGGACAACACCACTCGTTCTGTCGATGCATCCCAGGACACCCATAAAAAGCGTCAGGGAAGTCATCGATTTTTACAGGAGCAAACCAGGCAAACAAGACAACGCGTCATCCGCCGTG
>CAZNBS010000381.1:0-3678 GCA_964570955.1 uncultured Burkholderiales bacterium | reverse complement strand
GGATACGGCAAGCGTTCTCTCAACGCGACCTACGAGCCGTTGCTCTGGTTCTCCAAAACAGACCGCTACATCTACACGCCCATCCGCGAGCCCTACAAGAGCCAGGAGCGCCTGAAACACAAAATCACCAAGAACGGCAAGGTATGGGAACCCAACCCCGAGGGGCGCATGGCCGGGGATATCTGGTCATTCCCCACGCTCGCCGGTCGGCGCTTCCGCGATGAGAAGGTCGATCACCCGACCCAGAAGCCGCTTTCGATTTCCCGCAGGATCGTCAAACACTTCTCCAACCCCAGCGACACGGTGCTGGTTCCGTTTGCGGGCAGCGGTAGCGAATGCGTCGCCGCCGTACTGGAGGGCCGGGGCTACCTCGGCTTCGAGCTCAATCCCGATTACGTTGATATCGCGCGGGAACGCTTGACCAAAGTGCATAGCACGGACAGCCCCGCGCAGGCGGACTTGCTCGCTACTTTGCCGGCTTGAACGCGCCCGGATAAGGCTCGACCCGTTTCGCGTCATCAACGCCGAGGCAATCGGCCAGATCGATTGCGCCTTCACCGACCGCAAAGGCATCACCTTCAAAGCCATCGAGCGCCGCGCAGTTCCACAGCAACGCAACGAGTGCGCCAACCGTGATGGTCCGGCACCGAAGGCCAAGCACTTTCTCGATGTCGCGGATCACCTGATAGTACTCCGAGCGAACATTCGGAAACGCAGCGATGATGCTGATGGGGTCGATCCCATCAACCGCGTAGCCATAGCGTGCGTGGAGCACGGCGACATCTTCGAGAAGCGCGCGCGGTGATTCAAGCACGCCCGCACCGGTTTCAATCTCCACCACGAAGGGCCTCTGGCTACGAGAGAAGCCAACAGCGTCAATACGCATGTTGGTATCTCCGCGCCGGCGCGTGCGCGCGTTCAGCCCGACTTCGTTGAGAAGGTTCCTGACCAGCAGCGTCGCGCGCGCATCGTCCAGCACCGCTACCGTTGCCGGAAGATTGGCGGCTGCGGGCACATCAAGTGCTGCAATCTGCCCGCCGCACTTCACGTGTGGATGCTCGCCCCTTGTAGGTCCTGCGACGACCAATCCGTCAGGGTCCACTGTTTCAACTCTGGCGGCTATGCCATCCGCGAGGCTGATTGCGCCATAGGGGCAGCGGCTGATGCACAGTCCACACCCGATGCAATCGCCCGCCACGATGAAGGCGGCAGCCGTCTCGCCATCCCATCGAATAGCCCTCGTCGGGCAGACATCGAGGCTGGGGTCGCCGGGGAAGGCGTCGAGTGCGCCGAACAGCGTCAACTCGCTGGCATCCTTTTCCATGCAAGGTGCGCTCCCGCAGCCGAGGCATGTTCCGGTGCCGGCGCGCCCGTCAGTCAGCGTGACGACTGAGTGCTGTCCATGTTCGAAGCGAACCTCCGCTACATCTGCGCCGTAGTGTCTTGCAAACGTGCCTGCCGCTCGTCGGCCTTTGTGAACGACGAAGTCAGACATCGAGGAACCCACGAAGCTGGCTAAGTTGCCGCGCGTCAATCGTTACACCTTCGTTCAATGTACGTAGAGCGAGTCGGGCAAGGGTCGTCAAGTCGATCACACCCAGACGCAGACCATAGGCTTTGAACACATCGTCAATCAGGTTCGACATCTCGCCGCGCTCGTTGGGAAGGCGATTGCCGACGACGAGGCTAGCGAGTTCCGGCCGCGTATCCAGCCCGCCGCGTGAGAGTAAGATCACCTTGTTTTCCAGTGCCTGTCGCACCGCCTTGGTGGATAGCATCACTTCTTCGGTAGGCGACTTGATCTCGACCGGCAACGCGTAGTCGCCAACCCAAACGCGGGCATCCCAGCGCTGGTAGTTCACGCCTGCTCGTGAATAGTCGCTCTTGAACCCGAGTATCTGGAACAGGTGCGTGACCAGCGGATAGAAAACGGTCTGCGTATCGCCCGCATGCTTTTCGGCGAAAGCGGCCGCTGCGCCTTCTATCGTGCCGTCCGCTTTTAAGAAGCCGGTCAACTCCGCGCGAAGCGCGGCAGGGCCGCCTGCACCGGCCTCCGCTGTTGCCACCATGCTCGGACGCACGAATAGGTGCGAGCGATCATCGCGCCCAGCCTGTGCTGCTGCAACCACTGCCCGGCCTGCATCTACCTCCACTTGTGTGGTTTGCGCATGCGCGGGGAAGGCACCGGCAATGTCATTTAGCGAAAGAGACTGGAACGGCGAAAACATCAGGTTGTTCCCGTTCGTGTCCAACCGCTCGAACACAGATGCTGCCGCTGCTTCCGCTTCCGCGATGCGCTGTGCGACCGGCGTAATGTCAAAGCCCGAGCGCTCCAGCATCCGGAAGTGCGCAATGACGGCGAGCGCCTTGCGTTCTTCCGGCGCAAGTCGTCCCAAATCATCAACGCGCAGATCAACGCTGCCACCAACCCGTGCCGCTAATGCCTGGCCCTTATCGGTCAGGTGAAAGGCTTCGTATTTGCGCCCGTCCCTGAATCGTGCGGGGCTGCGCGTTGCCCATCCCAAATCCCGCAGCAGTGCAATCGGCCACCGTGTGTAGTTCTGCAATGTGTTGACCTGAATGCCACGCGCTTCCGACACGGCTATGACTGCACTCTCCATATCCGCCGCGCTTTCGCGCGCAGCTCTGACTATCGCTACCACCGTATTCAGGTTGGCCTGTCCGCGATCGCTCGCCGCACTCAGCGGCCCGACAATCATCTCGTCGCGGGACAGGTGGCCGTCGCAGGCGGCCATGATGCGCAAGATGAAAGCGAAAGGCCGCAGATCAAAGTCGCCTTTCACCGTGAGGACGGGCGTGGGATAAACGATCCCGAGCACACATTCTTCGAGCAGCGGCTTGAAGTCGCGTCCGGCTGCGACCACTTGCTCGCCCAGCAGCGTGAAAGTGAAGTTCAACGCGCTCTGCGACGTGGGGTGCAGCCATCCCAGCGTGCGGAAAAGTTCCGCATACATCTTGAGTTGGTTGTAGAGAGGGTCGCGGCTGCGGTCAGCCCTTGTCGAGCGCGCCACCGCTGCCTCGCCCATGTAGCCGGACGACGTCGCCAGATTGGCGGCGACCACCGCCGCAACGATGGCATCAAGATCAACAGTCCACCCGTTCAGGCGCTCGAAGGCCGCGCCGTAGACGCTTACAAAGTTCTCGATGGTGGAACCGGGATTGGGGAACCTCAGCACGTCACGTCCTGGGCCCCTTACCCGAGTATGAGAAAAGTTCGGCCAGGGTGATGCCAAGACCTTTGGCGATCTTCTCAATCACGCTGAGCGTCGGGTTGCGCTCGCCACGCTCGACGCCGCCGATATAGCTGCGGTCAAGGCCGCACTGATCCGCCAGTTCCTCCTGCGTCAGCCCGGCAACCGCGCGCGCCTTGCGCAAAGCCTCCCCGAACTTGTTGGACTTCCGATTCGCTCCAGCCATAGCTGTAGGCTCCCCTAGAAGGAGACTATGAGTCCACGGACTATCAGTACCTTTTTGTAGAAGAGTTGTCGCTGCGGCGTTGGTTTTCCGGAATGCGTGCCGTCATCGTCGATGGCGGTCCGCCATGCAGGGCTCAGTGCGTGAGAGATCGTTGAGTGACGGACGGAGAGGTCTCCGATTGGGAAACCGTTGTCGACGAGGCGAAGAAGTCGGGCCACCGGATCTTCACGGTGGGCGTCG
>CAZNBS010000380.1:377-3771 GCA_964570955.1 uncultured Burkholderiales bacterium | reverse complement strand
GGCAGCGGCTGCCGGATGACGATCCGCCCGTTTTCGAACGCGATGTAGTTCCCCTGGCGGAGGTCGTCGAGGATGCGCCAGACCATTTCCCGCGACGCGCCCACGCGCTTGCCGATCTCCTGCTGGGTCATGCGCTCCGTCACGATCAGCTGGCCGTTCTCCTCACGCGCTCCGTCTAGCAGCAGGCGTGCGACGCGGCCGTACACGTCGAGCAGCGCCAGATCTCCCACCGTCCGGGTGAGATGGCGGGCGCGCCGGATGAGGGTGACGATCAGGGCGTAGGCGGCCGCGGGATTGCTCGCAAGGAACTCCTTGAACCGATTCCGCTCAACGATGGAGAGGCGGGACGGCTCGAGCGTCATCACCGACGCCGATCGGGGATCGTCCTCGAGTGCCATCTCCCCGAAGTACTGACCGGGTCCGAGGATGTCGACAATGATCTCCTTGCCCTCGCTGTCGGCCAGGTACACCTTGAGCTTGCCTTCGAGGACGACGTAGACCTGATCGCTCTGGTCGCCCTCCTGGACCAGGATCGTGCTTTTTGCGTACGCGCGCACCGTTCCCAATGCGGCGAGGGCGCTTACGTATGCCGGCGCAGAAGTGGTCTCAGGCATTGCCGTTCACCACGTGTCCACCCACGGCCGCTTCTTGCCCTCGCGTTTCGCCTTCGGGGGGAGGGCACGCAGCCCGGCCAGGATCCACGACCGGGTATCGGCGGGGTCGATCACGTCGTCGATCTCGAACAGCTCAGCGGCGTTCATCGCCTTGCCGCGCTCGTAGGCCTCTGCGACCATCTCATCGAACCGGCGCTTGCGCTCGACGGGGTCGGTGATGGCTTCCAGCTCCTTGCGAAAGCCGAGCTTGACCGATCCCTCCAGATTCATCGGTCCCAGTTCACCGGTGGGCCACGCCACCGAGAACAGGGGCAGGTGGAAGCTGCCGCCTACCATGCCTTGCGAGCCCAGGCCATAGGCCTTGCGCAGGATCACCGAGAGAATGGGAACGGTGATGTTCGCGCCTACGACGTACAGCCGGCAGCAGTGGCGGATCAGGGCGGTTCGCTCGGCCTCCGGGCCGACCATATTGCCGGGCGTGTCGCACAGCGACAGAACCGGGATGTCGAAGGCATCGCACAGCTGCAGGAAGCGTGCGGTCTTGTCGGCGGCATCGGCATCGATGGCTCCGCCCAGCACCATCGGGTTGTTGGCGATGAGACCGAGGGGCCGGCCCTCCACGCGAATGAAGGCGGTGACCACGCTGGTGCCGAAGTCGCGCCGCAGCTCCAGCACGCTGCCGATGTCGGCGATCAGCTCGATCACGCGGCGCACGTCGTACACGCGCAGGCGGTTCTCCGGGATGACGTGCCGCAGTTCTCGCTGGTCGGCGCAGGCCCAGTCGCTCAACGCACCCTGGAAGTAGGACAGGTACTGTTTAGCCACGCGCACCGCCTCCGCTTCGTCGGTGACGACGAGGTCGACGACGCCGTTGCGCCGCTGCACCGACGTGGGGCCCACTTCGTCGGGGTGGAACACGCCCAGTCCGCCGCCCTCGATCATCGCCGGCCCGCCCATCCCGAGGGAGGCTTTCTCGGTGGCGATGATGATGTCGCAGCATCCCGCCACCACGGCGTTACCGGCGAAGCAGCGGCCGGCGACGATGGCGACCATCGGCACCAGGCCGCTGAGCTTGGGCAGCAGCGAGAAGGCCTTGATGTGCAGCCAGCCGGCGGTGATGAAGTCGGTGTCGCCCGGCCGCCCGCCGCCACCCTCGGCGAACACGATCAGCGGGAGGCGCCACTGCGCCGCCAGCTCGAACAGACGGTCCTTCTTTTCGTGATTCTTGCTTCCCTGCGTGCCGGCGAGCACCGTGTAGTCGTAGGACATGACCACGCAACGCGCGTCCGAGTCAGGAAACACGTCGCCGTTCACGCGCCCGATGCCCATCACCAGGCCATCGGCCGGCGTGCGTGCGATCAGGTCCTCCATCGTGCGCCGATTGCGCTGGGCCGCGATGGTGAAGGCGCCGTACTCGTGGAAGCTGCCGGGGTCGCACAGATCCGCGATGTTCTCGCGCGCCGTGCGCAGCCCTAGCTTGTGGCGCTTCTCGATTGCCTCGGGACGCGCGTCGTCGAGCGTCAATGCACGCCGTCGCTGCAGTTCCGCCAGATCGCTGCGGATGTGGTCGGCAGGAACGGCAGCGACCGCTTCGATATGGTGGGCAGCGTCATCGGCGGGCTCGATCCACATCAGTACGTTGCCCTCGACGACTGTCTCTCCGACCGTTGTGCGAACCTCGCGTAACACTCCGCCGAACGGGGAGACGAGCGGATGTTCCATCTTCATCGCCTCCAGCACGGCGAGTTGCTGGCCACGCTGCACACTCTCCCCGGGCTGCACATCGATGCTCACGACCGAGCCGGTGATTCCGGCGCGCACGGCCTGCGTTCCAGCGGGTCCACTTGCTTCCGGCGTCGGCGCGGGCGTCTCTTCGCGATTGCCGCGCGCGATCACCGCGAGTGGATCGTCGGATCGCGCTGTAAGCGTTTCGGCTCGAGTGTCGTATGCGTGATACCGCGCATGCCGCCCCGGTTCACACAACGCGGCAAGATGAGACTCGATCAGCTGCGTGTGCCATCCACCGGCGAGGAAGGCGTCATGCGAGAGCAGGTTCAGCAGGAAATCCCGGTTGGTCGAGATTCCCTCGATACGGAACTCCGCGAGCGCCCGTCGCGCCTTGGCGGCGAGTGTGGCCAGGTCGGCGGCGGCCGTGTGCACGACCACCTTTGCCAGGAGCGAATCGAAGCGCGGGTTGCTGCGAAAGCCGGTGTGGCCGCAGGTATCCACGCGCACTCCGAATCCCGCAGGGGGGTCGAAGGCCTGCAGCACGCCGCCGGCAGGACGCAGCGAGCCATCTGCCGCCATGGACTCCGCGTTCACGCGCAATTGCATGGCCATGCCGCGCGGGGCGGGAATGCTCCAGGGGACGAGTTGCAGATCCTCGAGCGAGCGCCCGCCGGCCAGTTCGAGCTGGGTGCGCACGAGGTCGACACCCGTGACGGACTCGGTCACCGTGTGTTCCACCTGGAGTCGTGGATTTGCCTCGATGAAGACGAACTGTGCGTTCCCGGCGCCCGATTGCTCCACCAGGAACTCGAACGTCGCCAGCCCGTCCAGCTCGACCTGTCGCGCCATGCGCAGCGATGCGTCCAGGAGCCGGTCGCGCAGAGCAGGGTGCAGGTGCGGTGCGGGCGCCACTTCGATCAACTTCTGGCGGTTGCGCTGCAGGCTGCACTCGCGCTCCCACAGGTGTGTGGCCTCGCCGCTGCCGTCGCCGATCACCTGCACCTCGATGTGGCGTGCCAGCGGGAACATGCGCTCGACGTACATCCCGGCGT
>CAZNBS010000380.1:0-367 GCA_964570955.1 uncultured Burkholderiales bacterium | reverse complement strand
GAAGGCCTGCAGCGCTTCCGAGCGGCAACGATCGTAGGCGGCTTCCAGTTCCGCCTCGCTGCGCACCGGCCGCATCCCGCGCCCGCCGCCGCCGGCGATGGCCTTCACCATCAGTGCGCCGTGCGGTCCGAGGGAACGCAGGAACTCGCGTGCCTCGTCGAGCGTGGTGGGGCGATACGTGCCGGGCGAGACCGGCACTTCGCACTCCACCGCAAGCGTGCGGGCCTTGCCCTTGTCACCGAATACATCCAGTACGTCGGGAGAGGGGCCGACGAAGCGGATACCGGCTTTGGCGCACGCACGCGCGAAGGTCGCATTCTCGCTGAGAAAGCCGTAACCGGGGTGAATCGCATCGCAGTCGCCCGCC
>CAZNBS010000379.1:2594-3773 GCA_964570955.1 uncultured Burkholderiales bacterium | reverse complement strand
CTGCACGCCCACGAGACGGTGCGCGAACTGAAGAGCGCGCTCGCGCGTTACTTCGAATTCTTCTACTCGTCTTCATACTGCCCCACCTCGCTATGTCATTGATAAATCGAGAGCGCCTTGACGCTCGGTTGGTACCGCAGGACGACGCGAACGACGACTTGCTCGTGCCGCGATCATCTTCGCATTGTCGGCAGTGAGTACATTGCGACGGAAGATCCACGGACCATCGGGTAGCGGATGCTCCGCCGTGAGTTCGCCGTGCTCGACGGCAAGGCGTAGCGTGCGCGCGCTGACGCCGAGCAGACGCGCCGCCTCGGTCAGATTCAGCCATCCCGCGCTCGCGCGGCTCTCCTCCGAGTACACCGGGATCGCATGATGACTGCGAAGCGCTGTAACGCGTTCGCGCGTCCAGAAATTACCTCGACCCGTGCGCCGACCGTTACGGTTTAGGACATTGGCGATCATCGCGTCGGAGCAAATGCGCGCGAGCACGCGAACCGCCTCGATCGTCTCCGTGGCGGTGTGGGTACGATTCTGGCCGCGGCGCCGACGTGGCACGCGCAACTGCGTGTGAACGCCTCCGACCCAGTGAATCACGAGCACGACCTCGGACGCGTCGGTGTCGATGTCGACGACGATTTCCTGGATCAGCGAGCGGATGATGCGCTTCTTCAGCCGCGGATCGGTACGCGAGTCTTCCCACAGTGTCTCCAGGCGCTCGGCGAGGGCGTTGAATTCGCCCAGCGTGGGCGCGGGGTCGTGTGCATTGCCCACGTGCTGTGCAATGCGTTGCTTGATCTCCCGCACTCGTGCGAGCCCCTGATTCCAGCGCTTCTCTAACTCGTCGGCGACGAGTCGGTTCTCGGGATCGGCAGCATCGTATTGCCGCTGCGCCCGTGAGGCCGCGTATTGCGCGGCTTCGAGGTCACGCGCAAGCGCGGCACGTACCTCATCGTGCTTCTGACTGTCCTCGCGATGCGCCAAGATGGCTGCCTCGATACCGGCGGGCTGTACGACGCGCAGCACTTCGGCGGCCGCCGCCGCATCGACCCGCGTTCCGCCAAAGCTGATACAGCGTAGCTCAGCCTTGTCGAGCCAGGCGCGGTGACACGCGTAGCGCGCCACGTCGTGATGGTTGCCAGTGTAGTGCACCGTGAGCTTTGCTGCGCAGCGCCGACA
>CAZNBS010000379.1:0-2494 GCA_964570955.1 uncultured Burkholderiales bacterium | reverse complement strand
CCGACAGCAGTGCTTCGCCCTCGCGGGCAGCGCCTAGAGATCGGGAGGCGACAAACAGATTGCCGTGAATCGCGTGCCCAATTCGTTCGTAACGTTCCCAGTCCACATAGCCTTCGTGCGTCCCGGGGATCAGGGCAAGCCACTGATCGCGAGGTCGGCGTCGATCATGCTTGCGTTCGATGCCGGCCTCAAAGCGAACAGCGCGCTCGGACTTGCCATACGCATAGGCGCCGCCGTACGCCGGATTTGTCAGCATCTGGTAGATCGTGCTGTAGATCGGGCGCTTCCAGTGCACTTCGCCCCGTGGTGTCACGGCAGGTAGCTCCAGGCCGTGCTCGTGAAACCACATCAGGGTTTGGCGCACGGACCCGATCCGCTCGAACTGGTCGAATACCAGCCGGATGGCTTCTTGAATTCGCCGATCGGGATCCTTCTCCAGCCGATGCTCTTCGGTCTTACGGAACCCGACCGGCGCGGTGACGATCAGCTCGCCACGCTTGGCCATCGCGCGGCGGGCCTCCAGGGAACGCGCCCGTAGCAGGTCGAGCTCGTACTCGTTTAGACTGCCCTTGAGGCCAAGCAACAGCCGGTCGTTGCTGGCCCGAGGCGCATAGACCGTCTCTTGATCGATCAGAACCGTGTCGACCACGCGGCAGACCTCAACGAGTTGCTGCCACTCACGGCTGTTGCGTGCAAAGCGCGATACCTCGCGTGCAGCCACTGCTCCGACCCGGCCCAAGCAGACTTCGGCCACCATGCGCTCGAAACCGCTGCGAACCTGGGTGCCGGCGGCCGATCGGCCCAAGTCCTCGTCGATGACCTCGATGTCGGTGAAACCAAGATCACGCAGCCGACTCTGCATCGCATACTGCAACTTCTGGCTCTCCAGGTTGTGCGCGACCTGGAACGCGGACGATTGCCGCACGTAGAGCACAGCCTTGCGTGCTAGATGTTGCCCCTGGATCTTGTCACTCATCGTGCACCTCCGTCGCGCGACGTAAGCGCGCATGTTGGCGCAGAAGGCGCGCGAGAAGTGCCACCGTGCGACTGCGCGCGGGCGCCGGCACGGCGCTCCACTGCACCGGCGTGCTTGGAAGGAACAACGGCAGCTGATCGGCCGAACGCCGTCGGTTCTTGGATCGCATGAGCACCTCCCTTCACGTTGGGAATCGGGTGCTCAGCTTGTAGCACGGCGCTCGACGGGACTCCGGAGGCCGCATCGAGGAGCGTGCGAAGCTCACGCAGTGCTTGGCAGGTCACAATAGGCGCTGGCGCCAGCTCCGTGCGACAACACGCCATCGCCTCAAACATCCACTGCGGAACTTCCAGCGCTCGGCTATCCCCATCGAGGCGGCAACGAAATATGCGCGCGGTGCCCTTCGTGACCTCCCCAACGACGACCACAGCACGGCCGTACCATCGATGCCAACGGTATAGAACTACACGCCGCTCGGTAACATGGGCGTTCTGTTGTCGGGTTGTTCAACGCCGTGCGCCCGCATCAGAGTCTGGACTATGCAACGCCCGATGAGATCTACTTCGGGCATGACAACTTGAAGGAGGCCGCGTAGGATGAAACACGGGTTTCCCACCGCGTCGTGCGTTGCGTGCGTGAAAAGCGCCGCACGCACGCCGCCGTGGAAAACCCTGCATCGCAGTTCAACACTTAGCGACACCCCTTTTTCTGTCTAGACCAACCGAGCCACCGCTCCCGCCGGATGCTGTCCATGCCCCACAAGGATAGTTCTGACCTGACGAAGAAGAAGCCTCGCCAGCGCCGGAAGAAGCGGGCGGCTTGGCGGCTTGATGCTCTCGAATGGTCGCCCCCTTCCCGGGAACGGCATCGAAGTGCCACAGTGGAGACGCCATCAACCACTGAACAGGAAAGGGGCGACCGAAATGAACATTACGACGATCGGGCTGGACTTGGCAAAGAACGTTTTTCAAATTCACGGTGTAGACGAGCGAGGTAATGTGGCCTTGAAGAAGCAACTCAGGCGCAGTCAGGTGCTGCCCTTCTTCGCCAATCTGCAACCGTGTCGAGTGAGCATGGAAGCATGCGCCTCGGCGCACCACTAGGGACGGCGGCTGCTTGGTCTGGGCCACGACGTGAAGCTGATGGCCCCTCAATTCGTCAAGCCCTATGTCAAGACGAACAAGAACGACGCGCGAGACGCCGAAGCGATCTGCGAAGCGGTGAGCCGACCGATCATGCGTTTTGTCGCGCTGAAGACGCCGGCCCAGCAGGCAGTGCTGTCTATCCATCGGGCCGTGTCAACGGGGATTGAAAAGCGCCGGATTCTGGGGTGCGCGGAAATCAGGCATCGGTCGTGCTTTGCCCGTCGATCGCCGGTTTTCCTCTATAGGCGATTTTGTGTTCGTTCAGTCACATGGCATGCGGAGGGAAACCGACAGAGTACCTCTACTGAAAGGCGCAGCCCGTTCTTAAAGTCTGACAAAACCGCGCGTCACCACCAATCTGCCGCGGGTTTAC
>CAZNBS010000378.1:0-3795 GCA_964570955.1 uncultured Burkholderiales bacterium | reverse complement strand
CCGTTGAGGGTATTGATGCGGTTGTGGCGGTAGTAGACGTTGCCGCCGAGTTGGAAGGCATCGTTGAGCATGTGGCTGCCGGTCAGGTTCAGCATCCACATGTCCTTCTTGGTGTTGTCGGGGATCGTGAAGACCTGCTCGCGGTCGCGCCTGAGCATGCTCTCGGGTGCCACGCCGTTGCCGGTCAGGTCGGTGTCCCCGACCGTGAGGCTGAGATCGAAGTCGGTGACGGCAGTCTCGTAGCCGACCTTGCCGAAGAACTGCTTGACCGTGCTGGGGGAGTGGTCGCGCCAGCCGTCCTCGTCGAAATAGCTGCCGCTGAAGTAGTAGTCGACGTTGCCCTGATGGCCGCCGTGTTCGACGTCTGCGCCGATGCGGCTCCAGGAACCGCCGTAGACCTGTGCAGTCGTGTTCGGGTACTCCCCACCGGTCTTGGTGCGCAGCGAGAGCGCGCCGCCCAGGGTGTTCAGCCCGTAGACCGGGTTGGAGCCCGGAATCAGGTTGATGGTCGAAATGGCGTTCTGAGGAATGAGGTCCCAGTAGACGACATCGCCGAACGGCTCGTTCAATCGCACGCCGTCCATGAACACGGACAGGCCCTGCGGGGTGCCGAGCAGCGGCGAGACCTGGAAGCCGCGATAGTTGACATCGGCCTGGAACGGATTGCCGGTGATCTCGTTCACGTTCACCGACGGCAGCGTGCGCGTGATGAGGTCGGTCACGTTCACCGCCTGCCGGTTCTCGATGGCGTCGTCGGTCAGGGCCTGCACGTTGGAGGGCACCTGGTCGACCGGCACGCCAAGTCCCGGAAGCGGCGTCGTGGCGATGACCTCGACGGTCGGCGTTTCGAGTGACACGATGCCGGTCTGGTCCTGGGCATGCACGCCGGGAACGGCGGCCATGGCTGCAAAGGCCGAGAGGAGCGCCTCGCGGAGTCGGGAATGCGTCATGTGATGGTCCCCTGAATATTGTTATGTGGGGCGCTCGGTCTGGATGAGGCTGGGAAAAACGATCGCCCGATCCGACTGCCAGACATGAACATGACAGTCGCCGTCCGAATCTAGGCGACCGTTCACGACCGAGGGAGGGATTTTTTCCTAGGGCGAGCCGGGATTTATTCCCGATCCTTTTGTCCGGTGCGCCCGTCTGTCGAGATAGAGAGCGACCAGACCGGCCGCGACGGCAATCAGGTAGGCGACCGCAAGCGGAATGAACAGGCTGCCGCCGAGCAGCGCGAGGATGGATTGGTCCATCGGGCACCTCCCTGGAGCACGGGACTGGCCTCGGATCGTGGGTGAGGGAGAGGATGGGGTCCAGGGAAAGACGAGATTTCGGAGCCGGGAACACTTCCCGGATCGGGCAAGGCGAAGTCCTCGGGAATGCCGCCCTTGCCGGATTCTTCCCGAGTGGGGTATAGAGGGTCGGATCATGCAGCGACACGAGCCACCAGAACGAGCCAGCCAGGCGATGCCTGGCGCAGCACAGGAGCCGGAGCCCGTCACGGTCCGGCGCGACATGCTGGTCGTCACGCTCGTCACGCTGCTGGCCTTTGCACTCGCGGCGGCCTTCGAGTTCCGCGAATGGCTGGCCGAGATCACCGAGCCGCTCGAGCCCTATCAGATCGACGAACTGCCGTTCGTCTTCGCCGTTCTGGCGATCGCCATGTCGTGGTTCTCCTGGCGCCGCTGGCGGCACGCGCGCAACGAACTGCAGCTGCGCATGCAGGCCCAGGCGGCGCTGGCCGAGCGCGAGCGCCAGTACCGCACCCTGTTCATGGAGGATCTGGCGGGCAATGCGGTGACCACCGGCGACGGCGTCATCGAGCTGTGCAATCCCGCGATGGCGCGCATCCTCGGGCTGGCTCATCCCGATCAGGCGCTCGGACGCAACATGGCCGAGTTCTACGTCGATCGCGAGCAGTGGCGCGGGCATCGCCGTGCCGCCCAGCAGGGCGATCGGGTCGAGGTTCCGGTTCTATCCCTGGAGGCGCAGGACGGCACGCCTGTGAGAGTGATCGCGCGCGTGCTGCCGCATGCGCCGCGCAGACCGGAGAGCGGACTGCACGTCTATTTCGTCGACGTGTCGGCGCTCGACACGATCCAGCGACAATTGGCCGACTCGCTCGGCGAGAATCGCCTCCTGTCGCAGAAATACATGATGGTGCAGGAGGACGAGCGCCGCAGTCTGGCGCGCGAGATGCACGACGAGCTGGGGCAGTGCCTGAACGCGATCAAGCTCGATGCCGTGTCGATCCGCGGCATGACGCAGGACACCCTGCCGGAGGCGCAGGCGCGGGCCGACGCCATCATCGAATTGTCCGGGCACGTCTACGACGTGGTGCGCGGGATCATGCAGCGCTTGCGTCCGGCAGCCCTCGACGCGCTGGGGCTGCACGATGCGATCGGCCAGCTGGTTGGCCAGTGGCAGCGGCGCAATGCTGCGGTGGACGTGCGCTTCGAGTCCTCGGGTGATCTGGCCGACCTGGGCGAGACGGTGAACATCACCATCTACCGCATCGTACAGGAGTGCCTCACCAACATTGTGAAGCACGCGCAGGCCGCTCACGTCCTGGTGAGCCTGCACCGGACCAGCCCCACCGAGGTGTGCGTCATGGTGCGCGACGACGGACGCGGCTTCGACGTGCAGGCCAGGCGCACCGGGCTGGGTCTGGTCGGACTGCGCGAGCGGGTCGAGGCGCTGTCCGGGCGGCTCACGCTCGCCGCACGGCCTGGCCAGGGCGTGGAAATCAGTGCGACACTGCCGGTTGCGGAGCAAGCGCATGGCGCCGACACCAGCGACCGGCCGGTCGGATCGTCGAAGCACATCCATGGCAGGATAGGAGCATGAGCATCAAGGTATTGTTGGTGGACGACCACGCCGTCGTGCGTGAAGGGTATCGCCGCTTGCTGGAGCGCACCGGCGACATCGAGGTGATCGCGGAGAGCGAGAGCGCGGAGGACGCCTACCGCGCGTTCTGCGATCTCACCCCGGATGTGGTGATCATGGACATCAACCTGCCCGGCACCAGCGGCATCGAAATCACGCGCCGCATCACGGCGCGGGAACCCGCGGCGAAGGTGCTGGTGTTCAGCATGCACGACGACGCCATGTTCGCCTCGCGCGCGCTGCAGGCCGGAGCCCGCGGCTACATCACCAAGGCCAGCGCGCCTGACGTGCTCGTGGACGCCATTCGCACGGTGGCGATGAACAAGGTTTTCCTCAGCCAGGACGTGGCGCAGCAGCTCGCGCTGCAGGCCATTCCCGGGCAGCAGCTGCCGTTGAACAATCTCTCGCCGCGGGAGTTCGAGGTGTTCCGCCTGCTGGCCGAAGGGCGCTCGGTGGCCGACATCGCGACCACCATGCGGCTGTCGCAGAAGACCATCGCCAACTACCAGTCCAACATCCGGCAGAAGCTGGAACTGACCAATAGTGCCCAGATCATCCGGTTGGCGATGAGCCATGGACTGGTGGATGGGGGGAGCCGCTGATCGGGAGGCATTCCCGGCTCGGCTGGGCGAGGTTCCGACGACCCGCTCGAGCGGGCTGAGTACAGTTGGGGTCGTGCTAGTCGGATTCAGACCATCTCACCAGCACGACCTCCCTAATCAAAGCCGGCCCCTGAGCCGGCTTCTTTTTTGCACCCGGCGCGCACGCCGATCGCGCTCAGTGCACGTGGATCGTTGCCTTCATGCCAGCCGCGTCATGCGTGCGCGTGGAGCGAAGATCCTCGAACGTGCCGGTGCGCACCGGCACGAACCACCATTCCATCGTGCTGCCGGCCTTGAGCTCGAAGCG
>CAZNBS010000377.1:0-3813 GCA_964570955.1 uncultured Burkholderiales bacterium | reverse complement strand
GGGACGATGACTCCCGCCTGAGCGTGTTCTCTCCCGACTACGTCGTGGTCGCGGTCCCGCCGGCGGCGCTGGCCCACATCAGCGGAGATTTCCGCGACGCGGTCCCAGGCCTGGCGACGGTGCGCAAGCTGCAGAGCGCGGTAACCGCGGCGCTGGACCTGCATTTCCGTCGCAAGCTGCCCGGGATACCTGGGTGTCACGTCATCCTGCGCGAATCAGGGCTCGGCCTCACCCTGGTGGACAACTCGCAGGCCTGGCACGGCGATCCCGACGTGCCGCATCACCTCCCCGACGGAAGCGAACAGTCCTATCACGACCTGCCGACCCATCTCACCGTGGCGGTGACCGACTTTTACAAGATCGATGGCATGGGCAAGGTCGAAGCGACCGCTGCGATCCTCGAGGACTTGCGTCGCTTCATCGTCTTCCGAGACGAGGACATCGACTTCACCCGCACCTATCTGCAGATGAACAACGCCGAGCCGCTGTTCATCAACGAGGTGGGCAGCGAGCCCTGGCGGCCGGCGAGCACCACCGAGATGCCCCGACTCTTCTTAGCGGGCGACTTTTGCGACAACGACATCGGCATCGTCAGTGTGGAGGGCGCGGTGGTCAGCGGACTGCTGGCGGCGCGGGCTCTGCAGGCACGACTGCGCGCTGACAATCCCTGCATGTCGGCTCTGGATCGCCGGCTACGCGAAATCCCGGTCCAACTGCCTGCGACCGAGCCCGCCCTCAATGCCGAAGCCTTCAAGGCAATGCTGCTTCCGCACGCCGCTGCCGCGTACGCCGCCTCCAAGCAGGCAGAGTTCGCGCGCCATCCCGAGCGGATGGCCACACCACGCGATCTCGCATTTCACCTGGAACAGGCGCTGCACGGGCTGACGGCCGGGCCGAATGCCGCCGCGCGCGTGCTCGGGCGCGCCGCGCAGTGGCTCGCCGACCTCCACGCACGCGGGCGCTGAGGTCCTCCCGCGGCTGCCCGCCTGGGCGCTCAGTCGTAGTCCTCGTCCGGGATCGGCACCAGAACCGGCGGGCCCAGCTGTGCGCTCATGTGCTCGGTCCATGCGCAGTGCAGGGCCGGCTGCCCGAGATTGCCCTGTGCGTCCACCAGCCCCAGGGCATGCAGCTTGGATAGCAGCGGATGCCGCCATGCCTGGTCAGGGTCGAGAACCTTGACCCCCAGGTTCACGCCGTCGCCGGCACCGCGTACGCAGTCGCGGGGCGAGAAGCGCGTCAGCACGGCGCGATGCCACTGGCCGCCTTCGAAGTAGCCGCCAGCTCCCGGCGCACGCACCGGCTTGTGCGTGTAGCTCAGCAGCGGTACGGCAGAAGGCAGGCACAGTGCGCCACCGCGCGGAACGCGCAGGGACAGTTTCGCGCCCGGCAGGCGCACCGCGCAGTGGAGGAAATCGCGGCGATAATGCACCTCCCAGTCCTTTTCGACGACATGTTCCTTGTCGTAGCCCCAGATCGCCTCGCCTATGTCGAGCGCGCGTCGGGACGACACCAGGATGGTGCCGAGCATGTAGACGCCCACGCTCAGCGGATCCCGGCGCGGCGCGACGAAGCAACCCAGACCCAGCTCGTAATAGTTGCCGATGTCGCCTTCGCGGTAGTGCACGAACATCAGCACCAGCGGCGTGCGGTTGGCCCCGGTATCCCACGCACGCAGGTCCAGCCTCCTGGCGCCGGGCAATGCGCCAAGGATCTCCTGCACCGGTCGCTTGTCGACCGACCAGGCCGCCAGTGCCTGCGATGCGTCCTGCACGCGAAGCGGCAGACGAAAATCCCTGCCCGGGGGGCGGTAAGCCAGCCCTTCGGTCGCGCCATACACCTCGCAGGACGGCACCGAAGGGCCGTACTTGCCTTGCAGCCGGATCTCGAACCAGCGATCGTTCGCGGCATCCAGCACGACCAGTTCCGGGCGTGCCTGCTGCATACCGGCCGCGAGCACGCCGAGCCGGTCGCCGAGCGCGATGCCGAAGCCTGCGAAGCAGCTGCGTAGATCCTGCACCCAGTCGTCCGGTTCCTTCTGCACGGCCAGCAGATGCTTGACCGCTCGCCGCCGCAACAACTCGCGCATACAGCACTCGCCGAGCACGTCGTCGAGCCGGTCGAGCAACTCGTAGATCGCTCCGGCCTGGTTTCCCGCATCCGGGAGAAGCCACCCGAGCGCCGCCCGCACGTTGCGCAATCCTTCTACCCGATCCGCCCGCACCTCGTGGCGCAGGTCCTCGAGCAGGCGCGGCAGGTTGCGCCGGCCCTCGTGGTTCAGCAGCGCATCGAGGATGTCCCCCCAGCCCGCCCCATCCCGCAGTACGTCCGGGAGGCCATGAGCTTCCTGCAATCGCTGGTACAACGCCTGGCTGACGCTGACGGGGCTCCCGGCCGCTTGGCAGATCTTGCACACGAAGGCGTGCAGCGCTCGCTCTTCTGCAGACAGCACAGCGCCAGATGTTTGCGCTGCCGCTCTGAACAGCAGCCTGTGCCCGGACGACACGTCGGCCACCTGCCCGACCCGCTCGAGCACGCCGCGCACCAGATCGGCCATGTCGCCGAACACCTGGCGATACTGGTCTATCAGGGCACCGGCCCAGTCGCCCTGGGTCCGTCCGCCACTCGGACGGTCGGCATGCGTCAACCACAGTCCCAGGTTTCCCAGTGAACCGGCTACCTGGCTGAAGAGACGCAACGCGCCGCCCTCCCCAGAGCCCCTGCTGCCGTCGTCTGCCATGCGCCTCCCTCGCCACTGCGGCTTCGCCCGTGCGATTGCGAATTGCGAACGTCGTATGTCATCATGACAGAAGGACGGCGCCCTCGTACAGCATGCGCCGGGCTATATGGACGGCGCAATCCGCGCGTCCTACGCTGCCGGAGGCGCCATGGCCTCAGACGATAACGTGACCGCGGATTCGTTCTCCCGCGCGCTCGCCTCGCTCTTCGATCTCGCCCAGGCAGGCATCGACTGGGCGTCGGTCCAGCGAGCCGTGTTCGCCTACCGTGAGGAAGAGCGTGAACGCTGGCATGATCTGCATGACGAGCTGAGCGGACGGCACCTCGACCCCGAACCGGCGGTACTGCTGCGCACGGCCCATGCGGGCAGCGATGCCATGGCGCTGTCCGTCCTCGTCCAGGCCGCGCTGTTGCGCAGCATCCTGCGCATGGGTCGCGACTGGCAGGGGTTGTTGCGACGCATCAGCCCCGATCTGAAGCGGGCTGCGGATCTGTACCAGTCCGATCCCGACCCCTCGCCTCGCAAGCGCGAGGCGCTCGTCACGCACTTGCGTGTCTTCTTGCAGGAAGTAGGTGAATTCGCACGCGACCAGGGCGCGGAGCTGAATCAGGAGATGAGCGAGATCGCTGACGAGATCCTCGCGCGCAGCGATCGCCGTCCCCTCAGTCGGTCGCTTCGGACGGGTTCGCCGCGCGCAAAACCCGACACGCCAACATGAACGCCCCGAACCCCGCGCAGGTCATCGCAACGGTCGGACTGGACGTGGAGATCGACCGGCTGAAACAACGCATCGACGCGTGGGTGGCGCACAGTCCGAAGGCCGTCCTGCCGATGCTGCGGCAGCAGTTCGGTGCCGGATCGAAGTATTTCCGGCCGATGACGGTGTTCACCTTCCACCGCTCGGTTTCCGGGCGCCCGGTGCCCGAGCGGGTGATGCTCGCCGCGCAGGCGATCGAGATGTTCCACAACATCACGCTGATCATCGACGACATCGTCGACAAGTCCCGGCATCGGCGCAAGACGCTCAATCTGCACGAGAAGTATGACGAACTCACGGCCTTCATGGTGGCAGGCTA
>CAZNBS010000376.1:0-3836 GCA_964570955.1 uncultured Burkholderiales bacterium | reverse complement strand
CGCTGCGGCGGGCGATCTGGTCGAGGCGGACGATGAGCTGGGGGTAGTCCTCGAAGGGGTTGCCGCTCGGGGAGGCGAGCTCGAGCTGGGTCGAGTACACGCGGAACTCGAGGCCGAATTTCTCGTAGAGCTCGTCGCGCCATTGCTCGACGAGGCTGCCGGGGGCGACGACGAGGACGCGGCGGGCGTCGGCGCGGAGCAGCAGCTCGCGGATATAGAGGCCGGCCATGATCGTCTTGCCGGCGCCGGGGTCGTCGGCGAGGACGTAGCGGAGCGGCTGGCGCGGGAGCATCGACTCGTAGACTGCCGTGATCTGGTGGGGCAGCGGGTCGACGTTGGCGGTGTGAACGGCCATCATGGGGTCGAAGAGGAAAGCGAGGTCGATGCGCTTGGCCTCGCAGGCGAGCTGGAAGGCGCCCGCGTCGCCTTCGAAGGACCAGGGGCGGAGGTTGGTCGCGATGGAGATGGCGGGTTCGTCGGAGCGCTGGAGGAGACGCTCGCCGACCTGGCCGGCCGAGTCGCGGTAGAGGAGCTCGAGGGAGTCGGGGCCGAGCATCGTGGCGGAACTCACGGTGACGACCTGGTTCGGGGCGATCCCGAGCAGGCTTTGTCCGCGGGCGATGTCTTCGAGCTTCATGCCGGCCTCCTGACGTGCGTACAGGTAGCATGCAGGCGGCTCTCGGTCGACCGGACGAGAGCAGGGCGTTCTTGATGGGCTCAGCGCTGGCGTTGGCGCGTCTTCCGGTCCCGGCGCTGCAGGTCACGCGGTGGCTTGGCGGTTGCACCGTAACGCGTTCTATCGCTGCGGGGTCTATCGGCTGGAGGCATCAAGGAGATTCTCGTGGTGCCACGACGGTACTCGAATCGGTAGCGAGATACGATGGCCACGATCGCGAGCACGACGATGGGAACGACCAGGATTGCGATAAGGGTCCGCGTCATATGACCTCCATGGAGGCGTCTCCCGCCTTGCCCCATGGCGGAACGCGCCGGCAAGATGGCTGCAAGTGGTGAGATCGAACTTTCATATTGATCAGACCACGAACGGTGATTTGCCGACGTGGCACCAACCAAGCAAGAAGGGCATGGCACCGTGCCCAGCCTCGCGCTAGGCTTCAGGTTCAAAACCCTTTGACCCTCTGCATTCGGCTGTATTGATTATCTATTTTGGCACGAGGCCGACGTCGGCGCCCACTATCCATGGTGCGCAAGCGAGTAGCAGGGCCGGTGGGCCAGCCCAACCTGCATGCTCCCCGCTGTACTCTCATGGACACGGCACACGGTTTTTGCTCGATGGCAGCTCTGTCTTCCTGTACGGCGCCACACGGTTCACACAGTTCACACAGTTCCAGCGATTTCAGTCAAGTCCGCCGGCCAGATACGCATTCCGGTTGCGAGGGTATCATCTCTAATAATTTCCGGAACTACGGCCCGGCGCGCGTGGGAGTCTGCGCGGTCGATCGGCTACTGTTGACGTCTGTGGCACACGACGGTCCCCCTGTGTGTGTGTGTGTGAGATGTGTATCGGTCGGCTTGGCGAGCATAGCCGTCCCGGTAGGTTGTTCCCCTGGAGCCCAGCCGCGGTGTACGTTCGGCGCAGTATCAAGCCGCGCGATCACCGCTGTACTGTATCGAGCGCTGTAGGACGACATGATGACACCGTGCTTGTGGCCTTGATGACACTGTGCTTGTGGTTCGCGCAGGCTGTAAGCTCGAGGGTCGGACATGCAGCGAGGTAGCGTCACAACGGGTGGTACGTGGCAGAAGAAAGCGTGAGGAGAAGAAAGCGTAGGCGAGCTGTCGGTCGTGCCTTGCACGGCCGACAGCGACGCCGGGTACAAGGGGCGGGGCCGGACCCGTCCGGCCGCGTCCCGCCCGAGGAGCGCTGGAGGAAGGGGGCGCGAGGAGGCCTGAGGGCACAGGCCGGAGAACGGTTGGCCGCTGTGCTGCGCGGCCGATCGGGCACCGGTTGCGGCGCCGACAGATTTGTAGTATAGGAATCCAACCCTTACGCCGCAACCGAGGGCCCAGGCCGCGTCAGTACCAGCGGCGTGTTGTCGGGCGCCGCGCTGAGCAGGTAGTTGCTAAGGCTGGGGGTGGCGCGATGCGCCGCCGCCAGCCCGTCGCCCTTGCGATGTTCCTCACGATTGGCTGCGGCGAAGCCGCTGTCAATCGTGAACGCACGATGCTCATGGATCGCGTCGACCTCGACCTCGAGAGATTGACCGAGGCGAACCGACTGGGTCAATTCTGCAAGTCCTGATATTGCTCACGGGGACGTATTGACGATGTGCCCAGCGACTACGCCACCTCTATCGCCGGGCTCGTTCGCACACGCCAAGAACACCAAACAAGCGATGAGACATGCGCGTATCACTTAGGCGCTCCAGATCACTTGGTCAATTCTGAGAGGTCCGCTCCTCGACAACCTTCTTGAGTCGCTTGAAGGTCATCATAGAGTCCGCTTGTCTCAACCGTGTCCTCCCCGTCGAAAGTCGTAACTAACACACCGCTCTCCGAGCGAAGCCCAGGAAGCATCGTTAGCGAGAAGCGGCGATCTGTCGCGATGTCGGAGCATTCAATCGTTATCGTCGGGGAATTTGCCGGTTGGGGCAGCGCATAGCACTTCACGCCGTCAAGAGACACATGCAGGTGGTCGTCGGCGTCATCGTCAACGATAGGCTCGGAGAAATGTACCATGAAGCGGATGATCCCAGTCGGTTTCGGGCAAAGCTCAAACGCCTTTATGAGCGGCCTGCTCTCGGTGGTGAACCGGGTAGTGAGGTGGTTGTCGACGACTCTAGCGTAGTGTGGATTGAGATACTCAGGGAGTGGGCCGACGCGGAGATTCACCCAGGTCTCCGGCCAAACTCCGGCAATGGGAACGATCAGCAATGAGCTAGGGTAGTTGGCGTCCGCCTCAGGATCCGGCGAGTCGGCTGCATTGTCGATCTCAAGTTCGATCTCCAGCGCCAACCGCTGACCTTCCGACTCTGCAAAGACGAGTGTCCGTACTTCTTCAAGCATCTCGGACGTCACATAGCTTCTAACCCAAGGTTGAAGAATGATCCTCACAGGTAGGTTCCCAAGACCTGAGGTAAGGTCTCCCGGCTGGGTTAGGATCAAGACCCGCGGATTGCTGATCGGCTCGCCGACAGCGGCATCGTCCGAGCAGGCCAGCAAGATGCTGAGAGATAGGATTCGCAGGCAATGATGCATGCCAAAGATATGGCTGAGGCATCTAGGCATGTCAACGTTCGACTGTATCGGTAGTTGCCGTGGATGGCAGAGCGCATCATCGGAGGACCAACGGCGGCACCGAGTGTCTGCTACATAACAGCGGACAAGCCGACTCGTCAGATCAGAGATCAGAAACGCTGGTAGTCGGCGATGATACCGCCAACACGAACGATATCACCGCTGGGCCACGCGATGTCGAAGGCGTCCCACATGTCGCCCATGACGAGTTCGACGTCGGTCCACTCAGCGCGTAGCTGGCCCTCGATGTAGACCCGCACCGTGGCGAACGCCGGGCCGTAGCCCCAATCATGCGCCCTAGCCAGCGAGTGGCTGGAACGGACGGTTCGCAGAACGTGGAGCTGGAGCCGACATGTTGCGGAACGAGTGGATGGGGCGGTCGCAGAGACCTCCGGTGACCTCATCGGCGCCCTTGTCGAGGATCGAGTCGTCGGCGGTGGCCGAGGCGTTGAGCGGGCGACGGGTTACGCGTGCACAGGCAACGTGAGCCTGGCCTCGGGGGAAGCCCGAGGGCAGGCGTGAAGCCTTGCGAAGCGCGCGCGTAGCGCGGCGCGAGCAAGGCAGGATCCGTCCTGAGG
>CAZNBS010000375.1:0-3860 GCA_964570955.1 uncultured Burkholderiales bacterium | reverse complement strand
GTGGGTTTGGGACGGATAAAGTCCCAGCCGGTAGCCCAGCGACTCGAGCTCGGCGGCAGGCAACGCCGGGGTCTTGCCGCCCTCGAATACGTTGGCCACCGACGGCTTCGCGAGCCGCGCCGGCACCGCTGCGAGCTCTTCTTTCGATTGCGGTGCTTCGACGAAACCAACGTCCGCGCCTGCTTCGAGGTAGGCATTCATGCGATCGATCGCGGCGTCCAGCCCTTCGATTGCGCGAGCATCGGTCCTCGCGATGATCACGAGATTGGCGTCGCGCCGCGTATCGACGGCCGCTTTGATCTTTCCCACCATCTCGGCGGTCGATACCACCTGCTTGCCCTCGTAGTGACCGCACTTCTTGGGCGTGAGCTGATCCTCCAGGTGAAACCCTGCGATGCCTGTCTTCTCGAACTCGCGGACGGTCCGAACGACGTTCGCGGCATTGCCATGCCCCGCGTCTGCGTCCGCGATGACGGGAATGCCCACGGCATCGACGGTGCGTCCGAGCCAGGGGAGGATCTCGGCGAGAGAAAGCAGGCCGATATCGGGAAACCCGTTCGAGCGCGAAAAGCCTCCGCCAGTCAGATAGACGACGGAGAACCCATTCATCTCGACGAGGCGCGCCGTTAGCGTGTCATAGGCACCGGGGGCCATTACATAACTCTCTCGGGCCAGCAGCTCTCTGAGTCGAATTCGTTGATCTGTCATGGGCCGTCCTTGGCTGATGGGCCTGTCAATCGACGCGAATAGCGAGCTTCTTTGTGACTGCGCGCCACTTCTTCGAGTCGCTGACCACGCGCGCGGAAAACTCCGCTTGCGAAGCCGTGCTCGCTTCGAGACCCATGACGGTGAATCGCTCGCGGATGTCGGCTCGGGCGATGACATCGTGAATCGACTTATGCAGCTGCGCGACGAGCGCACGAGGCGTTCCAGCATGGGCGAAGATGCCGTACCACGCATCGACTTCGAAACCCGGATAGCCGGATTCGGCGATGGTAGGAACGTCGCTCAGAACTGCTGACCGACGCAGGCCAGTCGTCGCGAGCAGCCTGATCCTCCCTGCCTTCGCATGCGGTAACACCGAGGCCGCGCTTCCGAAGCCTGCGGCGATCCGGCCAGCGATCAAGTCCGTGAGAAAAGGCCCCGTGCCCTTGTAGGGAACGTGCGTCAGATCGATCTGTGCAGCCTGCTTCAGAAGCTCCATCGCGAGGTGAGGCGGGCTGCCGGAACCGCCCGATCCATAGTTGAGCATGCCTGGCTTGGTGCGGGCAAGCGCAACGAACTCGGTGAGCGAGGTCGCAGAAGATGACTGGGGGACCACAAGAACATAGTAGCCGGATGCAACATGGGCAACCGCAGCAAGTTCTTTGGTAGCATCAATGCTGCCTGAATAGAGTGCAGGCGCTATGGAAACGGTGCCCAGCGTCCCAAGGAGCAGGGTGTGGCCGTCGGGAGAGGACTTGGCGACCAGTTCGTTTGCGATCGTTCCGCCAGCGCCCGGGCGAGAATCGATTACGACTGGTTGGCGCCAAACCTCACTTAAGGCGGCGCCGAACACCCGCGCCATCGCGTCGGTACTGCCACCAGGGGGATACGGAAGCACAACGCGTACGGGGCGCCCGGGAAACGCATTCGTTTCGGCCGCGCTTGCCGGAGTCTGGCCGTAGGGCAGCCCGAGCGTCAGGGAAACAAGCAGCGCGACCGAGACATTTTTAATCTGCACGAATATTGGCATGGCGTATGACGCGCCCCCACTTGACGATGTCGTTGCGAATGAACTCAGAGAACTCCTGAGGCGAGCTCTCGACGATCTCGAATCCCTGACCGGTGAGCCGCGCATGGACTTCGGGAGTGCGCAGCACCGCCCTCACGTCGGAGTACACCTTGTCGCGGATCGACGGCGCCACCCCGGCGGGTGCGAACAGCCCATACCACTGCAATGATTCGAAGCCGCGCACGCCGGCCTCCGAGATGGTCGGAAGCTCGGGCATGACTTGCGAGCGGGTGCTGCCGGTCACGCCTAACGCCTTCACCTTGGTGCTCTTCACGTGCGGCAGCACGGATGGGAGACTGCCGAAATAGAGCGCCACCTGCCCGCTGATCACGTCGACGAGCGCAGGTCCCGCCCCCTTGTATGGAACGTGCGTCATCTCGGTACCCGTCATCTGTTTGAAGAGCTCGGCCGAAAGATGCGGGGAGCTGCCGGTGCCCGCCGACGCATAGCTAACCTGGCCGGGCTTTGATTTGAGGTATGCGATGAGCTCCTTCACTGAGCCGGCAGGAACGGCAGGGTTCAGCACGAGAACGTTCTGCGCCTGTGCGATCATCGTGATCGCGGTCAGATCGCGCACCGGATCGTAGGGCAGCTTAGAAAGATGGACATTCACCGAGATCGGTGCGACGTATCCAATACCGATCGTGTACCCATCCGGAGATGCCTTCGCGATGAGGTTGACTCCAATCACGCCGCCCGCGCCGCCGCGGTTATCCACGATCACGCTGCGGGCCCACACGGACGTGAGCTGCTGCGCGAGCCCTCGTGCCAGCAGGTCGGTACCCCCGCCAGGCGGCAGTGGCACGATCATCCGAACTGGCCGCACCGGATAACTCGCGGAGGTGTCTGATGCGCCCGCAACCGAGGCGGGCGCAGCCAATACGAGCGTCACGAGGGTCCTAAAACGCATAGCGACGCAGTCCTCCGTCTACGGGAATCACGGTGCCCGTGATGTATCGGCTCAGGTGAGATGCCAGGTAGGTCACGAGGTTGGCCACGTCTTCGGGGCGTCCAATTTCGCGCACCGGTGCCTCCAGTGTGTAGCGGTCCAGCTCCTCTCGCGTGTAGTTCGCGAGAATCTGCTCGCTCATGATCTTTCCGGGTGCCACCGAGTTCACGGTGATGCCATGCGGGCCCACTTCGCGCGAAAGCGCCTTTGCCCATCCATGCACCGCGGCTTTCACGGCCCAGGCGACGTTCATGTGGTCGGGCTCGGACTTTCCTGTGATGTTTATGATGCGACCCCATCTGCGTTCCAGCATCGTTGGCAGCAGAGCCTGGGTGAGTTGCCGTGCGCGCGTAAAATTGAAAACGAAGCTTTCGTCCCACGCAGCGTCAGGAGCATCCAGGGGAACACGGCGACTCCCGCCTGCGCAGTTCACCAGGATGTCCACGTGACGTGTGCGCTCGAGCGCCGCTTGCGCGAGCCGCGAGGCGGCCGCCGGCTGCATGATGTCGAGGGGAATCGATTCGCGAGGACCTTCCGGTGGATTCCGGACGGCCCGATCATGCGATGGGCGAAAGCGCATGCGTCGGACTACTTCGATCATCTTTTTACCGGTCCGGGCGAGACGCTGCGGGTCGTGAACGTGCGTCTGTCAGCGGAATCGCGCACCGCGTTGCTTGCGCGTCTGGAACAGCTGGCCTACGAGTACGAGGAGCAGCACAACGCGGACGCCTGGTTGCCGTTCGAAGAGCGGCATCCGCTCAGTCTGTGCCTGGCGGTGCGTCCGTGGGAACCGGAGCCTTTCCGGGAGATGCGGCGAAGGGAGAGTTGAGCATCGCCGAGAAGCCGATCGAAGCTGCCACTCAGCATGTCCTCAAAGGTCTGAAAAGATAACAGCATGAATCTCTCCCCCTTCCTCGCCGAAGTCCGCGTTCGTAAAACCACCGCCATACCCTCGAACCTGGACGCAATAGGCATCATCCTCGCCCGGATTGCGGTAAACCGGCTTTCGGTCGAATCTCGGGCGCTTCGGAAGGCCTGCCTTGGCGTGATTACCATGGAAGGCGATATGGACGAGTCGGATCTGTGGGCGCTTGGGGCGGATGCATTGGGGTTGCTCGATGCGTTCGCAGCGGATCG
>CAZNBS010000374.1:0-3863 GCA_964570955.1 uncultured Burkholderiales bacterium | reverse complement strand
CGATCCTGATCACCACGAACAAGAGCGTGCGCGACTGGACCGAACTGCTCGCCGGCGACGAAGTGCTCGCCACCGCAATCCTCGACCGGCTCCTGCACCGCGCCCATGTTCTGAACATCAAGGGGCGCAGCTATCGGCTGCGCGACCTGGAACAGTCACTGGGAATGCAGCGCCAGTGACCCTCTTCCCGAACCGGCGGCTCGTAACACTGGGTGTCGCCTTAACTCGTAAATCTGGGTGTCGCTGGACAACTGTGAGAGCATCATCCTGGCATGCGCCCCACCGGTAACATCTCACGTGAGGCAACGCTTCCGCTCGGTAACATTTCTCCTGAGGCAACGCGACAGACTACAGCAAGGATTTCGGAAAGTTGTCCATCAACGTGCTGGTGGACGGTTCTGAAAGGTAAAGTGCAAAAGCCAGTACTTGATCCAACGGACACTGTCGGATTGACTCGTGCTACTGGCGGAAATCGGCCAGGACCGGGCATTCATTCCACCGATTTCAGTCGGTTTCTATTCTTGGTCTTCATACGCAAAGACATCAACATTCGTTTGGAGACTGAACGAGCTAATCTGTAGTGCAGCCATCGGTTTAACGCGATAGCTGTCCATGACCCCTCTGCATCATTCCGCCGCAAGCGGAACGAGCGAAACACCTGCTAACGCGAGGCATGGGTTGCGGTCGCTTCCGGCAAAGTTCAAGGGCTGCTCGTTGTTGCCGGCGACTGCAGCGAAAATGTCCCGCGCGCACCCCAGTAGCGCGGGGAGCGTCAACCGATCCTCCGCTTGCGTGACCGGCACTGCGACGGTGGCAATCTGACCGTTCTACATGACCGGCTCCGGGTAGTCTGCGCGACGGTGCGCTGAGGGACACGTTACAGGGTTAGCCCTGCCGAGTGCGGTATGCTGCGGGTGCCGCAGCACGTCGGGACGGTATCTCCGGGATTTAGAAAGCGGCGAACCCCACGCCAGCATTGGCGATCAAGAAATCGCGGCTTCCAAATTTGTTGCCTTTTCTAGACTCATGGAAGGTATCGAACGGCAAGCGAATCAATGTTGCCATTGAACTTGAACGGCCTTCGGTCGAAGTATGCGGAAGACACCGGCGAGTAGCTGTCCATCCCCACGTCGAATGCATCGTTGGCTGTGAACGCTAGCACCGCCGTCCGTGGCACTCGTCCGCGGGCAACTTCCTCACCGTTGACGCGGATCGCAATCTCGGCGGCACCACGGGGTGCGGCAATACGCGTTTCAACCTCGATCTTCGCTTTTCCGATCGGTAGTTCTCCCTTCGCTTCGAGCCGTGTCCGGTCGATCTCGAACAAGTTGTACTCATAGAAGAGCTTGCCCTTATCCACCCAGAGGGACACTCCGCCGGAGAACGCTCCTAGCGCGTACAACACGCCTGCCGACTCGGCGTCCAACTGAACCTCAAGCGTGACCAAGTTGCTACGTGCCCCAACCTTCGGGGCCGCGAACTCGGGTACACGCACGACGTCCTGCGTATAGTTGAATTCGGTCGCTGGGTTGTGTGGCGCCGATTCCGGGCTCCAGATGATCGACCACAAACCACCCCCGATGGGGTAAACGAGGTTGCTCTTTGCTTCCTCGAGAAACAGCTTTTGCAGCTCCGCAAGCTTCACCGGGTGCTTTGTCGCAAGGTCGACCGCCTGCGAAAAATCGTCGTTCAAGTTGTACAGCGCCCATTTGTCCCGGTCGGGGGTCCAATCCCTGATCCCGGCCGGGAGCCCCGGAACCCAGGGGATACGCGGACCCCAAGCGGCAGCGTACCAACCGTCGGGGGAATATATTCCCCGATCGGCCATGATCTCGAAGTACTGCGCCTTCTTTCGGCCTGGCGCCTTGGCATCGTCGAAGGTGTACCGCATGCTGACCCCGTCCATTGCATCCTGGGTCACTCCATCCACCAGCTTCGGCGGCTGAATCCCGATCACCTCGTAGATGGTGGGAACCACGTCATTGACATGATGGAATTGGGTCCGTGGTGTCTTGTCGGCCTTGATCGATTTCGGCCAGGATACTGCGAGCGGGGTGCGCGTCCCGCCGAAATGACCGGCGGTCAGCTTCAGTCCCTGGTAAGGCGTGGACCCGGCCCAGGCCCACCCTGCGTGATACATGTTGTCGGTCTTGTTGCTTCCTAGCGCAGCCACCCCACCGAGGGACTGAAGCGCGCGGAGATGATCCTTTACCTGTGTCGGGATGCCGTTCTGGGCAAGCAGCTCGCTGATCGTGCCGTTCTGGCCTTCGGCGCTCGAGCCGTTGTCGCCCCACACATAGAAGACCAGCGTGTTGTCGCGGACGCCGAGCCTTTCGAGCTCGTCGATGAGTCGACCGGCTTGCGTGTCGGCGTGTTCGGTATATCCCGCGAAGACCTCCATCAGGCGGAGTTGGAATGCACGCTCGTCCTCCGGAATGTCGGTCCAGGCGCTCAGCGTCGCTGGACGCGGCGTCAACCTTGTATCGGCAGGGATCCAGCCCAGCGCTTTCTGACGCGCGAAGATTTCCTTCCGCAGCTCATCCCATCCCTGGTCGAATCTGCCTGTGTACTTATCCGCCCACTCCTTGAATATGTGGTGTGGTCCGTGCGAAGCGCCTGGCGCCCAGTAGAGGAAGAATGGCTGATTTGGCGCCAGGGCGTTCTGCCGCCGAATCCAACGCACTGCCTCGTCGGCAATGTCTACCGTGAAGTGATAGTTCTCCTTATCGGGCGTGGGAATCCGCGTCGTGTTGCGGACCACTGCCGGCTCCCACTGCGAAGACTCGCCCGCAAGGAACCCATAGAAGTAGTCGAATCCAACCAGCCTGCCGGTTGGCCACCGCTCGTAAGGGCCTTGTTCCGTCGTCTGTTCCGCCGGCGTGTTGTGCCACTTCCCAAAGGCTGCCGTGTTGTAGCCGTAATACCCGAGAACCTTTGCTACTGAAGCGGTTGTAGCCGGCCAGTGCCCGGTATACCCGTCCCAGTTGTTGGCGAGCTCGGCGATCTGGCCAAAGCCCGACCGGTGATGGTTTCGACCGGTGAGCAGCGCGGCTCGCGTGGGGGAACACATTGCCGCGTTATGGAAGCGGTTGTACGAGATGCCTTCATTAGCAATCCGAGACAACGTGGGCGTATGGATGGGACCGCCGTATGTGTCGGGCAGCGCCGGGCCAACGTCGTCGATCATGATAACGACGATGTTGGGTGCCCCGGCCGGAAGCCGATTCACGGGCTTCTCGGCTTGGTAGGAAGACTGTCCAATCGTCGGACCGGCCTTGCTGGGAGAGTCAGGCGGTGGAAACGGAAGGCTTTCCTGAGCCAGCGTCGAGAAAGGCGCCAGGAGCAAAAGTGCGCACAACCGCAAGCGATCCAGCACGTAGAGCCTCCGTGATATGCAGCCGGACGAAAACTCTAGCATGTAATTCACAGCCTTGGTGTTCCTGATTCTGGGGCTTCCCTTCTGGATGGCCGCCCTGATCGGCGCCATCATCACCCCGACGGACCCCGTGGCCGCAAACCCGATTGTCACCGGCAAGGAGGCGGAGGAGAACATCCCTGAGCCCATCCGCCACGCCATCTCCTTCGAGTCGGGGGCCAACGACGGGCTGGGCTACCTGTTCGTGTTCCTGCCCTTCCTCCTGCTGACCCGCCCGAACGGCGAGGCGCTATCACACTGGCTGACCAAGACACTCCTGTGGGAAGTCGGCGTAGCCGCCCTATTCGGACTCGTGATTGGGTATGGCGCAGCCAAGCTCCTGCAAGCGGCGGAGCGCCGCCATGCAATCAAGAGTGAATGGCTGGACGGCTCATCAAGAGCGATGAAGTGCTGCTGGTCTTCGCGGCGGGCGCTATGTTCACCTAGG
>CAZNBS010000373.1:0-3884 GCA_964570955.1 uncultured Burkholderiales bacterium | reverse complement strand
TGCTGCTGCTTCATGCGGCACTCTTCCTGACTACGAGCGACACAGTCCCACGGAGACGTCGTCGACGGCGTGGCCGCCGCCGCCGACGTCTGATCCGAATCGCACTCTCCGAGGGGCGGTGCGCGCTGCGCGCGGGAGGTTGATAGTTCCAAAGTACAACGGATTGGCGCCGGCTCGCCGCCGTCGCCAATCTTTCTCGCTACTTGCGCGGAGCGGCGCCCGACAACACGCCGCTCGTACCGACGCGGCCTGGGCCCTCGGTTGCGGCGTAAGAACTGGAATCCTATACTATAAATCTGTCGGCGCCGCAACCGGTGCCCGATCGGCCGCGCGGCACAGCGGCCAACCGTTGGCTGGCCTGTCCAGTCGGAACTGGTCGTGCTCGGGACGCCTACGGCTCGCCGACCTCCAGCCTGGTCTTGCCTTCCTCGTGGACGCTTCGCGCCCACTTCTGAAGGCTACCCGCCTTCTGCATGCTGACCTGGTTCCCACCAAGAGCCTGCCTCCCTGATGCGCACGGGATGCGTTGAGCGTTCTGCTTCCCAGCCGGTTGCACGCGCTGTCTCATACTGGTAGGGTTCCTCCATGCCGTCTTCATCTACCTACATTCCGCCTGTCTGTGTAGGACTTGGACCGAGCCGACCACACTCCAAGACGCCATGAGGTCTGGTAATGCATCTCCATCGCTTCTTCCGTCATTTCGTTGCGGCGCTACTTGCTGGATTATTAGGCTGCGGTGACTCCGGCGGTGGCGGAACTCCGACACCAGACGTCTCCAATCCCGACTCGGCATCCCCCGAAACGTGCTCCCCGGCGTGCACCGATGGGGCTTCGTGCATCGATGGGTTCTGTGTCCCGCCAGGAGCCTGCGTTCCCCCGTGCTCATCTGGCTCTGCCTGTGTGGATGGACAGTGCGTGCCCGATACTCCTGCGAATGAATGTATTCCTGCCTGCTCGGCCGGTTTCCGGTGTACGAACGGTGTGTGTCAGCCTACCGACGACCCCAATGTCTGTGTGCCAGGATGCGCAAGCGGCTTCGAGTGTTCAGACGGCACGTGCCAGCCGACAACCGACCCAAATCAGTGCTCTCCCGCCTGCACCACTGGATACGCCTGCAGCTTCGGTGTCTGCGTCGCGGAGGACATTAATGACGATCACCGAACTGATCCTGGTACGAGTTGGACGGTGCTTGTCTACGTAGTTGGAGACAATGACCTCGAAGAGTTTGCAGTGCAAGACATCTACGAAATGTACGATGTTGGCGGCAGTCAGCAATTTCGCTTCGTCCTTCAAGTAGACCGTGCGACGTCGTATTCAAGCTCGGAGGTTCCGGGTCTTGGCGACTGGACCAGCACTCGCCGTCTCGTGCTTGAAAGTAATTCTTTTCAGCAGGTTGCAGACCTCGGCGAACTAAACATGGCGTCCCCTGCCACGCTCGCAGATTTCATCCACTGGGGTCTCTCCACCTACCCAGCAGACCGAACAATGCTCGTCCTCTGGGACCATGGTGCCGGCTGGATGGGGTTCGGCGTGGACGAAGCCAGCCCTGGTCGCCCAATGCTTAGCCTTGCTCAGATCAAGCAGGGACTCTCACAAGGCCTCCAGCGAGCCGGCCTCCGACGTTTCGACGCGCTTGGTTTCGATGCGTGCCTCATGGCTAGTTTTGAGGTTGCCGCCGTCCTCCAGCCATTTGCTGAATACCTGCTTGCATCCCAGGAACTGGAGCCCGGACACGGATGGGACTACCGCGCCTTTAGCGCCGCTCGTGTGGATCCAACCCTGCCAACGCTCGACCTGCTGCGGTCCATCCTCAACGGATACTTCGCTCAAGCCACGCAGGAGAAGCAGGAGAAGGACATCACGCTCTCTGTGCTCGATCTCACCAGATTGTCCAATCTCAAGCAGAAACTTGACTCGTTCGCCTCAACACTCGCCCAGCACGTACCAAACGACGCTGCTGTTATCGGACGCCAGCGCGAGACAGCAACTCGCTTTGGAAAGAATCAGAACCCGGCAGCCGACTTTCACCTCGTGGACCTAGGGGATCTGAGTCGAGGTCTCGCGGGCGCAGATAACCAGTCTTTCGGTTCCTCGCGTCAGGCGCTTGTCGGCGCTTTGTCGGAGATAGTCGTGATGAACCAAACAGGCCCGCTCGCCTCCCGCGCGACCGGTGTATCGCTGTACTTTCCGCCGTCTGCCGACTTCTACAACCAGCAATATGATAGTATCCTCGAGGTGGCGAACTGGCGCAACTTTCTGCGCCGATTCTACACCGGCGCAAACTCGATAGATCCCATTCAACTATCGACATCTCCAGGCTCCGTGTCAGTTGGATGGGTTGGCGAATTGGCAACGATCGACGTACTGCTTCCCCCTGGGAGTCTCGACATCCTGACATCGATCGATGCAAATTTCGGCATAGTAGATCCGGTCGACAACAGTGTTCTTATTCTTCTAGCGGAGCCCGCGGCATGGAGCCAAGACGCCGCCCACGGCGAGTGGGACGGTACGGCAGTCGTTCTGTCCCAGGGTACAACCCAGAGCTTTTCCGCTGTCGAGGTTAGTGTCGATGAGTCCGGCGCGTACTTGCTCTTGGACGTTCCTCTCGCCTATCAGCGAGCAGGCTCACAGGACCTGGGCATCGTGATGATGCGCTCAATCCTCCTCGCCTCGACCTTCGAGGTCCATGGTTCGACGTTCTACGAGTACTCGGACACGGGTGTTGCGGAACTCGATCCTAGATCCGGTGACATGCTAATTCCAATTGTTCCCGCGTACCTGGATCTCGGTTCTGGCGATTTTGAGTGGCGCTTGCTCACTGATGCGACTTTCCGCGCGACCGCGCCGATCGACCTTCTTTTTGAGAATATCTTTCCGCAGATCGCAGGGGCGACACTATACCTGGATATCACGGTGACTGACTATGGAGGCAACTTCGATTGGCGGGGTGGCCTATTGGAACTCTCGGGAGGAACAGTGGGTACGGCCGCATGCAGCGAGGTCTATGACTGTGCCACTACGTGCGAAGACGAATCTTGTGAGGATGCGTGCGTGGGGCAGGGTTCCGCTGTTGCTCAACAGCAATGGGCTGCGGTCGTCGAATGCCTCATCGCTTCCAACTGCCAAGATTGGAGCTGTTTCGTCGCCAACTGTCGGACTGAGCTCGACAATTGCGGAGTTGATACCTCGGCTGACAATTGCGGCGCAGTCACCGAGGTCGGACAGTGCGTTGGGAATGTTGTGCAATTTTGCGACGGTGGCCGCCTCGTCGAGTTGAACTGCGCGCAGGATGGCCAGACCTGCGGCTTCAACAACGACGAAGGCTATTATGACTGCTTGGGCGGGCCGACCGGCAGTTACAGTTGTGACGAGGTCTATGCTTGCTTCGTGGATTGCGGCGACGACGCCTGTCTCGACAGCTGCTACTACCAAGGCACTGCTACTGCGCAATCGCAAATCAATAATATGTACGGCTGCTTCGACGACTACTGCGGCACCATCGCCGACGAGAACCAGTGGCAACAATGCGTCGAGGTCAACTGTAGCGCCGAGATCGACGCCTGTTTTGGCGGCTAACGGCCTCGGCTTGTTGCCGCTGCCAGCCACACACGGTCATCCTCCTACACGGAGGCAGCGAGCACAGGCTCGCGTCGGCGCAAGCGCCGCCCCGATGCTGGTCGTGCGCGTGCAGAGGCGGCCAGCGAACGACGGGTTCGACCCGACTGGCCGCCGGTCCGAACCGGCCATAATCATGTGCAAATCGGGCCAGCCAACCGCGAGCTCGGCCTGGCGCTCCGCGCCAGCCCAAGCTATCGTGCTTCCCTGCTCAACGCGAGGCCAGCCAACAATCGTCTCGACCTGTCAGGGCCTGGGCCCTCGGCCGC
>CAZNBS010000372.1:0-3955 GCA_964570955.1 uncultured Burkholderiales bacterium | reverse complement strand
CGCGGGCCGGGTCACTTCCCATAGGCGGCCGATCAGAGTCATGGTGTAGGCCGGGCGCCCGAAGAAATCGACCCACATGCCCTCACCGAAACGCGGCACCTGGTCAGGCAGCACCCCGATCGCCTCGCCGTCGCGCAACGCCTTGAGCAGGCGCCGCACACCCTTCGCGCTCGCCGGTGCGAGGCGCACGTTGCCGCGCCCCCGCCCCGCCACGATGATCCCGTCGAGCCACTCCACGCGCGGACGCCTGTACAGCACGGTGATGGGGACGAACTGCGCCGCGTACAGCGCGGCGACTTCGAAGCATCCGAGGTGCGGCGTCAGCAGGATGACGCCGCGTCCGTCGGCCAGCGCGGCGCGCACCGCCTCTTCTCCGCGCACGTCGCGCACCAGGCTGGCCGCCTCGCGCACGTCGCGGAACCACAGCGGAATGCTCTCGATGGCCTGCCTGCCGGTCTCGGCGATGTTAGCGCGCAATACACGCTGGAACTCTGATTCGTTCGCGCACAATCCACTGGCTCGCAGGTTGGTGCGCAACCGCCGTGCATAGCGGCCCGACAGGGCATAGGCGAGGTGGCCGCCCACCGCTCCCAGCACGTGGAAAGTACCCAGAGGCAGGCGCGCCAGCAGGCGTAGGATGACGATTACGAGGCGCTGAATGTGCGTTCTTCCATCGAGGCCAGGGCGATTCTACTGGAACTGTCCACGCGGCCGCGTCGCGCCGGAGGGATCGCGAACCGGAGCACGCCCCGCATGCCCGGATCGGCATAGAATCGCGCCTCCAACCCGATGCAAGGTCACGTGTCCGAATCGGCCGTCGCGCTCTACTTCGTCGCCTCGCCGCTGCAGTATCTCGCGGCGCGGCGCATCGCTACCGATTTCGAGCGCGGCGCGCGGCAGGTGCTGATCTGGTACAAGCCCGGCGTCGAACCGGCGGTCCGGCGCAGCGAGTGGGACGCCGCGCGCTACATGCCGTGGCCACGCTTCCATCCGATGCCGGGAGCGTTCGGTCGCCATCGCCGCCTGCGCGCGAACCTGCGCATGATCGCCGAACTGGTCGGCCGCTGCGATCGCCTGCACATCCACAGTGCCGTGTTCGACACGGAGGCCATCAACTACTTCCTGAACGGCCTGCCGCCCCTGTGCGGCCATCCGGCCATGCATGCGCGCATCCTTCCGGACGGATTGATCAGCGTGCGCCGCTATCCGCTCACTCCCCTCAAGCGCGCGCTCCAGCGCCTGCGTCGGCTGCGCGCACTGGTCGCGCCGGAGTTGCGCTACTGGTGCTTCTCGGGCGACCGCGTCGGGTCCGACGCACCGTTCTGCGATCGCATCTACGTCCTGCCCGGTTTGCCGCACGAGTACGACCCCGCGAAGACGATCGTGCTGCCGCCGCTCACCGACCGCGCCCCGGCCCAAAGCGCTTCGAGTGCGATGCGCGCGCTGGTCATCGGGCAGCCGCTGGTGGGCGCGGGGCTGATGGAGGCGCGCGATCGCGACGCGGTGGCCCGCCAGATCGCCGACTGGCTCGGTGCACAAGGCGCGCACGAGATCGACTACAAAGGCCACCCCAAGGACCCCAACCGCGAACTGAACCAGCCCGCCTATCGGGTGGTGGAACCGAACGAGGCGCTCGAGTCCTACATGAGCAGGCAGACGTACCGCTTCGTGGTCGGTGTGCGATCGTCCGCGCTGCTGTTCGCACGCCAGATCTACGGCGGCGACACGCGCGTGGTCGCCTTCGGCTGGGACCGGGTGCGCTTCAAATCCGCTCAGGAGGAGGCGTCGATGCGCGCGGCATTCGAGACCTGCGGCGTGGAGATGCGATGAGTCTTTCCGCGCTGCGCGCCGCCGCGCCGGATGTCAATTCCTGGTTGCTCGCCGGTCTGTTCTTCGTCATCCCAACCACGATCGCACCAGCCTACTGGCTGATGCTGGCGATCCTGCTGCTGTGGCTTCTGGAAGGGCGATTCGCCCTGAAATGGCAGGCGCTGCGCGGCAACAGCGTATTCTGGGCATTCCAGGCCTACTTCTGGATCCTCCCCCTGGGCCTGCTGTGGACCGAGGACTTCGAGGACGGCCGTCGCATGGTCAGCCGTGCGATGTTCTTCCTGCTCTCGCCCGTCCTGCTCACGGTGGCGCGTCCCGAGCATCGCTGGCGTTACCTGGGCGCGTTCCTGGTCGGCGTCACCATGTGCGAGCTGCTCGCCTACTACAACTGGCTGCAGCTGCACGTGTTCGACTTCCTGCCGGAGGGAATCCGCGTCGACAAGGACGAGCGGGACACGGCGCCCTTCGTGGACAGAATCATGTACACACCGGTCCTGGCGCTGGCGGCCTATGTCGCCGGCCACGAACTGCTGTTCGGTGCAAGGCGCCTGCGCACGCTGTTCGGAATCTCGCTCCTGCTCACGGCCGGAAACCTGCTCATCTCCGGAGGCCGCACCGGTCAGCTCGCCTTCATCGTCCTGATGGGGTTGCTCACGCTGCAGAAGTTCGCGCGACGCCCCGTGCTCGGCAGCATCGGCGCCGTCGCCGTGATGGCGAGCGTGTTCGCCATCGCCTATGGCGGCAGCGAGTACTTCAGGGAACGTACGGACAGCGCGCTGCATCAATTGTCCGACTACGAGAACGCGGTCAACGACGCGGTGAGCCTGCGCATCGTCTACAACATCAACTCCTGGCGCATCTTCTCCGAGCATCCCCTCACCGGCGTGGGCACCGGCGACTTCGAGGAGACGTACCGGATCGTCAACGCCCGTCACACCCCCGCCTGGGACGCCACCCACAATCCGCACAGCCAGTATCTGCTGGCGCTCACGACGACCGGACTCCTCGGCGGCATCACCCTGATGCTCGCGCTCCTGCCGCCGGCGCTGCTGCGCCTGCCGCGTTCGGATGGGCTGGACCGGTTGCGCGTGGCACTGCCCGTCCTGTTCCTGCTCGTGTGCGCGCTGGAATCCTATCTCTGGCGCACCAACACCTCGCTCATGTTCGTGCTGTTCAGCGTGCTGCTGTATGCGAACCCACCTTGGCACGGGCCGCGCAAGTGAACAACTCGCCGGACAGCCCCGACCGCATCCTCGTGGTGCGCACCTCGGCCATCGGCGACATCGTCTTCGCCTCGGGCCTGGCCAGCGCATTGCGCGAGCGCTACCCGCGTGCGCACCTGGCATGGCTCGTGGAGGACGGGTTGCAGGACCTGCTGTGCGCCCATCCGGCGATCGACGAGGTGCTCGCCTGGCCGGGCCGGCATTGGCGGCAGCTGTGGCGCTCACGCCGCTACGGAGCGTTGCTGCGCGCGGTGCAGGCGTTTCGGGCGCAGTTGCACGCGCAGCGCTTCCAGCTCGTACTCGACCTGCAAGGATTGCTCAAGAGCGGCGCATTGGCATGGCTGTCGGGGGCGCCCAGACGCGTCGGCCTGAACTCCCGCGAGGGCAGCCGGCTGCTGGTGACCGAGGTCGTCACCGGGCACGGACGCATCGAGCGAATCGGCTCGGAATACCAGCACCTGGCACAGGCACTGGGCCTGCGCCACGAACCCTTCCGGCCGATGCTGCACGTGCCCGCCGCAGCCGAAGCAGGCACCGACGCGCTGCTCGCCACGCACGGCCTGGCGCGAGGCGGCTATGTGGTGTTCGCCCCATTCACCACGCGTGCGCAGAAGCACTGGTTCGACGACGCATGGCAGGAACTCGCGCGCGACCTCGAAGCGCGGCTGGGCTTCCCGGTGGTCCTGCTCGGCGCGCCCGCAGACCGGACGCGCGCCCAGGCGCTGCGATCGAACGCACAAGGGATCGTCGACCTGACCGGGCGCACCGGACTGGGCGAGGCAATGGCAGTAGTTCGCGGCGCACGGCTGGTGATCGGGGTGGACACCGGCCTGACCCACATGGGCATCGCCCTCGCGCGCCTCACCGTGGCGCTGTTCGGCTCCACCCGACCCTATCTCGAC
>CAZNBS010000371.1:0-3968 GCA_964570955.1 uncultured Burkholderiales bacterium | reverse complement strand
CAAACGACAACGGGTGCCAGCGGCACCCGTTGAAGGCCAGGTCGCACGGGTAGGAGTGGCCCCGTTCCTGACTGAGTCCGTTTGTTTTACGTCCAACGGTTTTCGATGGGACGGCGCAGCTTCTCCGGGACTGCGCGCCACTGCACCGCTGACGACGATAAGGGCGGTGCAGGGTTTTTCAGATGCCGTCGTCGTCTTGCCTGCTCCTGCATCCTTGCCTGTTCGGTTGCGGGGTGCATAGACGCAAGCGTTGCACGTCCTCCGACCAAAAGAGCTGACCACAGCGCATGCACTTCCGCCAGCCGACATAGCGCACCACGCGCGGCGGCTTGTGGTCAGCATCAAGCACGGGTTCGCGCCGGGCTCCGTCGTCCTGCGGCCACATGCGAGGCTCTACGAAGCCTTGGAAATTCGGCTTCATCGTAGCAACCCCCAGCCAGCAGTCCCGGCGCGAGCGGTGCCGTCGTCGATCCAGTTCAACACGCAATGCCGCACCACAGGGCCATCAACGGGGCACATGCGACCGTCCGCAATGGCAGCGCTGAGCATGTCACTGACCCAGCCGCGCATCTCGTCGGTCGCACCCCGCGAGCGCTCCAAGTGCTTGAGGCGGGCGAGCATGCCTTTGGCGCTGCTGATGCTCATGTGGTTAGTCCTGAGACTCGCGCAATGCCGTGCCCAGCTTGACCGCCCGGAGCAGGTTCAGCGCGTCGCTGGTCTCACGGGCTGCATGCGCCTCAATACGGCGCTGTTGAATCTGGCGCAACTCGTCGGGCGTGATGCCGTACTTGACCGGGCGGTTCTCGTGGTCGAGGTTGTCATTCTTCATTGGAGCGTTCCTTTCATCGGGCCGATTGCTTGCAACAGGCGCGCGGCCTGATAGCGCACTGCTAGGTCGTCGCACTTCAAAATCGCCTCATAGCAGACATTGACGATCAGCTTGAGGTCGGCTTGCCCCTGTGGTGTGTCTATCGGGCGTTCGATCTTTGGCCGACCCCAGCCGTAAAAGGGAATGCTGTCGGTGTCGTAGATGCTCATGCTTGTTTCTCCTCTAGCGCGATAAGGCGCGCTTCCAGTTCATCAACGGCGCGGATGCCCGCAACCGACTGGATGCAGTCGATCAGCATCTTTCCGGTCTCTGGATCAATCGCGCCTTCCGCCACCGACGCAAGCACCTGATTGGCCTGCTCGTGCAGCGGAGCGTCCGGGGTCAGTTCAAACGTCACCTTTTCAGCGCGGGCACGGAGCGGAGGCGATAGACGTTGCAGCACCATGTTCGCGGCTTGCATGTCGCCTTGCAGTGCAGCGTCCATGACCACACGAGCGACCGCGCTGCCTTCTTTCGCAAACTCGTCAGCGATGACATTCTTTCGGTTGCGTGACCCTGCGGGCCTGCCCCGAGGATTGCCGGACTGGCCGGGTGCCCAGCCTCGCTGACCTGCCGACGAAGCGGTTGCCTCTTGATGCGCTTTCAGCCATTCCGGCGTTTCGGTTTCCGCCATGTTTGATTACCTCGACATCCTGTTGATTACAGGGCTTTACAGGCCGTCGCCAAACTTGAGCGCGGCAAGCGCCTTGCTGTTACCTTCACGAAGTGCGGTGACGCGACCCCAATCACTGCCCATCGCTTTCTCAACCTGCCCCATGACAAGCGGGCCAACCTTCTCGACATGAGCCTTGGCACTGCGAAGGGCGGTAAGGCTGCCAACAACCTCGGGATGCTGAATCTCGTGGAGCTTGCGCGTGTAGTGCGTAACTTCGGCATCCATCAACCCGGACAGATAACCCGGGCCGCCCAGAATCGCCGTCAGCGTGGTCAGGTCTTTGCGAGCCAGCGCGTCCTCCAAGAACTTCTGGCGTTCCTCGGTCGGCATTGCGCGGACGTGATTCCGAATCTCGGTGTTCAGCGTGCCCATGCCAGCCTTCTGTTGCAGGGGGCCGGTCAGCATCTCGTCCATCGACTTGATCTGCTGATCGAGGGTCTTGGACAACTTGTCGAACTTCGACAGCAGGCGCTGCTGTTGCTTGTAGGCGGCATCGGATACGGCAATCACCGCCTGCTCCGGCGTCCATGCCTGATTGCGGCTAGCGTGGTCGCGGGCATCATGGATCTTTCCGAGAGTCAGATAAGCGTCGTCCAGCGTTTCCATCACGGGGCCGAGATACGGCGCGCTGTCGTCGCTGTAGCCGTCAAGCTGGCGAACATTCTCCGAGTGAAGCGAGGGTGTGATACGGGCATCTATGGGGGTAGGCATGTGCAAACTCCTTGATAAAAGGCGCGTAGCGGGTACGCATTGCTTACATGCTGGGAAATATCAGCGAAGGTCCGCAAGGAATATTTATTTAAAACAACGCTCTACAGTTCAAGAACAAACTGGGAACAAGTAATTGGGCGTTATTCGTTCGGCATCACAGGAGCTGTCGGGTGCATCCAAAAAGTCGTTGCCGAGTCGCGGAGATGCGTCTTAGCGTTGCCCCATCTACAACCCGCACAGGAGCAACGACGATGGAAGCCAAGACCTACACGAACCGGAACAACGCCCGCCGCGCTGGTGTTGCCGCAGGGGTGCCCGCCGAACTGGTGGAAATCACCGTGCATAAGAACGGCGACGAGGTGCGCTTCGGCTGGAAGGCGATGGAAGCACCGGCACCCGCTGCCGCCGACGCTGTGGTGACCACAAGCAAGCCGAAGAAGGCAGCAGCCCCGAAGGTAGAGCGTGTGGAGCAGAACGGCGTGAAGCGACCGAAGGAAGGCGGTCTATGCGCCGCTGTCTGGGCATGGCTGGACGCGAACCCGGGCGCGACGATCAAGGACGCGAAGGCGGCGGCACCGGGGAACGGCTGGAACGAGAACAACGTGGCCTGCGAGTTCTACGCATGGCGCAAGTTCAACGGGATCAGCAGGCAGACCAGCAGTGACGCGCGCTAACACACCAAAGCGGCGCAGCGGGCCGAATACCGGCCTTGCTGTGCTGACCCGACCTTCCTTTGGTTTGGTGTGTTTGCCCTAAGGGGTAACACAGCAACACGGCAAAAAAGCCGGTTGCATGTGTCCCTTCCCCTTGCCGTGTTAGCACAGCAATAACACACCAAAAACACAGCAACACACCAAAACCAGTTCCGACCTATTGCGGGAGTTCCATCGGGCGCAAAAACGACCGGGCGCCTCCCTGCCCACCTGTGGTTATCCTCTCGTCAATTAGCCGGTTGTCAGCCTTCAGCCGCTCCACTGCGGCACGGATGCGCGCCTGCGAAAGCAGCTTCGACTGAATCAACGTGTTTTGGCTGTGCTTCTTGCCTTTCAGGTATTCATCCTTCACGAACTGGAATACCTTGTCGGCGTCCCTGTCGATTACCAGCCCAGCACCTTCCGTCGATTCAACGGGGTAGAACCGCTCGAAAAGATAGTGCTGCCGTTTCAGGTAGATGTTCGGTTGAGGCGGGCACCACGTCATTTTCGGACGCGCCAGCACGAAGCCGGATTCTTCACCTTCAAGCGTGTCGCCGGTCTGCTCCGTCCATGCTTCGTGGTCAAGCCGCTGAAGCACATGCACCATGCGCGCCCCGTCTGCCAGTGCGCTACCGCCGCGCCCGCTGTACTGGTCGAGCGTCTTGTCGCGGGCGTTGGCCTTGCCGGTGTGATGAACGTAGAGCACCGCGCATCGCAGCATGTTCCGAATGCGTCGCGCCGCGTCAATCATTGCTTGCTCGGAATCGTTGATACGGCTCTCGCCGACGCCGAACGACACCATCGGGTCAATGATGATTAGCGACGGATGAACCTCTGACGCTTTGACAATGAAGCGGTCAAGGAACTTGCTCGGCACGACTACATCACTTTCGATTGCGGCGAGCTTGATACCCTTACCCGACACGTCGGTGATGATGACGCCCTCCTGCACCTTGCGCACGTCGGCAGGGGATAGCTGAAGTTGGGCACACATGTAGCGGAGGCGCGCGACCAGCGT
>CAZNBS010000370.1:0-4043 GCA_964570955.1 uncultured Burkholderiales bacterium | reverse complement strand
TACTGGCGTGGCCGAAAGTAGCCATTTCGGCTGCTCGGTCACGCAGCTGAGGCCCAACCCTGCGCTCAACCGGACGCGCCGCCAGGGAGCTTCGTTTGAGTTTCCCGTCTCCCGGTCGCCGCGCCGCCTCACAGGTCGACGGGCGGCGCGCCGGTTAGCACTGCGTTGGCAGGCATCGTGAGAATCAGGTGGCGGTGAGGATCAGGTCCGCAACAGATGCAGACCGCGCCGCTATCATCGGCGTCCATGAGAACGCGTTCGGAGAGACGCAGGGCTCGGAAATCGCCCAGCTAGTCAGTGGACTGCTCGATGACAAGACCGCGATGCCTTTGTTCTCTTTGGTCGTGGAAATCGGCGAACGAGTCGTTGGGCACATTCTATTCACCTCAGTACGGATTCAATCCGGTCGCTACTCCGTTTCCGCACAGATCTTGGCGCCGCTAGCAGTCGCGAAAGAACATCAGGGCGGAGGTATTGGCGGTTTATTGATCAAAGAGGGGCTGAAGGAACTTGCGGCTTCGGGAGTCGAGTTGGTCTTTGTGCTTGGCCATCCCAGTTACTATCGAAAGTTCGGGTTCAGGCCAGCGGGGGTGCTTGGTTATGAAGCACCTTATGCAATACCGATCGAGCACGCGGATGCGTGGATGGTTCAAGAACTGAAAGCGGGCATCCTTGGAGGCGCGCAGGGACGGATTCAATGCGCGGAGACGTTAGATCACCCTCGGCATTGGCAGGAATGATGCCTGCCAACAAGCCCATGCAGCGGACCCGCCACAGCGGGCCGCTGATGGGCGACGTTGGGCGTCGGGTCAGTCGTCATGAATCAAAGTGCCGTGAGGCAGTGCCCTCCCGAGCGCTCGTGTAGCGCTGAGGGCGCAGCGCGCGGTTATCGCGGCGCCGGTGCCGTCTCGACCCGCGTTCACCTTGCCTCCTCGAAGCTCGTGCCGCCTCACAATGCTGGCGTCTTCGGCGAGGGCAGGGGATTTCAGGTGCCGAGCCTTCGTTCAGTGTCGGCGCGCTGCGCGCAGCTTCGGCCAAGGCTGTCGGTGGTCGCCGTCACGGTGCTGGGCGAGTCGTTCATGGACGCGCAGCCTTTGGTTCTGCGTCGGTCCTCATCACGTCAGGCATTCGCGTTCTCGCGCAGTCCGCGGCCCAACCCTGCGCTCAACCGGACGCGCCGCCAGCGAGCTTCGTTTTTTGCCGTCGTTCTTCGGTCGCCGTGCCGTCTCGCAGGTCGACGGGCGGCGCGCCGGTTAGCACCGCGTTGGGCAGCACCTTCGTCCGTGTCCGTTGCCATTAATTCAGAGGAGGAGGAAAAATGAGACGCGCATTGCCGCTTGCATTCCTATTTCTCGCAGGTTGCGCTTCTGGGCCCTCAACCGCACCCATGCCTCCTACCGTCAACATCACGCCGCCCGCGGCGAACGTTCCTGCGAACGTGAAAGCGCTTTCGGGCAAGTGGTCTGGTAGATGGGATGGAGACCTCGATCACATCCTCATCGTCGAAGAGGTCGAGCAGACCTCAGCAGTCGCTGTCTACTCGTGGGGTTCTTCGCATTCCCGCGGTATCACGCCGGGATGGCAGCGCGTCAGAGGCACCGTCGAGCCCGGTCTGCTTCGCATGACACTACGTAACCAGGCCAAGGTCACCTACCGCGTCCAGACCGACGGCACTCTCCAGGGAACTTACGAATGGACCGGGGGCGTGTCTCGCGCGACATTGAGTCGAATGCAGCCTTAGCCTGGTATGCGAGCTGCCCAACCACTCGTTCCAGGGGAGCGCCGGCCAGCGGTGCTGGCCGGTACCCTCCTCGCTACGCTCGTCGGCGCCCCCTGAACGCGAGCGTTGGGCGTCACATTGAGACATTGGGCGGATCGGAATGACCGAGATCATTGTCGAGACATTCTGGAATGAAGGAGAGCCGTCGGTCCGTGAAATCCGCGTCCGCCCAGTTCCAGGGCAACTCGCTGGCGAGTATCGCGTGTGGTGCTCAGTGGCACAGCGGAACGCTGCAACAGTCGGGTCCCTGTTTCGCGTCGCGGTCTCGTGGGTCGCACCCAACGGTCGCGCGCCTTACCTTCGTATCTCTACCGAAGAGGATTGGGTACCGGTAACTGAAGAGGAGGCTGCGGCGTTCATCGCTCGCTACCGCAGGAAGCCGTTATCCTGGAGAAAGGGGCGCGCCAATTGAAACCCCGCGTCGAAGTATTGCGTGTAGCGGAATGCGCGTCTGAATGAAGTCGTGCCTCAAGGTGACGCCCAACCCGGCGTTGCAGCCGACCGCCGGCAAGCGTCGCTTGCCGGTTCCCTCGTCGCGGCGCTCCTCGGCGGCGGCTGAACTCGCACGTTAGACCCCGAGTTGCAGGGGCCGCAGAGTTGGGAGTACGCTGACACCATGACAAAGCCGGTAATCTCCTGCAGCCCTGATGTGATGGGTGGGACTCCCGTGTTTGCTGGTACCCGGGTGCCCGTTCAGACGCTCCTTGACTATCTGGAGGCTGGCGACTCTATCGATGAGTTTCTGGCCGGCTTTCCCTCGGTCAGTCGCGAGCAGGTCATCGCGTTTCTCGAGCAAGCGAAGGACCGCCTCGTCGCAACTGCCTCGTGAAGGTACTCGTTGACGAGTGCGTTGATTGGCGTCTCTCGCGCGAGATCGTCGGCCACGAGGTCAGGACGGCGCGTCAGATGGGCTGGTCGACGATAAGCAACGGCGAGTTGCTGGCGCTGGCCGAGAAGGAATTCGACGTGTTCGTCACCGTTGACCGGAATTTGTCCTTTCAACAGAACCTTCCCGCCTTCGCCATCGCGGTTATCGTACTGCGTGCCAAAACGAATCGCCTCTCCGATTTGCAACCGCTGGTCCCAGAACTGGTTGCGTCCATTGCGACAGCAAAGCTGGGTGTGGTCACCTACGTCGGGGTCTAACCCTGCGTTCGAGCGGACGCGCCGCCAGCGGGCTTCGTTCAGCGCTATCGTTTCTTGGTTGTTGCGCCATTGGTTGGCGCGTCCCTGGCAGCGCGCCGCTCAACGCCGGCGTTAGAGCGCGCGCACTGTGATGCCTCAGACTCCAGAGATCGAAGCTGATGCCCTGATTGCCACGCTTGTCGCGCAAGCGGAGCGTGAGACTGATCCTAAGGTCCGGGCCGATCTACTGGCGACGGCAGATCATCTTCGCGCCACCATCCGAAAAGCTCGCACTAAGGTCGCGGAGGTCGAAGGATTAATCGATCAATCTAGGGCACTGAGAGAACGGCTCGAACGCAGTCGCAGAGTACCGCTTTGGATGGCCGCCTTGGTCATCGCCGTACTTGTCGCCGTTATCTTCTACGGATTTTCAAGGCAACTAGGATCGTTCGGTGCCTCATTGCCCACTTTCTCGTGTAGATATGACCCCGCGCTCTAACCCGCGGTTCCAGGGGAGCGCCGGCCAGCGAGGCTGGCCGGTACCCTCCTCGCTTCGCTCGTCGGCGTCCCCTGAACCGCAGCGTTAGACCGCGAAGGGTGTCCGCAAGTCTTCCTGGTATCCTGCGCACGTGAAGGTCAGCGAGGTGCTGCGGATGCTGCAAGACGACGGGTGGTTCTTGGTCGCAACCCGCGGGAGTCATCGTCAGTTCAAGCATCCGACGAAACTAGGGCGTGTCACAGTAGCCGGAAAACCGAGCGATGACCTTGCGCCCGGGACCCTGAACAGTATCCTTAAGCAAGGTGGTTTCAAGAAGTAAGGAACGAAAATGCGATACGCCATCGTCATCGAAAAGGCCCACGGCAACTTCTCGGCCTACGTGCCCGATCTTCCCGGCTGTGTGGTCACGGGTGACTCGGAATCTGAGGTCGAATCGCTTATTCGCGAGGCCATCGAGTTTCATCTCTCGGGCTTGCGTGAGGATGGGCTGGCCATTCCTTCTCCTTCGAGCAAGGTCGAGTACGTCGACGTCGCGGTCTAACCACGCGCTCGAGCCGACCGCCGCCAGCGCGCTTCGCTTGCTTGCGGTTCCCTCGTCGCTTCGCTTCTCGGCGGCGGCTCAGCGCGAGCGTTGGGCGT
>CAZNBS010000369.1:0-4044 GCA_964570955.1 uncultured Burkholderiales bacterium | reverse complement strand
TGCACACTGCACAGCGAGGATCCCTCGCCCTCGGCTCGGGATGACACCGATTGGGCCATGGATCACGCCGCTGTGGTGTCTGGATCACACCGACGGGGGTTCTGAATGACACGGTTGCAGAGCATGGGCATGCCTGCCCGTGCTCTGTGCTGCGATCATCACATGAACAGCGTGAGCACGCTGGTGTAGCCGTACAACCGGTTGTGGGAGATCTCGCCGTTGCCGAAGAAGCCGATCAAAGGGACCGGGCCGAGTCCTTCGGCCACCATGCGCAGTTCCTGGGAGTCGTCGCCGAAGAGGCTGGCTCCGCGGCCGAGGCAGGAGAAATACAGCGCGCCGCGCGGGGTACGGTACATGCCGGTACGAATGCTCTCGAGCATGCGCGCCAGATCGTCGCTCGCGGTGCCGCGGTCGCGCCGGCAGAAGAGGATCTCGCTCCCCGGCTTCACCGGCTCGCTCACCGCCACCATCTTGCCGCGCGCATCGAAGCCGGTGAGGTTGCGCACGACATAGTCGCCGGTGTCGCTGCCCTCGACCGGCAGGCCGACGAACAGATAGCCGCCGGACGCGCCGAGCCCGGGACCGTACGCTGGACCCGCGTCCTCGCGCAGCACATCCAGCGCGGGACGCCCGTCGAGTCTGACCAGCACGTTCTGATGCGCGTCGGTGACACGATGACGCGGCCCCAGCGGCGAGCAGCCTTGCGTGAGGCGAGTTGCCACCGTCACCTCCTCCGAGAACAGCACGCCGGACACACCGCCTTCGCTCAGCCCGTCGGCATACTGAAGCGCACGGCCGCGCGAGCTGGTCACGCCGCCGACGACGAAGCCGCTGGCCGTGCGCCCGGCGATCTCCCGCACCAGGCTGGTGAGTGAGCGGCTGCCCGGATCGGCGTGCAGCACGGCGAAACTGGCATCGTGATTACCCCAGCCCATGCGCGCCTGCGCGACCTCGCGCGGTGAGCGCAGCGCGGGTAGCACCCGAAAGGCGCTCTGGTCGAACGCGCAGCACATCACCGCCAGCGCCGGTTCGTCCAGGTATTCGCGTCCGGTCGCGCAGATGCCCACGCCCACAGTGCCGCACCAGTGCTCGATGCCGCTCTGCTGCCGCAGATAGTCGACGATCTCGCCGAAGTGCTCGCTCCACACATCGGTGGCGTAGACGAAGCCGAGCGAGGCGTTGCGAACGCCGGCACCACACTGCTCGAGACAAGCGTCTGCGGCCGTGCGCCAGTCGCCCGCTCCGGCGTGGCCGTAGGAGAAGGCGTCGGCGACTACGCTGGTGGTCATGGGGCTTCCGCTCAGGATCGGCGAATCATTCTAGCCGGGGGCGAAGCTGACCGGAACCGGCTCACGGGCGGCCGAGGAAAAGGTACAGCGCGTAGCTGCCCTGATCTGCGCCGCCGAGTGCAAAGTACAGCGGCCCGAGCGCCGAGTCGTACGCCAGGTAGACCGAGCCGGCGAGAATGGAAACGTCGGTGTCGTCCAGCGAATTGATGCGTCCGCCCACGTCCGCGGCCTCGAATGACGCTCCCAGGTACAGACGTTCTGCAAAGCTTCCCGGCGCACCAAGCCGGTACGCATACTGCGCACTACCGAATACGAAGCGATTCGCGAGGATCTGGCGCGGCTGCAGCCCGGATAGATTGAGGAATCCGCCAAGAGTAAAGACCTCGCCGAGCGGCAGGTCGGACCCGAAGGCCGTGCCGCCCCGTAGTCCAAGTGTCGCGCGATGCCGGTTGCCGAGCGGGAGCGGTACGTCCAGACGTCCCGAAATCCTGTCGAAGTCGCGATCTCCGCCCAGGCCCTTGCCAGCGCGCATCACTTCCCCCTGAATGAAGAGTCCCGAGGCAGGGAAAACCCAGTCGTCGAGCGTATCGACAACCAATCGTCCACGGACCGCACCGTAGTCCTCCTTCAGCTCAGGGAAGAAGGGCAATCCGATTTCGCGGGAGGCCCGCGCTTCGTTCCACTGGTACCCCAGGCGAAGTTCCGCAGATCGCCCGACGTTGATCCCCATGTCGAGGCCCAATGCGAGCTGGCGCGTGCGATAGCTGGCGATCGCGTCCTCGTCGACGAAGACGCTGTTCTTCTCCTGTCTCCAAAGTGCGAACGGCGCGAGGAAGAAGCGACGACGCACGTCCAGGGGCTGGTACAACTCGGTTGCCAGTAAGAGCGATTCGCCGAGAGACAGGGTATTGCGCCATTCCAGCCCCCGCCGATTGAGCCACGTGGCGCGATGGTCCAGGAGGATGTTGAAGGCGCTTTCGCCCTCGAGGTCGCTGGAGAGGTTCAAGCCGAAGCGCACGTAGTTCGGCCCGAAGGCCTTTGCCACCGGCTCGACCACCAGCTCGCGCCTGCCGTCCCGGTCGTCGAAGCGATAGCGCACCTGCTCGAAATCGTCGGTCGCCATCAGCGCGTCGAACTGCTCGACGATATGCTGCCGGTCGGATGCTCCTGGCTCGACGTCGAACGCGGCCCTCACCGCCTGCGGATTCACCCTGCCCAGAGAGGATTCGTCGAGGCGCACGCTTTGCACGGGAAATTGCCGGCGCTCGCGAGCCCGCTGCGCTGCGCGATGTGCGGCGTAGGCCTCCGGGGAGAGCGACAGGGGCTGCAGTCGTGCCGCCATCGCGCGAGCGGCCTCCTCGCCGATGGGGATCAGCGTCATCGCCTCGCGGAAATTGGCCGAGCTGTAGTCGCCCACGTGTGTGTCGATCAGCACATCGCGCGCGCTCAGTTCCCCGAGGGAGCGCTGGACATTCGCATTGATCAGCAGATCGATCATCTGCTGCGTGATGCCAAGGACCGATTGCAGCGATTCGCGCGTGCGTGCGGTCGTCGACAGGTTGACCGCGATGATGATCTCTGCGCCCATGGCTCGCGCCACGTCCACCGGCAGGTTGCGCACCAGCCCGCCGTCCACCAGCAGTCGCCCGTCCAAATCGACCGGCGAGAACACGCCCGGCACCGCCATGCTCGCCCGCATTGCGCTGATCAGGTCGCCGCGGTCCAGCACCACCATCTGGCCGGTGACGATGTCCGTGGCGACTGCCCGGAACGGGATCGGCAGATCGTCGAAGCTGCCAATGTCGGACACCGCTCCGGCGAGATCGGCGAGGAAGACCTCGATGTTCTGCCCGACGATCGCGCCGGTCGGGAGCTTGATGCCGTCCTTGCCGACGCCGAACTCCGCGCCCAGCACGTTGCGGCGTTCCAGTTCCTTGCTGCGCAGGGATCGCGTGCTGCGCGGTCTGTCCACCAGGATTGACGGGAGGTCCGCTGCACGCACGCGCCGCTCCATCTCGTCCGCGGTCAAACCGCTGGCATAGGCGCCGGCGACGATTGCGCCCATGCTGGTGCCGACGAGCACATCCACCGGCACGCGCATCTCCTCGAGCACCCTGAGCACGCCGAGGTGTGCCACGCCCTTGGCGCCCCCACCGGCCAGCACGAGTCCGATTCGCGGACGCTCGACTTGCGGCTCGGGTCGATCGGCCCAGGCGAGCTCCGCTGCGGTGGCGAACAACGCGCACAACAGCGCCGCCAGCATCCATCCTGGTCTTCGATCCCCCAGACTCACACCCGTATCCTTGTCGCTCCGCACGGCCGGCGCCGCGGCACCGCTCCCACTATAATCAGTCGGATCGATCAAGGGAACGGAGGGCAGCATGAACGCACCAGCCACGGTCGCCCCGGTCGCGGACATCCTGCTGCGCTCGGATGCCGACGGGATCGCCACGCTCACGCTCAACCGGCCGGACAAGTACAACGCACTGTCCGAGGAGTTGCTCGATACCACCATCGCCGCGCTCGAAGCGATCGAGAAGGACCGCAACGTGCGCGTGGTGGTGCTGGCAGGCAATGGCCCGGCCTTCTGCGCGGGGCACGATCTGAAGCAGATGCGTGCCAATCCGGATCAGGACTATTACCGCAAGCTGTTCGCACTGTGCAGCAGGATGATGCTGACCATCTCCCGCATTCCGCAGCCGGTGATCGCCCGCGTGCACGGCATCGCCGCCGCCGCCGGCTGCCAGCTGGTCGC
>CAZNBS010000368.1:0-4045 GCA_964570955.1 uncultured Burkholderiales bacterium | reverse complement strand
GCCGCCGAGGTGCCCGCGGAGGCGCTCTACGTCAGCGCCCGGCTGGATTCGTTCTGCTGGCGCGTTGAGCAGTTGATCGGCGAGGGCGGCTTCGCGCTGGTCACGGGGCTGCCGGGACTGGGCAAATCGGTGACGCTGCGCGTGCTCGTCGAGCGGCTCTCGGGGCTACGCGATGCGCGCGTGGGCGTCTTGAGCCGCCCGCAGGCCGGCATTGCCGACTTCTACCGCGAGATGGGTGCGCTGTTCGGCGTGGTACTGCATCCGCACAATCGCTGGGGCGGTGCGAAGATACTGCGCGAGCGCTGGCAGGAGCACATCGATGCTTCCCTCTCGCGCCCGGTGCTGATCGTCGACGAAGCCCAGGAGATGCAAAGCGCGGTGTTGAACGAGCTGCGGCTGCTGTCCTCAGCACGTCTGGATTCGCACCTGCTGCTCACCGTGGTGCTCGCCGGCGATTCTCGCCTGCTCCAACAGTTGCGCGCCGAAGAGCTCGCGCCGTTGGAGTCGCGCATGCGCGTGCGCCTGGTGCTCGAGCGCGCAAGCCCCGAGGAGCTGCGCGCGCTTATCGCCCACGCGCTGGCCAAAGCCGGCGCACCGAAGCTGATGACCACCGAGCTCATCGCCACTCTGGCCGATCACGCCCAGGGTAATGCGCGCGCGCTCATGAACATGGGAGGCGAGTTGCTCGCGCTAGCCGCGCAGCGCGAAGCGCGCCACATCGACGAACAGCTGTTCTTCGAGACCTTCGCCACGCCCGCGGCCGCGCCGCTGAAGAGCGCGGCACGCCGGCGGTGAGCGCGGCAACACTACCCGTCGAACCGGCCTGGCGGCTCGCGGCACGCCCCGAGAAGAATCGCTGGCTTGTGACGGGGCTGTGGGCCGAGCAGGCCGTGGGCATCGTCGGCGGTGAGCCCAAGTGCTGCAAGAGCTTCCTTGCCCTTGAGCTCGCCGTGGCGGTCGCCTCAGGCGCCCCGTGCCTTCGCCACTTCGCGGTGCCGCAGCCCGGTCCGGTGCTGCTCTACGCGGCCGAGGATGCGTTGCATATCGTGCGCGAGCGACTCGAAGGCATCTGCGCTGCGGCCGGCGTTGCCCTCGCGCAGCTCGACGTGCAGGTCATCACCGCGCCCACGCTGCGTCTCGATTCCGCGCTCGATCGCGCGGCGCTCGAGCGCACCGTCGCCGCACTTCACCCCCGGCTCTTAATTCTGGACCCGTTCGTGCGGCTGCATCGCATCGACGAGAATGCGAGCGCCGAGGTTGCGCCGCTGCTCGCCTACCTGCGTGAGCTGCAGCGCACCCACGCCCTGGCGGTGCTCGTGGTCCACCACGCAAAAAAATCCGCCGCTCGCCTGCGCGCCGGACAAGCGCTACGCGGCTCCTCCGAGTTTCACGCCTGGGGCGACTCCAACCTGTATCTGCGCCGCGCAGCCGAGACCCTGAGCCTTACCATCGAGCATCGCGCCGCGCCCTCACCGCCCAGCCTGATGCTCGAGCTCAAAGCGTGCGGCGAAGCGCTCGCGCTCAAGATCGCGCAGCCGCTGAGCCCAGCGCCACCCACGCCCAGTTCCATCGATGAACGCATCACCACCGCACTGCAAAACGCCGCCCAGCCGCTGACCATCAAGGAACTGCGTCCACTGTGCCGCGTGCGCAATGCGACGCTCTACGAACGACTCGCCGCTCTCACCAGCGCCGGCCAGCTTCTACGTACACCCCAAGGCTATCGGCTGGCCATTCGCAACTGAACGCATCATCGCCTGCGCTCGCGCCAACGCTGTTCCCGTACCCAGTTCCCGCGCGCTCTACAGCAGACGGAAAGTGGTAGCGGGAACTCCACCATCAAATAGTGCGATCGCGAGTCCATCAAAAAGCGTGAGCACGCTCACTGCCCGGGCCGCGCTCTAACGAGCGCGATCAGCTCGCCCGGAGTCTCCGCCTTGACCGATGGATTGACGAGCAGCAGGTAGGACGCCGTGGCGACGTTTGTGATCGGGATGAAATCGCCGACAGAATAATGAAGCTTCCGGTAGACGTGCGGGTTGATCACCAGAGCCGGCAGCGCCATGAGCATGGTGTAACCGTCGGGCTGCGCCCGGGCAGCAATCTTGGTGCCGATGATGCTCTTCGCACCGGGCCGGAGATCGACAATGACCTGCTGGCCCCAACCCCTGGAGAGTCTCTGCCCCACGAGACGCGCAATCAGCCCCGTCGGGCCGCCCGCAGCGTACGGGGCGATACACCGAATCGGTTTCGTCGGGTACGTCGCGTCCGCCGATGCTGCACACTTCGAGAACGCGACACACGCTGCAAACAGGACCGCTTTCCACATGAGTCGCTGGCCTCCGGGCCTATAGCCGCAGTCTCGTGCTTATGAAAACGATTTTGGGCGGATTGCACCACGAGTATTCGCTTGTGACTGCGAGGGCAGACACGTGAATAACCGCAGCGAGCCAATAAATGCGGGCCACAGGTTCGTCGACATGCCGAAGGAGGAAAGCCAGCCGATCCTCGAGTTCCTGTTCCGCCACTCGACGCGCTCGGAGTTCGTCTACCGGCACAAGTGGCGCGTGAATGACCTCATCTTCTGGGATAACCGCTGCACCATGCACCACGCGCTGTCCGACTACGACTTCTCGGTGCGGCACCACATGCATCGCACCACACTCGCCGGCGACGCGTCGCGCTAGCCTGAATAATTCACGAAACGCATAAGACAAAGGCCCACTTCATGGTAGAACGCCGTTGGGATACGAGCGAACCGCCAGCGAAGGAGCCTTTGCGTGAAAGACGATAGCACACGACAGAGTGTTTTGTTCGCTGATCTTTTCGGCAAGCAGGTGGTTGCGCAGTTCGACCAGCCGCGCGCGAGCTCCGATGGGGGAGCGGTGTTGCTCAAGGCGTGTGATGCGCGGCTGGGCTTGATCGATCGGTTGAGCGCTTGCGCGCGCGACGATCGACAAGCGGGGAAGGTTCAGCACACGCTGGACGATTTGATCCGCCAGCGGGTATTCGCAATTGCCTGTGGGTACGCGGACTGCAACGATGCGGCGCGCTTGGCCGATGATCCGGTGCAGAAGCTGTTGCTGGAGCGTGATCCGGTGACCGGGGCGGGGCTTGCTTCGCAGGCGACGCTGTCGCGCTTCGAGAATGCGCTGGGGCCGAAGAGCCTGTATCGGATGGGGCTGGCGCTGGCCGAGACGGTGATCGAGCGACAGCGCCGGCGCCTGCGCGGGCGGGCCAGGCGCATCACCATCGAGCTCGATCCGACCGACGACCCGACCCACGGCGGGCAACAATTGACGCTGTTCAACGGCCACTACGACACGTGGTGTTATCTGCCGGTGGCGGGGTTCGTCCAATTTGATGCCGAACCCGAGCAGTATCTGTTCACCTATGTGTTGCGCTCGGGACGCGCGCCGGCGAAGCTCGGTGCAATAGGGATACTTCAGCGCATGTTCGAGCGGTTGCGCCAGGCGTTCCCCAAGGCGCGGTTGTTCGTGCGCCTCGATGGCGGCTTCGCTTGCCCCGAGATCTTGGAGTTCCTCGAATCCGAGGGCGTGGACTACACCATCGCCATGGCGGGCAACGCGGTGCTCGATCGGGCGGCCGAACCGTGGATGAGGCAGGCCCGCTCGGCTTCGGCCAACAGCGGCCAAACCGAGCACGTATACGGGGAGCTTCGCTACGCCGCCAAGAGCTGGGCGCGCCAACGCCGAATCATCCTCAAGGCCGAAGTGGTGTGCCACCCGGGGCGGGAGGCGCGTGACAACGCGCGCTTCGTCATCACCAACCTGGCTGCGGCGCCGCGACGGTTGTACGAAGACGTCTACTGCCAGCGGGCGAACATCGAGCTGCGCATCAAGGAGCTGCACCATGGGCTGGAGATCGACCGCACGAGTTGCACCCGCTTCTGGGCCAATCAGTTTCGCGTCCTGCTCACCGCGGCGGCCTATGTGCTGATGCAGGAGTTGCGCACCCGCGCCGCCGGCACCGCCTGCGCTCGGGCACAGGTGTGGACTTTGCGTGAGCGGCTGTTCAAACTCGG
>CAZNBS010000367.1:0-4054 GCA_964570955.1 uncultured Burkholderiales bacterium | reverse complement strand
GCGGCCTTACCAATACCACGCCGCTGCACGTGGAAATCCTCTACAACGAGTACAACTTCGCCGCCGCGTTCGCGGTGGCCTCGCTGCTCGCCTCGCTGGGGCTGGTGACACTGGTGCTGAAGAGTCTGATCGAATGGAAGTCGCGCCGCGATCTCGCCGTGGCCGCGACATTGCCTGGAGAACGAACTACATGACCATCGAAGTCGACCGCATCACCAAGCGCTTCGGCAGCTTCGTGGCACTGGATGACGTGAGCCTGAGCTTCCCCTCCGGCCAGCTGGTCGCGCTGCTCGGTCCATCGGGTTGCGGCAAGACCACGCTGCTGCGCATCATCGCCGGGCTGGAGACGCCCGACGCCGGCGCGGTGCTGTTCCACGGCGAGGACGCGGCCGATCGCGACGTGCGCGAGCGACAGGTCGGCTTCGTGTTCCAGCACTACGCACTCTTCCGGCACATGACGGTGTTCGAGAACGTCGCCTTCGGCCTGCGCGTGAAGCCGCGCGCACAGCGTCCCTCGAAGTCGCAGATCCGCGAGAAGGCGATGGAGTTGCTGAAGCTGGTGCAGCTCGACTGGCTGGCGGATCGCTATCCGCACCAGCTCTCCGGCGGGCAGCGTCAGCGCATCGCGCTCGCGCGCGCGCTGGCGGTGGAGCCAAAGGTGCTGCTGCTCGACGAGCCGTTCGGCGCGCTGGACGCGAAGGTGCGCAAGGAATTGCGCCGCTGGCTGCGCCGCCTGCACGACGAGCTGCACATCACCAGCATCTTCGTCACCCACGACCAGGAGGAGGCACTCGAAGTCGCCGACCAGGTGGTGCTGATGAACAAGGGACGCGTGGAGCAGGTCGGCAGCCCGAACGAGGTATACGAGCACCCCGCCTCGCCGTTCGTGTACAGCTTCCTGGGCACGGTGAACGTGTTCCACGGCCGCGCTGCCGGCGGACGCGTGCACCTGGGTCCGGTGTCGGTGGACGCCTCCAGCCACGCGCACCTCGCCGACGCGCCGGCCATCGCCTACGCACGTCCGCACGAGATCGAGATCGAGCGCTTCTCACCCGGCGCCGACGGCATCCCCGCACTGCTGTCCCGCCTGCTGCTGGTGGGACCGACCGCGCGGCTGGAACTCGAGCGCGAGGACACCGGCGAGATCGTGGAAGCGGAGATCCCTGCGTCGCGCGCTGTGAGCCTGGGCCTGAAGCTGGGCGAGAGCCTGGTGGTCAGGCCGCGCCGCATGCAGGTGTTCGTGGAGCGCGCGAACGCGCAGCCGGCGCAGGCGCTGACGCTGGAGGGCTGAGCAAGGGTCGATAGAGAAATTGCTGGCTATATGTAGCTCATCACTATCGATCTGCACATTCGCACAATGCCTTGCAAGGTGCTGGATGACCGGGCAGACCCGCAACCGGGCACGTCCTATACTTCCCGCGATGAAACCCGCTCCCTCGCGCGCCTACTGGCCCCTCCTGCTCGCTGCCGGGGCCATCCTCACCATCACCATGGGCGTGCGCCAGTCGCTCGGCCTGTTCATCTCACCGCTCAATACCTCCACCGGGCTGGGCATCGTCGCCATCAGTTTCGCCATGGCGGTGGGTCAGTTCGTGTGGGGCGCCACGCAGCCGATCTTCGGCGCGGTGGCGGACCGCTACGGCTCCACCCGCGTGATCGCGCTGGGTGCGCTGCTGCTCGCCGCCGGATGCGCGCTGACGCCGTTTGTCCAGAGCGAGTGGATGCTGCTGATGAGCGTCGGCGTGCTGATGTCGGCCGGCGCCGGAGCGGGCAGCTTCTCCATCCTGATCGGCGCAACGGCCGCCCGGCTGCCGCCGGAGCGGCGTGCGTTCGCCGCGGGCTTCATCAACGCCGGCGGCAGCTTCGGGCAGTTCCTGTTCGCACCGCTCAATCAGGCGCTCATCGCCGCCTTCGGCTGGGTGAGCGCGATGATGACGATGGCGGTTGCCGCGCTGGTGACCATCCCGCTCGCACGACCGCTGGCGAAGCCGAGCCCGGCCCATGGCAGCACGGACGCCGTCACCGATAAGGCAGCCCACGCCGACACCGGCCTGCGGGCGCAACTGCGCAGCGCGGGACGCGACCGCAGCTACTGGTGCCTGCACGCGGGCTTCTTCACCTGCGGCTTCCACGTCGCCTTCCTGATCACGCACCTGCCCGGCGAGGTGGCACTGTGCGGCATGCCGGCGAGCGTCGCGGCAACGTCCATCGCCATCATCGGCCTGGCCAACATCGCCGGCAGCCTGACCGCGGGCACGCTGGGCGGCGTGTACCGCATGAAGTGGCTGCTGTTCTGGGTCTACCTGACGCGCGCAATGGCGATCGCAATCTACCTGTTGGCGCCGAAGACCGCGCTCACCTTCTACGCTTTCGCGCTCGTGCTCGGCGTGACGTGGCTGTCCACCGTACCGCCCACGGCCGGGCTGGTCGGCAAGCTGTTCGGCACACGCTACCTGGCTACGCTGTTCGGCCTTACGCTGCTGTCGCACCAGATCGGCGGCTTCTTCGGCGCCTGGCTGGGCGGTCTCGCGCTCGCTGGCAGCGGCGACTACACTTGGATGTGGTACGCCGACATGCTGCTGGCCGTGGCGGCGGCGCTGGTCAATCTGCCGATCCGCGAAGCACGGGTCGGGCGGCTGGCACGCGCAACGGCCTGACGAGGAGGATCGACATGGACGTGCTGGCACACATCCGTTTGCTCGCGAAGTACAACCGCTGGATGAACGACAAGCTCTACGAAGCGGCGGGTACGCTTCCGCACGAGCAACTCGTGCTGAATCGCGGCGCGTTCTTCAAGTCGATCCACGGCACGCTCAATCACCTGGTGGTCACCGACATCGTGTGGATGCACCGTCTCGGTACCCATCCCGCCCGGCACCATGCGGTCGAACCGGCGCTGCGCATGCCTCGGCCCGAAGCGCTGGACCTGGTGCTGCACGACGACCTGCCGAGCCTGACCGCGACGCGACGCGCGCTCGACGACATCTTCATCGCGTGGACAGACGAGATCGCCCTGCCTGATCTCGACGTGGCCATCGACTATCGCAACATGAAGGGCGTTGCGCAGCGGAAACTGTTCGGCAGCCTGGTGTTGAACCTGTTCAATCACCACACCCATCACCGTGGCCAGGCGACGACCCTGCTCACGCAGGCCGGTGCGGAGGTCGGCGTGACGGACCTGCTCGCACTGATTCCCGACGTGAACTGACGTCGCCTGGCGCCTCCCGCGCAGCCGGGCACCCTGCTTGCAATGCACGGTGGTCCGAACAAAACAATGGGAGAACCCCAATGCGCTTGCCTCGCCCTCATCCAGTCGAACTCCAGGCCTCGCTCACCCGGATGGTGCGCCACCATGGCGACGACCATGACCCGGCGCTCATCCACTGCCGGTTCAGACCGGCGCCGTGCTTCCCGACCTACGTCATCGGGGCTCGTGGTGAGGCCCGCCGCAGCATCTCTGCGGCGCTTGAACATCTGCTCGAGCGCGAGTTCCCCGCATCGCAGGGGCACTGGGTACTCGAAGCGGAAGAGGCGCGCCTGATCGCCAGATCGGTGCCCGCCTGATCACACGAGGCTCGAGGGACATACCGATTCGCTGCCGCCCGCCGGCTCGGGCCGGTGCCACGCGCGTGAGCGCATGCCTTCAATCTGGAAATTGCAGCCCGGCTGTTCTACAGTAGCGGATAACCGCTAACCGGAGTTGACATGCCCCAGGTGATGGAGGCTGCGCGTCAGCGCAGCGGATCGCCGGTCACGCGCGATGCACTCGTCACGCAATTGTGCGCGGCGATCGATACGACGGCGATTACGCGCAGTCCATGTACGCACGTCTATCTCGCGCGGCCATTCCCCGACGAGTTCTACGCGCGGATGCTTGCATGCATGCCGACGCGCGAGGCGTTCCATGAACTGCGGCATCGCGACGCACTGCGGGGCGACGGCAGCAGCACGCACCTGCGGCTGTACCTCTTTCCCGAGAACCTGTGGCGCGTGCGTCCCGCGCAGCGCCCGCTATGGGAGCAGTTGGCGCGTGCGCTGATGTCGTCGGAAGTTC
>CAZNBS010000366.1:0-4066 GCA_964570955.1 uncultured Burkholderiales bacterium | reverse complement strand
TACTGCTCGCCGGTGGCGATGACGAAGTCTTCGGGCGCGTCCTGCTGCAGCATCAGCCCTCCCCTGAAGTGCATGCAGTCATCGCCGTCTGGAAGCCTGATAAAGACCTAAGTAGAAGGTGCAATGACTCAACTCCGCAAGATGGTTTTGGCCTGCATCATTGTGCTTAGCGCCGTTGTTCAGGATAACAATCTCGCGCAGTTGATCGCGCGCCGAACGCTTTCGCTCAGGTTGGCGGCATCATGACTTGAGGAGGCTCTTCCTTCAGGCTCATGTGGTCCAATCGCCAACGCTTCAGCATTCGGCTGTCGGCCACGGTCATGGCACTGTCGGAGATGGCATCGCAGGACAGCAACTTTATATCGCGCCACTTGCCGCCTTGTCGCAACGCGGCCTCGAAAGCGGCCTCGATAGCATCAGCCGCCCTCTGCGCGGCCTCGTAGGCCGCGGGTTCGTTCTTCATGCTGTCGTAGAGCAAGATGACCCGCAGTTCGTAGACGTCATCCGGACCATTTCTTTCTTTTTCGTCGCCGCCGTCGACGTCGAAGAATACGGCGAGAACGTGTTCGCCGGCATCGTCCATCGCCTTGGTGATCTTTTCACCGAGCTTACCGGGCTTTGCCTTCAGTCTCTGCTCGAACTCGTCCGCGAAGGCTGCTCGGTGATACCTTGCCGCAAGCCAGTGCCGTAACGTGACCAGCCCTTCCGGGCTCAGTGTCATGTCGCCCTTGGGCTTTCCGTTCAGGACCGCGTGCTTCGGCACGCAGGTCTTGGTTGTGGTTTCCAGTTCGACGGGAATCTCGGCATCGCCCTGAAAGAATGGGATATGCAGCCGACGCGCATTCTTGCCATTGGCAGCGGCCCCCAGCTTGTCGATGCGATGCCCGATGACAACCTCGACCGAAGGCTCGACGGCCGGGTCGGCCGCAATGTCGCAGTCGTGCGAAACCACGACAACGATGGTGTTGTCGGGCCCAGCGCGCGAGACGAGGTCTAGCGCCGCCGCAGCCTCATCATCAAGAGCGTGTCCTTGACGCCACTCGGTGATGCTTCGCGGGGCCCTTGGCATAGCACCCGACGTCAGGCGTCTTCAGATACGCGGGGGGCGCCGTAGTCGTTCGGATTCACCCGAGCTCGCTCACGGCCGGCAAGTTGAGCCCGCAAACGCTCGCGCTGAGCGGCTTCGCGCTTCAGAGTCGGCAGCAGACCCCTCGCAACGACCTCGACGTCGTCCCCGCTCGACAAGGCGTGCAGAAGGGTGCCGCCGCCGGCAACCTTGCGTCGCAACGTTCTGGCGTCGACCGAGAGCCCAGCCTCTGCGAAAAGATCCGCCACTCGTGCCAATTGCGCCAGCCGCTGGACCGTCGGGGGATCGGGCTGCGCGCCAGCCTGCCAGTTGTAAACAGCCTGGCGCGACACGCCGAACAGGTTGGCGAGTTCGAGCACCGTGGGCTTAAGCACCTCCCGTATGCGCATCAGGTCTCGAGCGACCGAACGTTCGAGTTCGACAGGCTGCGCTGCACCGCTGCGGGACCCGTCGATGTCGAGGTGCAGTGAAGCCAACGAAGTGGCGTACCGGGTTTCGACGGCATGCGGCGTGAGCAGGCCCATCGTTCCCGCCGCAACGTAGCAGATGACCGAGCGCATAAGGCTACCGTTGCCAACAGCGGGGCGGGTCGCACCACCAGAGACTTCCGGCGCGGTGTATCCGGTTGCGTAGAGACTTCCCGCAATGGCGGCGGTCATGGTCGCTTCCCCTTCTATTTCCACTCGGCCAAAGCCTGGCTGGTAACAGTGGCATCGAATGCCATTCGAATCTTCGCGTGAAGCATTTCCAGTCGGCCCCGCAAGGCGCCCAAGTCGATTGACAGGCGCTTCATCTGCGATGCGTCCGTATCGACGATCGCATGCAGGCCCTGGATCTTCTGGAATCGCTCCAGCACAGTGAGACCCTGGGGCTCGAGGTCCGCCGGGAAGCCGAGCGGACCGCTGCGGACGATGGTTCGCGACAGCACGTTCGCCTCGACATCAGGCAGCGGGATATGCGTTTCCGACAAGGACAGACCGACAAGAACGCCTTGGGGCAACCGGCCGGCCAGCCCCAGCACGCCCGGGGTCAGGTACCTCCTGAGATCGCCCGAGGCGCCTGCCGGCACGACGGCGTCGAGGTATCGGATGCCGATGCGCTCGGTGTAATCGAGCTTGATCACTTCGTGGATGATGCCAAAGCCCGTCATGAACTCGTCGAGGAACGGATCGAACGCGTCGTACTCGGTGGTCTGGAACGACAGCGCGCCTTGCTCGAAGATGAAACCCCTGGTGCGGTCCGCGCTCAGGAAGAGATGGCGTTCGACTGGTTTCGGGATCGGCCTTCCGGAGTCAGGTCGGCCATCGCCCGCACCGAAAGTGAATTCGATCGCAATGGTCGTACTCGGCCGGTGGTCCGGATAACCAGCCTTGCGCATCCGATCCTGGATCTCGGCGATGTATGCATCGAGCCGGAGAACCGGGTTGTGCCGCGCTTGGACCAGCACGTAATAGACCGGCGCATTCCTCATCTTCCGGCTCTTGCCCATACGCCACCCGGTTGACAGTGGACTTGACAGTTTACAAGAAACTTGACAATTGTCCACCCCGCCGGGGGCAAAGCTGCGCTGCTGGCTGTGTCGCGTCACATTGCCATCGGGGTACCCGCCAGGCATCAGCCGGATGGATTGACCAACCGACCCAGACGCCGCCGGAGTGCGGTTGGCGCCGTGCTGCGCGTGAGCACAGCAGTTTCCGGGAGTTCAAGCCACGCACGATGAGCCGAAAATCAAGCACTGGTGCGGGTCTTCGCCGTTTGGCAGGTGCAACGAGTTCTCGAGCAACGGATGCCGCCGCGCAGGGGGCGGCCCGGAAGGAAATGCCTGGCCCCTGAACGCATCGTCAACAGGCAGTGGGGCGACGAGCATTTTCCCGCTGCACAAGGTTGCTGGTTCGTGGACCAGCAATCGGGTCATGAATCGGATGTCCCTCCGTGTACATGAACTGCGAACCCGCGAACGACAAGCCACGCGGAATCGCTGAGGGTCGGGCCAAGGACTCGCTCACCTTACGGGAACGGTCCTTTCGCAGCTGGATCCGCTCCACGACCCGCACAGCCAGGACAGATTGGCGGCGGCGATACACCCCGACATGGTTGCTTCCCGCGTCCGAACCGAGTTCGAACAAGCACCCGCCTTTGTCAGTGCAGTCGCGATACAGTTGAACAACCGCAAAAAGGGATATGCCGGCTCTCTCGGCAGGTTCGAGATACTTATCAGCGTGATACGCCCCCACCTGCTCGAAGAGTTCGTCGAAGGTCAGATATTTGATCGCTGCGGTCTGTCGACCGAGGAGTTCATATACCCGCAGGCGGTCCACTGTCGTGGCGACGGGATGCGTTTCGAGGAGCGCTTGAAACTCCATCTCGGGCGCGCTGTCCATGTACAGCAGCCCAGCAAGCGCGGATAGGCATCGCTCCAGTTCGACGCGCTCGTCACCCACTCCAACGACCGCCGGTCTTTCCACATCAAGCCTCCGCGCCGATCCGCCGCGCGCTCGGCCATCTGGCCGAAGCAACAGTCCTGCCGCCCGCGGCTACTCGCTGCTCACCGTCACCTCGTACCCATGCCGCTTCAGCAGCGCATGCCGCCGCGCCTGGTCGAGGTCGTGCGCGACCATCTCGGCGCACATCTCGCGGGCCGTGATCTCGGGCACCCAGCCGAGCTTCTCGCGGGCCTTGGTGGGGTCACCGAGCAGCGTCTCGACCTCGGCGGGGCGGAAGTAGCGCGGATCGACGCGCACGAGCACGTCGCCGGGCTTGACCGCCGGTGCCTTGTCGCCGGCAACCGACTCGACCACGCCGCGCTCGTCGCGGCCCTTGCCCTCAAAGCGCAGCGCGATGCCAAGCTCCTGCGCCGACCACTGCACGAACTGGCGCACGCTGTACTGCTCGCCGGTGGCGATGACGAAGTCTTCGGGCGCGTCCTGCTGCAGCATCATCCACTGCATGCGCACGTAGTCTTTCGCGTGGCCCCAGTCG
>CAZNBS010000365.1:3804-4067 GCA_964570955.1 uncultured Burkholderiales bacterium | reverse complement strand
CCACCTGACCAAACCCTACATGGCGATCGCGCTCGATCAACGCGAGAGCCGCTGGACGCGGCGCCAATCCATCACGCTCGCCGGCAAGACACTCGGCATACTCGGGCTGGGTGCAATCGGGCAGGAGCTTGCAGCCAAGGCGGGCGCGCTCGACATGCGCATCATCGGCAGCAAGCGCACCCCCGACCCCGTTGCCCACGTCGACAAGGTTTACGGTCCGGAGGCGTTGCACGAAGTCCTGCGCCAGTCGGACTTCGTCGTGC
>CAZNBS010000365.1:220-3794 GCA_964570955.1 uncultured Burkholderiales bacterium | reverse complement strand
GTCGTGCTGCTGCTGCCCACGACTCCGATCACCGAGAATATCGTCGATGCGGCTTTCCTGCGCGCGATGAAATCGAGCGCGTGGTTGATCAATTTCGGCCGCGGTGCGCTCATCACCGACGAAGACCTGATTGCCGCCGTGCGCTCGAAGACGATCGCCGGCGCGGTGCTCGACGTCTTTCGCGAAGAACCCCTGCCCAAGACACATCCGTTCTGGACTACCGAAGGCATTCTCGTTCTGCCGCATATCGGCGGTGGACATCCGCAGCGCGGCATCCGGGTCGCCGAGATCTTCGCCGCCAACGCCAAGCGCTTTCTCGCCGGCGAAGCGCTCGTGACCGGTGTGGATCGGGCGCGAGGATACTGACCGACGCATGAGGCGTGCGCTTGCGCCTTCGCCGAGAACGGGTCGCCGCAAGGAAGGATGGGCTTTGTTGCACTCGAATCCGAGGAGCGAACGCATGGCGAGTATCGGACAACCCGGCAGCCCTCGAGCGCTGGCCACCGTGTGCGGCGTGTTGCTCGCAATCGTGGCTGCGGCGGACGCGAGTGCGCAGAACTACCCGACCAGGCCGCTGCGCTTGCTGGTGCCGTTCACGCCGGGCGGATCGCAGGACGTCGCTGCGCGCCTGATCGGGGCACCGGTCGCCAAAGCGCTCGGGCAGAATGTCATCGTCGACAATCGGCCCGGCTCGGGCGGGATGATCGCGGCACAGGAGGCGGCGCGCGCCCAGCCCGACGGTTACACGCTCTTCATGGCGAGCGGTGCGCAGATGGCAATTGCCCCGGCGCTGCGCCCCAAGGTGGGCTATGACCCCATCAAGAGCTTCACGCACGTGATTCATCTGACCGATACCCCGATGGTGCTCATTGCGCATCCCTCCGTGCCGGTCTCGAACGCGAAGGAACTGGTCGCGTACTCGCTCGCTCATCGCGGCAAACTCAATACCGCCTCCACCGGCAATGGCACGTACACGCACATGACGCTCGAGCTCTTCAAGCAGGTGACGGCTGCGGATTTGACGCATGTGCCGTACAAGGGCGCCGCACCGGCGATCAACGACCTGCTCGGACGGCAGGTACAGACCATGTTCACATCGACGGCTTCCGCCCAACCTTACACCTCGACCGGGCGCTTGAAGGCGCTCGGTATCGCAGCAGCGAAGCGCTCGCGCGCGATGCCCGATACGCCCACCTTCGCGGAACAAGGCATCGCAGGCGTCGAAGTGTCCTCGTGGGTAGGAATCGCAGTTCCAGCGAGAGTCCCGGCGCCGATCGTCCATCGGCTGGCGAAAGAGTTTGCCGAGGCGTTGCAGGTACCGGAAGTGCGCGATCGACTCCATGCGCTCGGCGCCGAGCCTGTCGGTGCGACTGGCGAGGCGTTCTCGCGCATGGTGCGCGACGACGTCGCTCGCTGGGCGAAGGTGGTGCGCACGGCGGGCATCAAGCTCGAGTAACCGTCGGGCACAATGCGCGCGGGAGACGACGCCTGACAACGGTTGCCGTTCTCGGTGCGGGCCCGATCGGGCGCGCGACCGCAGCATTTCTCGTGCATCGGGGCCACACGGTGGCGATCTGGTCGCCATCGGGCCGAGGCTGCGCCGCGCTTGCCGCGCGTTCGAACGTCTCCGGGCGCGGCGTGATCGAATCTACGGGTGTCATCAGTGGCCGCGCCGAGATCGCCATTCTCGACGCGCCGCAGGCCGTGGCCGATTACGAGGCGATCGTGATCGCGCTTCCCGGTCATGCCTATGCTGCCGTGCTGCCTGCGGTGTTGAGACACATCGGTTCCGACCAGGTGGTGATCGCGAGCGGCGCGCTATCGCTCGTCCCGTTGTGGATTCACGAGCGTGCCGGAGCAGGCCAGACGCGACCGACCGTCGCGGGCTGGGGCACGACGCTCTGTACCGCGCGCCGCGCCGATAATGCGGACGTGGAGATCAATACACTGCGCGCGACGTTCGAGGTGGCAGCGATTCCTGCGCCACGCGGCGAAAGCGTGCTTGCGTTATGTCGATCGCTTTTCGGCGAACGCTTCCGACTGGCGCCCAACCTGTTGACCACGGCGCTGTCGAACGTCAATCCGGTGGCGCACGCGGCCGAAGCGCTGCCCAATCTCACCCGCATGGAACGTGGCGAGCCGTGGTTTCTGTTCGAGTGCATGACACCGGCCGCGGCCCGCATCGCCGAGGCGATCGACCGCGAAAGACTGGCGATCGCGCGTGCATTCGGACTTGAGGTGCGCTCGCTCGCAGAGCACTATCACCTCTCCTACCACGTGCCGCGCGGCTCCGTGGCCGAGATCGCCGCGGCGATTCACGCGCGCGACGGCGCTCCGCCGGGCCCGAAGACGCTCGAGCATCGCTACGTGCTCGAGGATGTACCCTATGGTCTGGTGTTCTACGAGACACTCGCGCGGCTCGCCGGCGTGGCGGTGCCCGTAATGTCGGCCGCGATCACCTTCGCTGGCGCGGCCTACGGGCGTAATTTCCGCGAGGAGAATCTACTACTCGCCGATCTCGCCCTGAACTGCCTGACGCCCGCGGCTTTGCTGGCTCGCTGCAGAGGCGCGCCTTGACCGGTCGATTCGGCTGCGGCTTGCATGGCAGCGATTTGCGAGAGGTCGCGTCGGCGGATCCCGAAGACGATCGATCCGGGTCGAATCGGACCGAACGTGGCCAGGCTGACAGCAAAGCCGGAACGGACAACCCCGAAATCGTTCGTTCATCCGCCGAATCGTCGCGCCCGCAGGCACGCTCACCGGCATGCCGGCAGAAACAGGTCGTGAGGCTGGCACGCCGGAGCCACGGCCGCTACTGCACCTGGATGTTCGCGACCTTTGCGACCTTCGCCCACCGCACCAGTTCCTGCGCGACGAGCTTGCGCATGGCCTCGGTGCCGAGGAAATCTGCCTCGGCGCCATTGGCGGCGAAACGCTTCTGCGTATCCGGCAAATTCACGAAGCGCTCGATCTCTCGGCTGACCTTGGCCACCACGCCTGCCGGGGTGCCGGCGGGCGCGGCGACAGCCCACCAGTTGCTCACCTCGAAGCCCGGTATGCCCGCTTCGGCGATCGTCGGCAACTCAGGCATCGCCGCCGCGCGCTTGGCCCCGCTCGTCGCCAATCCCCGCAGCTTGCCGGCACGCACTTGCGCAATCACCTGGATGATGGAGCCGAGGTTGACGTGCGCCTGCCCTGCGATCACGTCCATCATCGCGGGGAAGCCACCCTTGTACACGACCACCAGCATGTCGATGCCCGATGCGTGCTGGAACGAATACGAGGCGAATCCGGCGTAACCGCCGGAAGTGGCCATGACGAGCTTCTTCGGGTTCGCTCTACCGTAGGCCTGCAGCTCCTTGACCGAGGTCACCGGTAGTCCCGGGTTGATGCTGAGCAGGCTGGCGCCGTGGCCCAGCCTGCCCGCCCATACGAAGGACTTGACTGGATCGTAGGCCACCTTGCGCACGGAAGGATTGGCCGCGAATGCCGCCGAGGCGAGCAGCAACGTATGACCATCGGGAGTCGCGCGTGCGGCGAGATCGGTGCCGATCACGCCTTCCGCACCGGCTCG
>CAZNBS010000365.1:0-210 GCA_964570955.1 uncultured Burkholderiales bacterium | reverse complement strand
GTCAATGATGACCTGCTTGCCCAGACGCTCGCTCAGCGTCTGACCCAGCACGCGTGCAACGATGTCGTTACTGCCGCCGGGAGGAAACGGCACGATCAGGCGAATGGGCCGTGACGGATAGTCCGGCGCCGGATCGTTGGCCGCGGCGACCTGCGCTGAAGCCGCGGGCGTCGCCGCAGCGAGCAAGCCAGCGCCGGCAAGGGTGGTCAG
>CAZNBS010000364.1:0-4068 GCA_964570955.1 uncultured Burkholderiales bacterium | reverse complement strand
ACGCTTAGCGCGTCAGCTTTGCGCGCGCGCGACCTGCGCGATGTAGGGATCGACTTGCGCCGCACGCTCGCGGACCATGCGTCGTGCATCGCTCGCGCAGGCCTCGAGATAGGTGTGCAGAGCGTGGACACCCTGCATGACCATCATCTTGAAATATTTCACGCCGGGATCGGTGCTGGCGAACTTGACCGCGTTGGGATACGAGGTCAAATCGTAGATGCCTGGCACGATGCGCTCGTAGGTCGCGATCTGCAGGTCGCGCATCTCCGACTCGGACCCGGGCACGCCATACTTCAAGCGGTCGGTGAAGGTGTAGGTCTGCAGGGTCAGTTCGCCCACGAACCATTCGATGACCTTGCGCTGCAGTTTCCCGCCCTCCGACTGGAAATGCACGGCGATCTCGTCCGCCTCCTCACCGTTGAGTGTCTGCGCCGCCACTTCGCTCCACGCACTCTGCACCCACTCGCCGTTGGCGACGCGGGTGCTCACCAACTCGTCCACACCCTGCATGAGCGCGCGCTGCGCCGCCTGCCACTGCGGCAGCGCAGGGTTCCACCGGGCTTTGTCCAGGCCTGCCGCGCGCCCGCGCTCCAGGAGCACGTCGTGGGCGGCCAGCAAGGCAGCCTGCTTGACGTAGACGCGGCCGATTCCGACCGAGAGCGTGGGATCGTGGCTCTGTGACAGACGATCGATCGCATCCTGCTTGAGCGCCGCGTCCGCTTCCTCGGTCTGGGTCGAGGCCGCCACGGCGGTCGCCCACACCAGCGTTGCTGCGGCAACCAGTACGATCCGAATGATGTGCTGCATGAAAGCTGGCTCCAGGATGAGGGTCAATCCACACCATAACGCCGCGGGCCATCGGGCCGGTTGACTTGCGTCAATGACGCCGGGCCGGATCCACGACGCGTCCAGCCGACGCCACTGGACCCCGCCCGCCGGTGGCAGGCGCACCGCTTGCAACCGGCGGATGTCCAGCAACGGAGGGGTTCATGCGATTCGTCGTCCTGGCCACGGACTACGACGGCACGCTCGCCCATGACGGCGTGGTATCGGCGCGCGGGGTGGAAGCCCTCGATCGCTTCCGCGCCAGCGGCCGCCGGCTGGTGCTGGTAACGGGTCGGGAGCTGGGGGAATTGCTCGACATCTTTCCGCAGGTCGACCGATTCGACTGCGTGGTCGCCGAGAACGGTGCCCTGCTGCACTTTCCTGAAACCGGGGAACGCGAGGTCCTCGCCGAGCCGCCGCCCCCTGCATTCGTCGAGGCACTGCACCGGCGCGGGGTGCCGGTGCGTGTCGGCGCGTCCATCGTCGCGACCGTGGAACCGCACGAGACCGCCGTGCTCGAGACGATCCGCGACCTCGGGCTGGAGTTGCAGGTCATCTTCAACAAGGGCGCAGTCATGGTATTGCCCGCGTCGGTGAACAAGTCCACCGGACTCGCTCGCGCGCTCGCGCGGCTGGGCCTGTCCGCGCACAACGTCGCAGCCATCGGCGACGCGGAGAACGATCACGCGCTGCTGCACGCCGCCGAGTACGGCGTGGCGGTGGCCAATGCGATTCCCACGCTGAAGGACTCGGCCGATTGCGTCAGCGCGCTCGCCCGCACCGACGCGGTAATCGAGCTGATCGACGCCGTCCTTGCACACGACCTGCGCGCTGCCGCGGCACCGGTACGACGGCACCGCATCCTGCTCGGTCACGCACAGGACGCAACCACCGTGGAGGTGGACGCCTACGCACGCGGGCTGCTCATCGCGGGCACCTCCGGCAGCGGCAAGTCTACGCTGGCGACCGGCGTGCTCGAGCGGCTGTGCGAGCAGGGGTACCAGTTCTGCGCGATCGACCCGGAGGGCGACTACGAGGACTTCGGCGCCGGCATCGTCTTCGGCAACGGCGATCGTGCCCCCAGCCCGGAGGAGGTGCTCACCGCATTGGAGAAGCCGGACACCAACGTCGTCGTCAATCTAATCGGATTGCCGCTGGACGATCGTCCGGCCTTCTTCCTCGATCTCCTGCCGCGGCTGCATGCGCTGCGTGCACGCACCGGCCGCCCGCACTGGATCCTGGTCGACGAGACCCATCACCTGATGCCGCACGATCTCGACTCGGTGCCGACCATCCTGTCGCAGGCACCCAGCGGGATGCTCTACGTGACCGTCCATCCGGAATGGATCGCGCCCGCAGTGTCCCGCACCCTGGACAGCGTCGTGGTGCTCGGCGCCTCGCCCGCTCAGGCCCTGGCCGCTGTGGCCGCTGCCAGCGGGACCGGCGCGCCGCGAGTCGAGGAAACGTCACTGCCATCCGGTCAGGCGTTGCTGTGGCAGGTGGGGCAGACGGGAGCGACGCGCTTCTCGGTGGCCGGCCAGCGCTCGCAGCGCCGGCGCCATCGGCGCAAGTACGCCGAAGGCGAACTGCCCGAGGACCGCAGCTTCTGGTTCCGCGGCCCGCAGGGCAAGCTCAGGCTACGCGCCCGCAACCTGTTCGAGTTCCTGCAGATCGGCGAAGGCGTGGACGACGAGACGTGGCAGCATCATTTGCGCGTGCGCGATTTCTCGACCTGGATACGCGCGTGCATCAAGGATGCGGAGCTGAGCGCCGAGGTGGCCGCGGTGGAGGGCCAATCCGGCCTGGACGCGCACGAAAGCCGCGCGCGCATCCGGGTAGCGGTCGAGAAACGCTACACGCTTCCCGCCTCCGGGTGAAATCAATCCGTGCGGTAACGCGCAACGACGCCGGGGTCGGGATCGAACCCCAGGCCCGGACCTTCGGGCACCTCGATGAAGCCCTCGCGCGGGATCATGCGTTCGCCGTACAGCCTCGCCTCGAGGTCGAAGTAGCGCCACTCGACCAGCGCATCGCGGCCGAGGGCGGCATTGACGTGCACTGCGGCCAGCAGGCCCGGTCCATCGTAGAACGAATGCGGCATCACGCTCGCATTGTGCGCACGGGCCAGCGTGAACACCCGCGCCAGTTCCGACACGCCGCCCATCTTCGTCGGGCTCGGCTGCACGTAGTCGACCGCGCCGGATTCGAGCAGTTGTTGGTACTGCGTGAGCGTCGCGAGATTCTCCCCCGAAGCGATCGCGATGCCGCCGGCGGCACGCACCTCTGCGAGCCCGGCGATGTTCTCCGGTGGCCATACCGGCTCCTCGAGCCATAGCAGCTCGAGCGGTTCCAGGCTGCGCGCCATCCGCAGCGCCTCCTGCACCGACCACGGGCAATTCACGTCGAGCATGATCGGCACGGAGGGCCCGGCGGCCTCGCGCGCGGCACGCGTGGGTTCGACCTCGATCTCGTGCAGCTTGATGTGGCGGAAGCCGTCTTCGATCGCCCGCTCGACGTTGCGCGCGACCAGAGCAGGCTCCGCATAGCGGATGAGACTCGCATACGCCGGCAGGCGCTCGGCGCGACGCCCGCCGAGCAGTCGCGCCACCGGGAGTCCTGCCGCCTTGCCGGCAATGTCCCACAGGGCGATGTCAAGGCCGGACATGCCGTAGATCACCGGCCCGCCGCGCCCGAAAATGTGCAGCTTCGCGTGCAGCTCGGTCATCAGCGCTTCGACGTCGAGCGCGCTGCGGCCGATGCACATCGGCGCGATCATGTGCTCGATGGCCGCGCGCGTGGCAGGAATGGCGTTGTAGCCGAATGCCTCGCCCCACCCGATCAGTCCCGCATCGGTGGTGACCTTGACCAGAAGCGCATCGGCCGTCGTCCACGCGCGCCCGCCCCAGGCGCCGGTTTCCTTGCTGCCGCCGGTGGTGTAGGGGATGCGCAGGACGATGCACTCGATGGACTGGATCTTCATGGGATTTCCGGGGACGTGGAATGCGATCGATCATACCTCGTCGCCGCACCGTTCATCCCGGCGAACCCGGGGAAGCAAGCGCTGCGGTGGCCGGACATCCCTTCGTCGGCCTGCGCGCTGGGGCAGACGACTTTCTCGGGTTTCACGCTGAAGAACATGCTCGAGTGAGGGACCGTGCGATCCCCGCCCCGCATCGCCAAGCGTGCGCAGCGGCTGACGGCCGCGCAGGGCCAGGCGACACGCGCCATGACCCGGGAAGCGAA
>CAZNBS010000363.1:2150-4159 GCA_964570955.1 uncultured Burkholderiales bacterium | reverse complement strand
AGGCACGCGGCGCCGGTGAGCGGCTTGTTCACCCTCCAGCCGGGGAAGATGTAGTCGGACTGGCGTTGCCTCGCCAGCGCACCGAGCACGGCGCCGGCCTCGCGGGTGAGCGGCACCCGGTGCTCGCGGCCGGCTTTCATGCGCTCGGCCGGAATCGTCCACACGCGCGCCTCGAAGTCGATTTCACCCCACTGCGCATTGACGGCCTCAGACACGCGCGCGGCGGTCAAGATGACGAATTCCAGCGCACGCGCACTGACACCTTCACGGCTGCGCAGCTCGGCTACGAACGCGGGCAGCTCGGCGTAGGGGAGTGCTGCATGGTGCTTCACCTTCTGCACCTTCGAGCGCATCGGCAGCAGCTTATCCAGGTGCCCGCGCCAGCGCGCCGGGTTATCGCCGCTGCGGTACCCGCGCACCGTCGCCCACCCGAGCACGTTCTCGATGCGCCCGCGCAGCCGTGATGCCGTCTCGGTCTTCTCGTACCAAATGGGTTCGAGCACCTTCATGAGCAGCGCCGTATCTACGGCGGCTACGGGCAGCGCGCCGAACACGGGACTCGCATAGGTGTTGAGCGTGGCAGTCCATTGCTCGGCGTGCTTGGGGTTGCGCCAGCCGGGCTTGTGCGCGTCGATGTAGGCCTTCGCGCAGGCATCGAACGTCATGCCCTTTGCCGCACTCACGGCAAGGGAGCGTTCCCGCTCACGCTTCACTTGCTGAGGGTCAATACCCTGCGCGAGCAGCGCACGCTGCTCGAAGGCGAGCGCTCGGGCGCGCTCCAGCGTTATCGCGTTCACAGAGCCGAGCCCGAGTTCCGTTTGCTTGCCCGCGCGGGCATACAGGAACGCCCAGGATTTCGTCAGCCGCCCGGCGGGGTGCCGCCGCACTACCAGATACAGGTTCCCGCCGTCGGCGTGGCGCCCTGGTATCTTCGTTCTCGTGACGCGCAGTGCCGACAGCCGGTGTATTCCGTGACTCGCCATGGTAGTCTCGTCCCTAGTGGGTTTGGCGGACATGTCTCCGCCAAAGTGTCAGCCCTAGTCTCAGCCCTAGTTTGCGACAGAGATTGTGCGATACAGCACGAGACGTGTCAAGACAATAAATGGCTTGTGCATCAATGAGTAGAGAGACTTCTTGAGACGTGCCGAAACACCGTGTTTACGGACACCCTCTCCGCCAAGCCCGTATCCGAATCCATCCAGATTGGTCAACAAGTCCTCCTCCTAGCTGACTTGCGCTCTGAAAACGCATCCAGCCCTAACCGGCCCTGGAGGAAACCAGGCCTGAATGTCCTAGCGCGGCCGCTGGTCGCAGCCAAATACTTTCCTCCACAATCTCGTGAGCGCATTGGAGGCCGTGATGCGTTGAGGCACAAGAGGTGGACAGCCGTGAAAAAGTTCATCTGCAGGTACGAAGCACGGATACAAGGGGTGCTGTCCTGTTTCGATCGGATGCTGTTCCGCGGATACCTACCGATCATGTCAGGCTGGTCGATGGCGCAATTTCTCAAGGCCCAGGCGATGGACAATGCCAGCCTCAAGGCATTGTTGTTGGAGAACGCCGAACGGGTGATAGCGCAGCGATTGCGCTAGCGAAGAAACACGAGCGACCGCATCAGTACCTTACCACTAGTGTGCGTAAGGAAGCCGCGGCGCGAAAGCTCGCCGAGCGTGACGGTATTGAAGAGGGCCTGGGGTGCGTGTTCTCGGTGCTTGAACCTCGCCGCACGTTTTCCTTTCGGTTCATAACGCACAGCCGGTTTGTTCAGCGTGCCCGGCGCAAATGCTTGCGCCTATATTGTTGAACATGGCGTGCGCCGAGCGTCCGTAGCCCCGCGCGCGCGACAAGGCAGGAAAAGTCACGCTTCACTCGCTCGCTTTGGGCGCGCCCAACACCTGGCGCCAGAGCACGACTTCCTTCGCGATTCGATCGCGCAGGTCGGCAGGCGTTCCGCCGGCCGGATCGGGTCCGAGTTTGGCGAACACCTGCTTCACCTCGGGCAGGCGCAG
>CAZNBS010000363.1:0-2140 GCA_964570955.1 uncultured Burkholderiales bacterium | reverse complement strand
GAATCGCGTTCGTTTCGTTATTCAATCGAACGATGATCTCCGGCGGCGTCTGAGCAGGTGCGACGATTCCCTGCCAACTGTTCATTTCGAATCCGGGAAGGCCGCTTTCCGCGATGGTGGGCACATCCGGAAGCAGGACACTTCGCTTCGCGCTGCTCGTCCCCAGCGCGCGAAGTCTGCCTGCGCGGATGTGGTCGACCGCCGTCGACGTGGAGGCGAACATGGTCGGCACCTGACCGCCGAGAACGTCGATCACGGCAGGCGCCGCCCCTTTGTACGGAATGTGCTCGAGCCGGATGCCCGCGGCTCGCTGAAAGAGCTCCATGGCCAGATGAATCGAGCTACCGACTCCGGCGGAGGCGTAATTGAGCTGGTCCGGTTTCGCCTTCGCCAGAGCGATGAGGCCCTGCACCGTTTTCACGGGGAGCGAAGGGTGCACGACGAGCACGTTGTACGACGACGAGATCTGACACACGGCGGCGAAGCTATGGATCGGATCGAACGGAAGCTTCGCGTGCAGCGCAGGGCTGGCGGTCAGCGCGATGTTGGCGACCAGGAGCGTGTATCCGTCCGGCGCAGCACGAGCTACGGCTTCTGTTCCGATGATCGTGCCGCCGCCGGCGCGGTTATCGACGATGAACTGCACCCCCAGGCGCTCGGTGAGTTGCCTCGCGATGAACCGCCCAGTGATATCGACGCCGCCGCCCGGCGCGTAGGGCACGATCATGCGCACGGGCCTTGACGGGTACTGCTGCGCCGCTGCTGGCGCCATCCAGGCGCACGCCGCCAGGATTGCGAGAACCCGCGCAGTGATCGACTTCACGACTTCTTACCCTCCTTCCGTCCGGGCCTGTCAAGATAACCGAAATTGCAACGGCCATGTCGTCGGGCGATTGCATTGTGGCGGGCGGCAAGGGCGGGTGAGTCAGCGCATCGTGGCTGGCGCGATCAAGCAGGCAAACGGTGGGCAACCGCGCGTGCAGACGGTAGCATCGACGATCCTTGGACCAGAGGGGTGCGACGATGGTCGTGCACGAGGTACGGGTACATCCGAGCTCGGCGCAATTGCCCAGGCAGGCGCAACTGACATGGAAGCTGGCCGAGCTGGCTGCAACCGCGCCCTCGCCGACCCCCGCGGTGGCCGAGATGGTCGCCTGCCGCGTCATCGACAATGCGGGCGTCGCGCTGGCGGCGATCGATCGCCGCCCGGTCGCCACCGCTCGCGCCATGGCGCTGGCCCACCCGCGCAGCGGTGGGGCGACACTGTTCGGACTCCCGCGGGTCGTTCAGGTGCATGCCGAGTGGGCCGCCTGGGCCAACGCGACCGCGGTGCGCGAGCTGGACTTTCACGATTGCGCCCCGCCCGCCGCCCATCCCGGGGACAACCTTGCGCCACTGATCGCCGTGGCCCAGCAGATGGGGTGCGACGGCGCGGCGCTGGTGCGCGCGATTGCCGTAGCGTACGAGATCCAGGTAGCGCTGGGCAGGGGCATCCCGCTCGCCCCATCGCAAAAGGAGCAGACCGGCCATCTGTGTCCGGCCACCACGGCGGGCCTGGGAGCGCTGCTTCGGTTGCCCGTGACCACCATCTACCAGGCGCTCAATCAGTCCGTGCTCATTTCCCAATCTACGCGCCAGACTCGCAAGGGCGCGATGACGTCCTGGAAGGCATTCGTTCCCGGACATTCGGGCAAGCTCGCCATCGACGCGATCGATCGCGCCATGCGTGGCGAGGCCTCTCCCAGCCCCGCCTACGAAGGCGAAAGCGGCGTCATCGCGTACATGCTCGGCGGTCCGGATGCGTGCTACCACGTTGCGCTGCCGGCGCCGGGCGAGCCGCTGGGCGCGATTCTCCAGACCTTCACGAAGGCACATGCGGCGGTCAATCACGCCCAGGCCTTCATCGACCTTGCTATCGAGCTACGCGTCGGTGTCGACCTGAACCGGGTGCGTGAGGTGGTGGTGCGAACCAATATCGCCGTGCACAATATTATCGGCAGCGGCGCCAACGATCCGGAGAAATCCAACCCCGATGCCAGCCGCGAGACGCTCGACCATTCGCTCTCGTACACCGTAGCGGTGGCGCTGGAGGACGGTTCGTTTCATCACGAACGAAGCTACGCGCACAGCCGTGCCCACC
>CAZNBS010000362.1:0-4178 GCA_964570955.1 uncultured Burkholderiales bacterium | reverse complement strand
TCGCCGTGCGTGTGGCCGTGGCAGGCCTCGATGAGGAGCTCGAGGCCGGAGCGGTCGAGGGAGAAGTGGGAGCCGTGGAGCGATTCGACGAGCACCGCGGCGCGGGGGCCGTGCTGCGTGTCCCAGCCGTCGGACTCGCGGCAGGAATCGTGGAAGAAGGCGAAGAGGCGGACGACGTCGAGCCGCGCGCCCGACTCGGCGGCCAGGCGCTCGCCGATGCGCGCGACGCGGGCCCAGTGGGCGACGCCGTGGATGCCGTGCCAGTCGAGGGCGAAGCGGTGGCGGAGGTGGGTGACGAGGGGGTGGGGAATTTGCATCGGCCGTTTCCAGCGCAGCCAGTGGTTGGTGAGTGAATGCTCAAACTCGGAGCAATCTCCCTAGAGGATGGCCTACTTCCCCTCGTCCCGCGCGGATGGGCAGCAGCCATTCATCGGACATTCGCCGCAAAGGGGACGCCTCGGCCGGCACCACGTCCGACCGATGTGAAAGCAGGGGAGATCCATCAGCCCCGGGTAGACGGGGTTTAGCGCACGCGCGGCGAAGGTAACCTGCTCGATCGTCGCCTTGGGCGGTACCAGGCCCAGCCGCGTCATGACTCGCCTGACATGGACATCCACCGAGATGTCGATGGAGTAGTGGTCCGCGAACGGGACCGCGAAACTCCGAGCCAGGATGTTCGTCGCCATGTTCGCTACCTTCTGCCCGATCCCGTGGAACTCGAGAAAGCGGTAGACAACCAGCGCGCTCGATGGTCTTCCCGCCCAGATTCTCGATGCATCGCCACCGTACTGTGACTCGATGCGGTCGAGAGTTCGGCGGATGCGGTCCGCCACGGCAGCCGGGAAGCGATGCATCGCAGGCGGCCCCTTGATCACTGCGCGGATGGATCTTCGGGAGAGTGCATTCACCTGCCGGAAGCTCTTTCCTCCAGCCCTCCGCGTAAGGGCGACTGGGATGCTCCATGCTTTCTCGGCTTTCACTTGATAGTCGGCGACGCTGCCGATGACAAACAAGTGCGGAGCACGCTTCAGATCATTGAGCAGGCGGTCAGCCTTCTCGTCGCCGGTAAAGCGAATGAAATCGCCTCGCTGCCTGAGTAGGGTTCTTGCGAGGCGCTTCAGTCTCTGACGGATTTCGTGAACGGGTGGAATTGATTCGCGCGGGCTTCGCCGGGTTCGCGCCATCGTGCACCTCTGTCGAATCACACTGTCGCTGTCGTGACGCGCTTCCTACGCAGGCTTCCTGAATTGCTTCAACAACTCCATCACCAAGGTTGCAACGCCGTGATGGTAGTACGCGCGGTATCGGTCCTTCCCTTTCTTGGAAATACTCGGACGAATCACCCACTTCGATGCACGCTCATTGGCGAGCCCCTTTAGTTCACGCATCGGGATCAGCCACGAATCACGAATTTCCTTCAGATCCTCTGTCAGCAAGGCTGCCACAAGCACCGAGCGCTTGTTTCGGTCCAGCACGACCTTCCGAACCTCGAAGTGGGCCAGATTTCCGCGCACTTTCGTTTTCGGCTTGAAAAGCGTGACGGTCCGCGCCTTCACCTGGATGGGTATCGCGCTACCCGTTTGCTTGTCGTAGGCCAGGATGTCGATGCCCTCGTCGTCGGCGAAGGGGCGAAACGGAGCGATGCGCCCCCTGGAAGCCGTTGCCAGCGCATTGATCACCAAGTTCTCTGCGATCGCGCCGATTTGGGTGCTCGTGAGTGCCATGAGTCCTCTTCAGCTAGCGTTCCACGCTTTCGCGCCCAGCTACCCCGGCCAGTAAAGCTTCCGAAGCGGCAGCAACCGCTGCGTCTCGATATCCATGCTGTCGTAGTACTCCACCACCGCCTTCACGAGGTCGTCCACGTCCATCAAGGTAAGGGGGATGGTGGCCCGATCCGCTTCGTACCGCGCATCCTTGGTGAAGCCGCCCGTGCTTACGTAGAGTCCTTTGTCGTTGGCATGGCGGCCACCCAGGAAGCTGCGAATCTCCTGCGAACCCATGGGGCTGCCCGTCCGGTGCTTCACTTCCACAACAATTCGCGGGTTCTCGAAACCGAATCCGTCTGGGGATGCGACGATGTCTCGCCCACGGTCCGGCCCGGCCGGCGACACTTGGGTCTTGTAGCCCATGGCTCGCAGAAGGCCCGCCACCAAGTGTTGCATGTCGTTCCAATTGAGGCGGATCACGCGGTCCTTTATGAACTCCATGGCGCGTGCGTGCACGTCTTCGAGCAGCGCCCGTTCATCAACGACTTCGTCTGTCGGTGCCGCGATTTCGGGCGGTTTTCGCTCACCCCCGAGGGCCCTTTCGAGTTCCTCCGCAACGTCCTTCGGCACGCGAAATAGAGTCGCGATAGCGCCGAGGCTGTTCTTGGCGGCGACACTCAAGTTGTCCCGCGGCACTTCGCCGCGCCAATCCACCGTCCTTGTGAAAGGATCGCCCGGCACACGTTTCTCGTCGTAGATGCAATCGCTTGTGATCGTGCCGATCAGATAGACCCGTGTCGGAGGATCGTAGGTCACCACGGCATCGCCTACGGCGATCTCGTGCTGGAACCGGAATAGCATGCCTGCCCATGCGGCGATTTGCCCGTCTGACCATTCAGGTCCGTGGGTTCTGAGCCGGTCGGCAATCTGCTTGCGTGAACGCAGGTCATGCAGCGGCCCGACCTCCAGGCCCATCGCCACAAGGCCCTCTACCTTGAAACGGTCAAATAGCACCCCGCCCGCCTCCGCACGCACCATCCACATTGCCTTCGCCATTCAGTCCTCCACTTCGCGGCGAGCCGCCCGGACGTATTGCGTCAGGTGAAAGCTCGCGAGCTTGATGTCCTCATCCGAAAGCCGCCTTACGTCCTTGGCGAGGAATGACTTGAGCGCCTTGGGCTCCAGCACCCAGATGTCCCGCGTGGTGCCCTTCCCCTGTTCCACCCACCAGCCCGGAAAGAGGACAACGGGGCGTACATGGAACTCGCGGCCGGAGCTCTGCCGGACCAGTCCCTGAAGCCAACTCGAGAGCGCGCGGGACTGCCCCACCGGATCGCGAGATGGGCGCCAACCCGAGGGTGACACCGTGATCGTCTCACCGTCGAAAGCGATCTTCGCCTCGGCATTCGTGGGTTTCGACCAGGTCTTCGTCTCTACGCAAACGAGTCCGGAAGGGCCCACGAGCACGTGGTCAACATTGAAGTTTGGACCCGGCACGTCGTGGAACACCTCATAGCCCAGTTCGCGGAGGGATTCGAGCTCCTGCCCGACTTTGCGCTCCCCCTCCTCGGCAAGCTTCAGTTGGCGGAGTGCCGGAACCGCCTTGGCCATCCGCCATGCCAGGTAGGCAACCGCGATGGCCGCGATCGCAGTCATTGCCCACGGATGGGGTGGCGACGGGAAGAACACCCGCCACCATTCGAGCGCAGCGATTCCTACCGCCAAAGCCGCCACGACAAGGGGCGTTTCGATCCGGTCATCCCAGATTCGACTCCTGCGCTCGCGCAAGGACTCGCCCGCCTGGGGCAGGGGAGCTTCCTTGATCGGAGAGCGCTTCGTCGCGGTCATGATTAGGCTGTGGACTTGCTGGCCTCAAAGTCCGCCGCGATGAGGCGAAACTGCTCCAGCGCCGCCTCCAGATCCTCCACGATCTCCTGCGCGATGACATCCGGCGGCGGCAGGTTGTCCGAATCAGCCAGGGAGTCGTCCCGCAGCCAGAAGATGTCGAGGCTCGCCTTGTCCCGGGCCACCAGCTCGTCGTACTCGAAGACGCGCCAGCGGCCCTCGGGGGTTTCGGCAGACCAGGTGGCCTTGCGGTCGTGGCGGTTCTTCGGGTTGTAGAGCGCCACGAACTCGTCCAGGTCCTCGCGCTTCAAGGGGTTGGTCTTGAGCGTGAAGTGCTTGTTGGTGCGCAGGTCGTAGATCCAGAGCTTGCGGGTCCACGGCGTCTCGGCGGCGGGCTTCTTGTCGAAGAAGATCACGTTCGCCTTCACGCCCTGCGCGTAGAAGAGGCCCGTGGGCAGGCGAAGGAGCGTGTGCACGTCGCACTCGTGCAGGAGCTTCCTGCGGATGGTCTCGCCGGCGCCGCCTTCGAACAGCACGTTGTCGGGCACCACCACCGCGGCGCGGCCGTTGGCCTTGAGCAGCGTCTTGATGTGCTGCACGAAGTTGAGCTGCTTGTTGCTGGTGGTG
>CAZNBS010000361.1:0-4191 GCA_964570955.1 uncultured Burkholderiales bacterium | reverse complement strand
TGTCAGAATGGCAGGGGCACGCTTCGTCGTGACCTGGATCGGCGGCTGGGTGCTGAGGTCGGAAGTCAGAGATCAGCGGTCAACCGAAAAGTTTATCCTAAATTCCTCGGTAAGGAAAGAGCTTGAGGGTTGGAAGGCGCTGGTAAACTGAAGGATGGACACAGCAGAATCGTTGTTGGGGATTCATCCGACGGGTGAAGGGGATTTCTGGTTTCCGACGGCTGGCGGGCGTGTGCGCATGTCTGTGACCGACGATGCGCTCACGCCCTTCGGAGGTTTGGTGCCGTGGGCAGCGTATATCAAACATCTGGGCATTGTAGATGCGCTGGCCAAGGATGCGCCCGTGAAGCGCACCAGTCCCAACGCCGCGCCAGTTTATGATATTATCCAGTCGTTCATGCTTACGGCGCTGACTGACGGTCGACGCTTCAGCCACGTGGAACGATTGCGCGAGGATCCTACCATTCCGGAGATCTTCGGGATGGAGGCGGTTGTCAGCGACGACACGGTGCGTCGTTTCTTCAAGTCGATTGATCCGGCCGTGGGAGCGGAGTGGGTGGCACGGCACGCCCGGCCGATGTGGCGGGCGTTGCCCGAGCAGATCATCCTGGACTGGGACTCGACGGTGCAGCCCAAGTACGGACATCAGGAGGGCGCTGAGATTGGCTACAACCCGATCAAGCCGGGTCGGCGAAGTTTTCATCCGCTGCTGGCCGTGGTGTCGGGCACACGGCTTTGTCCGGCGTATCGGTTTCGTAGTGGCGATACAGTGACGTCGACCCAGTGGGAGCAGACGATGGAGGATGCCCGTCGCTGGCTCGGTGATCAACAACGCGTCTGGCTCAATCGCGGCGATCTCGGTCTGGGGCACGATGCGGTCATGCGCTGGCACGAGCAGGAGCGCGACCGCCCCTACTACCTGTTCAAACTCAAGCTCACCTCCAACGTGCGCACAGCCCTGCATCAGGTGCCTGAGAGCCATTGGCAGGGTCCGGCGAACATGGGGGCCTGGCAGGTGGCCGATGGCTCCCTGCAACTGCACGGCTGGAAGCAGGCTCGCCGAGTCGTCTTTGCTCGCTGCCTGCAGGGCCAGGTGCCCGCAGGCAGCAACCGGGAGTTCTGGGAGACCAACAAGCATGAGTTCGCCGTCTACATCACCAACCTGCCCGAGCGCTACAATCCCTGGCAGATCCAGCAACTGTACCGCGAACGCGCTGACACCGAGAACGTCTTCGATGAACTCAAAAACCAGTGGGGTTTCAGCGGCTTCTGCGCCCAGTCACGTGCGACCACCGAACTGGCTGCCCGGCTGCTCTTGATGGTCTACAACCTGTGGGTGCTGTTCGTGCGATTCATCGAACCGCGCAAACACACCGAGGCCAAACGCGGCCGCCGCTGGTTCTTGGTCATCGCTGCCCGGCTGGTCCAATCCGGGCGTCAGAAGGAACTCCAAGTGAGTATAAGCGGAGGTTGGGCCAGACAATTACGCGACGGATACATACGCCTGCACGAGTGGATCAGGTCAACTGCGCCGCAGTTCAACAATATCATGCCTGTATCAACTCCAGGCGGCGCGGATTTTGCCATGCCCACCGCGTGAAACCCCATCTTCAACTGAGGAATTTAGGTTCATAGTGTGTGTTTGTGTGTGTTCCTATTGCCGCCCTTCGGATACACCGTGTGAAGAGCTGCGGGATTAGAACCTCGCCGTAAGCTGCAGACGGATGTCGCGCGTCGGCTCCATGTTGGCTGCGTTGATGTTCTGGATGAAGTAGAGATTGTCCTTATCCATCAGATTGCGCACGCGCAGGCTGATCGAGTAACGGGCATCGCCCATCTTCCAATTGTAGCCAACCGAAGTGTCGATACGAAAGTACTCCGGCGTCCACCACCGCGGTAGCTTGCCGCTGGCCTTTGACTGACGCTCGCTCTTGTAGATTGTGCCCAAGGTGAAATACAGCCCGTGGAGCGGCCCCGACTTTACGCTAAGTTTGTTGAAGATTGAGGCGGAGTGGCGTGGGTTCGAATCGCCGGTAGGCAGTCCTGTGCGGGTGTCCGTAACATCGAGGAGCGAATACCCACCGAAAGCGTCCCACCAGTTAAAGATCCGAGTGTTCAGACTGAAGTCGACGCCCTCGGAAGTCTGCCCGGGTACGCCGTGAAACCAGCCTTCGATACCCGTGGCCGCATCGCGATCGAAGTCACGCTGAACGATGCCCTCCTGTTTGATCTGGTAGATCGAAACCAGCCCGGAGACACGACCGCCCACAAGGTCGAACCTGAAGCCCGCTTCGAGCTGCTCACCCGTGATAGGGCCGAGGCCCTCTCCGTCCGGCTGACGTTGAAAATTGGGGATGAAGCCTTCATTAGCGTTAGCGTAAAAGGTTAGGCGCTGATCCTTCAGTAGATGATACACGAGGCCGTAGCTGAATGTGTCGGCTTCGGCATCGCTAAGCACTGCAGCCGGGGCGGCCGCGCGAAGATTCGTGTTCGAGCGATCCACCTTCTGCTTGCGCCAGCCAGCTTGCAGGAAGACGCGGTCCTTCCAGAAGGAAAGCAGTTCATTGACGTAGAAGGCGTGCACCTCCACATCGGCCTTCGAGTTGTTGGTGATATTGCTAAGGACGAGTTGAGCTGATCCCAACTGCGGCAGGTTGTTTCCGTAGATCGGGTTGAAGATATCTATGGCAGGGTAGGTATTGTTGGGCGTTTGCCGGTTGAAGATGCGATCATAATCATCATCCCAGGAATGACCCGCGAGGATACGGTGGGAGATTGGACCGGTCTTGAACTGACCGGACAGCTCATTTCGTGTGCGGTAGGAGATCCCGTCATCGGTATCCCAGCGGAAGTTACGGACAATATCAGCCGTGAAAGAGCCGTCCGGGAGCTTGCGGACAACGTAAGCTCCACTCGTGGGAATGGTCTCGATCTGTCCCACAAAGTAATCTTCGCGGAAGAATTGCGACCGGAATTGCCAATTGTGGCTGAAGGCGTGTCGAAAATCCACACCGGTGAAGAACTTCCTCACGGTGCGCGAGTCATCAGGTTCATTGTAGGAATGGAATTTGGGAACCTCCCGGAATGTTCCGTCAGGAAACGCGACAAAGCCGACCCGTCCCTGGGTTACCGGCAGCCCTGCGTAGTTTCCGTTGTAATTCGTCCACGAGTAAATCGCATCGAAGGTGATGGATGTTCGACGCGAGAGCTGCAACGTGAGGGACGGTGCAATCAGACGCTCTCTTCGGTATTGGGGCTCCTTGAAAAATTTCCCGTCCTCCCAGGCGAAATTGGACCGATAGAGGATTTTTCGGTTGGAATCCTCTGACGACTGCCACAGCGGACCGCCGAGATCCAGCGCCGCCCGCCAGTATTCGTGACTGCCGTGAATGACGTCGACGACGGCGATTTTGCGCGTAGTGGGTCTTTTGGTGACACGGTTAATGAGGGCACCGAAGGAATCGCCCCCATAAAGGATTGCCGAAGGCCCCTTGAGAACCTCGATGCGATCGATGTTGCCAATGAACTGGGATCCATAGCCACTTCGCTGGGCGACACCGTTGAGATAGGTCGCGCCGACTCCTGTGAATCCGCGAGCACGGTAGTTGGTCCCTCCCCAGAGGTTCGACTGGATAGTCGGCTGATAGTCCATGATGTCACGCACCTCGGTCGCTTGCAGATCGCGAAAGAACTCTTCCGTGTAGACGTCGATGCTCTGCGGAATGTTGGCGAGCGGCGTGTTGATCCGCGTGCCTTCTACGGAACTGGTAGCGCGGTAGCCGGTGTCGGACGTCGTGGAGACGTCGAAGATGGAGAGTTCTATCGGCGATTCGGTTTCGGACACAGTTCCGCCCGAGGGGGCCGTTTGGGCAATGGTATCGAAGACGGCGAGGCTGTGGCTCGCAAGGGCAAGGAGGGTGAAAAGTTTTCTCATGGTGTGCTGAGGTCGAGGGATGGAGGCAGGCGTGGAGGCACACCCCTACCGCGGTCGCCGCAAGGAAAACGATTCGGGGAATGCCCCTGCAGTCTTCCCAACCCTCACCCGCGGCTCAAACCGCAGCATTTGGTAGTTTTTTCAGTCCACTGATTACTGTCGGTGTGGACATCGGCTTTTCTGCCTGCCCTCCTCAGCAGGGAAGAGAATCATCACGAGCCGTCTCCAGGCGCAGTCAACGTGCCACCCTTGATGAA
>CAZNBS010000360.1:0-4204 GCA_964570955.1 uncultured Burkholderiales bacterium | reverse complement strand
CATGGGATAGGCAGTATCGACGCCGGGAAGTCGAATACACAGCCTATGAGCGGCGAGGCTTTCAGCCGCCTGCTTAGGATGTTTTGTTATGCCCGCCCAGGCGGGTCTTTCGGACGGCGATGGACGACATTTATGACCTCCCGCCGTCCGAGTGGCAAAGGCTCTCACCGTTACCGGGATTGACGAATGTGATCCGGGGTGTCCTTACCCGTGAGATTTCTTCGCTGGTCTTGGATTACCTGCAAGACCAGTTCATGCCGCCACCCGTTGACTTTCTGCAATGGGTGCTCGGCTTTTTCACGAGCCCGCCGTCTGACTGGCTCGACGCCTATAACGGCGGGTTCGAGTTCGATCTGCCGTCAGGCTGGACACTGCAGCAGCAGTGTTCGTTCATCGACGCGTTGTTCCTCTATACGGGTCACGCGTCGTTGTCCGGGTCGGGCACGTTCGGCCCGTTCAATAACCCGGTGTGTTCGGGTCCTTCCACGACCAACATCAACAATCGGACAGCGGCGACGTTCGCCGCTGATCTGGCTACGACCGGCCCGGCGAACGTCGGGCGGCTGATCTTCACGCAACAAAAGCCCGTCTCGAGCACGAGCAAGCAATGGGCTCCGTGGGTGTATGCCTATCGGACCAAGACGGGTGGCGTTGCTTCCGGCCCGGACCCTGCCGGGGATACCTTCTTCGCGCCCAAGAAAGTGAGTTGGCCCCATGCCGCTGTTCCGCTCAGCTTCCGACTTGATCCGATGGTCAATCCTATCGGTCGCGTTGGCGTTTATCCTCCTTTCACCGGGCTGCTCGGGCCTGGGCCGTATGGTCAGCGACACAGGCCAGAGGCGAGAGAGTCAGGTTATTCTCAACCTGCTCTCGGAAGAAAGGGAGCGGTCAGCCCGCTTCTTCGAGCTATGGATTTCGGAGCGGGTCCGCCTTTGGGACCTCGCCGCGACGTGCTCGGAAAGCCCGGGCGTCGGCAGCCCGCTGGTACCGCCGCCGAGCGTAAGTTTGGAGCCCTCAACGCCGGTCCGTTGATGGCGGCGCTTCGCGCCGCGCTGGCGGCTACCGAGGCGCTTGACGCGCTGGAATGCCTTTTCGGGTCGTTGCCCGCCGCTGCCCGCAAGGGCGCCCGCAGTCCGTTTGCGAAAGCCAAGCGGATTGCGACCCATTTCAGCGCGCTGGACGTTCCCGGCGCGTTGGAGTGCCTCATCCTCAATCACTATGTGGATGGGGTGATCGGCCAAATCTCCCGGGCCAATGACGCCCGGTTCGGTTTGGGTATCACTAGAAAACTGCTCTAAAGGAGGGTCGTCATGGCCTATCGCAGGAAGTCCAAGAAATCGACCAAGCGCAAGTCGTACCGCAAGACGGCGCCGCGCAAGCGGACGGCGGCGCGGCGCTCGTCGCCGCAGACTGTTCGCATCGTGATCGAGCAAGCCGCGCCTTCGCTCGTCAACGATCCGAGCGTGGTGTCTGCCCGGGAAGTGAAGCCGAAGAAGGCCACTTTCTAATGACGGGCTTTGACCCGTTCGCGCTGGCACGGCAGATCGTGCCGGCGCTGCCTTCGTCGCAGGTGGTCGCTTTGATCACTCTGTGTGTCAAAACTCTTGAAAGGAGGGGCTTCAATGCTTCCCCAGCAGATAAGAATAGCAGAGCTTCCCGCCCAGCAGCGAAAGTTGCGCGGGCCAAAACACACCTTCACCCTGAAGCATCAGCCGTATCAGATCCAACCGTTTCTGATCGCGCCGGTTCTTCCGGGCGAGACGCTTCAGTCGGCGGTGCTGCAGGCGAGGGGTAAAACCCATCCTCTCGCCGCCGATGCGGACCTGCTCGGCTGGTGGCTGGAACACTACATCTTCTATGTGAAGCTCACCGACCTCGCAGGGCGGGATGATTTCACGGAAATGCTGCTCACGTTCGGGCATGACCTGTCCGCCTATAACGCGGCGGCGAACGTCCAGACCTATCACGCGGGTCCGGGTGTCGATTGGGCCGCTCTGTGTCTGGCGCGCGTGGTGGAGGAGTATTTCCGCGATGAGGGCGATGGAACCGTCACGTTGTCGGGCCTGCCTCAGGCTCAGATCGTTGGCGAAAGCTGGCTGGACAGTGCCAAGCTGGACAGTGCTACGGTCACGGGCGATCACCAGTTTCCCGGGGATGATCCGGTCGTCCCGGATCAGTATTCGGGCGCCTTCGCCAACCACTACGCCCAATGGGAACACATGCGGGCGCTCAAGCTGACGGCGGCGACGTTCGAGGACTGGATTGCTGCGTTCGGCATCCGGCCCGAGACGAAGCCGGATCGGACAGACTATCGGCCCGAGCTTCTCCGCTACTCCCGCGACTGGCAATACCCGTCTACGGTCGTTGACGGGGCGACCGGGGGCACGACTTCGGCGGTGGTCTGGTCGATCGCGGAGCGCGCGGACAAGAAACGGCTCTTTCGGGAGCCGGGTTTCATTTTCGGCGTCACGGTTGCTCGTCCGAAAGTGTACCTGTCCAAGCAGAAGGGCGCGGGCGCGTCGATGCTCAATGACGCGTACGCGTGGCTCCCGGCGGTCCTTCGGGATGCGCCCTTCACTTCGTTGAAGAAGTTCGACGTGACGTCGCCCGATGGTCCGCTGAGCAACACGCCCAGCGAGGACTATTGGGTGGACCTCCGTGACCTGTTCCTTTACGGGGATCAGTTCGCCAACTTCGATATCTCCGCCACCCCGGCGGGGTTCGTGGCTCTGCCCACGGCGGCGATGCAGAAGAAGTATGCTGCTTCGGCGAATATCGATGCGCTCTTTGCTAATGCCGCTGGCGGGTTCAAGTATATCCGCCAGGACGGCGTGGTGCAGCTTTCCATCCTTGGGATGCAAAGCGAGCAGACTTGAGGCATGGGCGGGACGACCCGCGCGAAAGACGCGGGCGCCCGCCGTCACTCCGCTTGATCCTATCGGGCAGGTTCCCCCCGCTCCCTCGGGAGCGGGGGGGAAGGGGGGGGTGAGGGGCTTCATGGGTAAGCTGAAAGCTCTAGCATTAGAATACGGCCGCTTTGCGGCCTCTGATGGGCGCTTCGGCGCCCTCTTGACTTCCCGACAGGGAAGTAATGCACAGGTGACACCCGGCGGTGTCACCTTGAAACGTACCGTCTCGCGGCCTCGTGGGCGCGATGCGGTCGTCTGGCCGCGCGCTAGGTATCTCGCTACCGTGCGGCGGCTTTTGGCTGACGGCGCCCCCCATCAAGGGCCCGTGTTCCACTGGAACCTGACAGCCAAGTCCAAACACCCGTGTTTGGCACCTCGTTGGGTGGCGCGTGTCGCCGCCTATAAGACCGACCGGCAATCGGTCGGGTGGCTGCGCCCGATGGGTGCTATACACCTGTTCGGGCGTTGCCGTGAGTGCGAGGCTTGCCTCCTGCACCGCCGAAACCTATGGATTTCGCGCGTCGTGACAGAGGCCCGGGCGTGTCCGGGCCGCATGTGGTTCGTCACGATCAACTGTGACCCGGAGTTCCGGGAATATCTCGATCTCGACGCGGCCCGTAGGGCTCACCGGGCCCGAGAGATTTTTTCCCGGCTTGACGCAAGGGAAAAATTCCGCTTCCGTGCTGATGCGCTGGCCGCAGAAGCATCGTTGTATGTGAAGCGGCTTCGCAAAGGGTATGGTCGGAAGGCGCCGTGTCGCTTTCGCTTCGTTTGCGTGGTCGAGCCCCATGAGGATTGGTTTCCGCATGCGCATTTCGTGGTTTACGAACATGGCGGTGCTCCGCTTCAAGAGCGCCTTTTCCGTGCTCGGTGGCGCGGTCGGGGCATGGCTCGGGCGAATTTGGTGGACGGTCCACAGCGGGTTGCTGCGTACGTCTCCAAATACATCACAAAGTCCGGCGCCTCAAAGGTGTGGGCGTCGGTCTTGTTTGGACGGCCTCGGCCAGAGCAAGGCGGGTATGCCGCAGCGTGAGAGAGACAAGAGCAACTCTGTTGTTGTTGTTTCTTCCCCGCCCTCCCCTACTCTTGATCCTAGAGTTTGTCTCTTAGAGCAAGATGTTGCTTCGCTGACAGTCCGGGTTTCGGACTGTGAAGAAGTGCTCATGCAGGGTCTCATAAAGCGATGACCTCTTGGCCTACAGGCTATCGGAGGGGGACGCGTTACACGTCCGACCAATGGGTTGCGGTCACTCGCCACGGAACGTGGTTCGAGCGCGGCCCATGGGATAGGCAGT
>CAZNBS010000359.1:0-4204 GCA_964570955.1 uncultured Burkholderiales bacterium | reverse complement strand
CGAGCGTGACGCGCTTGAACGTCTTCGCCGCGGCCTCGTAGATCGCGCGGCCATTAACATCCGACCCGGTGAACGCGATCTTGCGGACCAGTGGATGCTCCACCAGCGCCGAACCCACGTCCTGGCCGAAACCGGTTACGACGTTTACGACTCCCGGCGGGAAGCCGGCCTCCTCGACCAGCTTCACGAACTCGAGCGTGGATACGGAGGTGTGCTCGGACGGCTTGACCACCACGGTGCATCCGGCGGCGAGCGCGGGCGCGAGCTTCCACCCGAGCAGCAGCAGCGGCGAGTTCCACGGCGTAATCGCCACCGCGACGCCGACGGGCTCGTGGCGCGTGTAGTTGAGGAAGCCTTTCTTGTCGAGCGGGATTGCGGCGCCCTCGATCTTGTCCGCCAACCCGCCGTAGTAGTAGAACCACTGCGGAAGGTAGTTGAGCTGCCCCTGCATCTCGGCGATCAGCTTGCCGTTATCGCGCACCTCCAGCTCGGCGAGCCGCTTTGCCTCCCTTGCCACCAGATCGCCGAGGCGATGGAGCAGCTTCCCGCGCTGGCTGGCGTTGAGCAGCGGCCAGGGCCCCTCGGTGAAGGCTTGATGCGCGGCCTGGACTGCCCGATCGGCGTCTTTCGCATTGCCACGTGCCACCTGCGCCCACGGTTGCCCGGTGAACGGGTTGAACGTCTCGAACCACTCTCCCGCGGAAGCGTCGACGAACTTGCCCCCGATGTACATCTGGTAGCGCTGCATGGTTCTCCTCCTTCCCGGCACGAAGCCGCCGCGACTCACCGAACTTAACTCACGGCGGCTGCGGGCGAACGACCGGTCGCGGCCGAGGAGCGACCGGCCGCCGCGTGGTGCGAGTGCGGTCCGGGCGGTTGGCTCAGATCTTCTCGATCAGCCACTCCCGGTACCAGTTCGCCGCTTCCGTCGCAGCGACCGCCAGGTGTGAAAGGTTGCTGTACATGCTCATGTGCGTGCTCTTGCGCTGCACGAACAGCTTCTTGTGCGTGGTGGCAATCTGGCCGAAAGCGGGCACCTCCTGCTCCCACATAGTCAGATCGTCACCCTCGGCCACGATCATGAGGGTCGGCGTGTCGAGAATGCGCTGAAGGAACGGTCGCGCATTGTAGTTCCAGACGAGCTCGACCGACTCGACGGTACTGTAGTGCTCGTGGCGCGGCGCCGTCGTTTCCTTGATCTTCAGGAAGACCGGCTTGGTCTCCGGATGCGGCCAGGTGACCACCTCCTTCTTGGGGTCGCCGGAATGCGGGATGTGGCCGTGCTTGCCGGTGAGATAACGCTGGCGCCGATCCTCGCTGACGAGCGCGGTCAGCTCGCGGAATCCGACCGACCCGTGTGCGCGCATCGAGTTGTACCACCCGTCGATGACCGGGATCTGCGACACGATGCATTTCACCCGCGGATCGATGGCGCCGACGATCAGCGAGTGGCCGCCGGAGTACGATATTCCCCAAACGCCGATTCGCCCAGGATCGACGACGCCCTTGAACTGGTCCAGGTAGCTGATCGCGTCGATCGCCGAGCGGTAGTCGGCGATCTGCTTCCAGGGGTCGAGGTGCTGCCGCGGCTCACCGTCGCTCGCGCCGAGATGCCGGAAATCGAAGATCAGCGCCGCCATGCCGGCGCGCACGAAGTGCTCGGCGTACTCCGGCATGATGAGCTCCTTCACGTAGCACCATCCACCCCCCATTACGACGACCGGCCACGGGCCCTGCCCTTGGTCCGGGGTGTACAGGTCGGCGCGAATGATCTCGGCTGGGTTCTCGCTGCGGAACTCGACTGCTTTGCGCTTCATGGTTGGGTCCTCCCAATGTGGGTGTTGGCGGTAGGCGACCGGCCGATCTAGGCGGGGTCGTCACGTGCCCGGTCTGGCAGGCGATCTGCGTCGGTGGAAGCCGAGCGCGTGCTCTTGCGGCTGGCGGTCGTCGCCGTGCCGCCGGATGATGATCCAGATCCCGACCGCGGGTCGGCGCCCCACGCACCAGAGCCGATGTGGCATCTGGGCGTCGAACGAGATGGAATCGCCCGGCCCGAGCTGGTATTCCTCGAAGCCGATCTTCACGCCGAGGCGTCCGCTCACCAGGTAGGCGTATTCCCGACCGCCATGGCGCAGCATCGAGTCCTCGCCACAGGAAGCGCTGCCCGGTTTGTAGACCGCGTAGAGAAACTCGACCTCTGAGTCCGGGGCGGCGGTCAGGCGCTCCCAGCGAACCCCGGACGCCAAGCGAATAGTCGTTCGCGACCCGCTTCGCTGAACCAGACCGGCAGCGCTGCGCACAGGGCGAACTTCGCTCTTGAACAAGTCGCCGATGTCCAGATGGAGCGTGCTCGCGATCTCGAGCAGCGTACCGACGGAAGGCATGGCCAAACCCCGCTCGACCTGCGAGATCAAGCTCGGCGTGACCCCGACGCGTCGCGCAAGCTCGCGCACAGTGATTCCCGCCGCTTCGCGCGCCATGCGCAACCGCGGCCCGAGGCCGTTCGACGCTCCGGCCTTGGCGGTCGATGCTCGAGCGGCAGCCCGCGCGCGCCTCGTGGCTGGCGGTCGTTTCGCAGCGCGCGGGATTGAGCGGGGCCCGTTGCTCGGCATTGAACAGTCTGGCAATTGTTTAATGAAGTTTAACTAAGACCCGCTCCGGCCACAAGGCCGAAGGAAGCCCGCGGCGCCGCACGGCGGAAACGACACCTATTGCAAACTCTATTCGGCATCGCAGCAAGAGGTTAACCGCAGAGCAGAGCGTTGCGGTCCCCGCAAGCAACTCGAGCGTTCGATCAAATTTAACATAGGTAACAGCGTGCGGCCCGAGATGACGAGTACGCTGTGCGAGTGGGAACGGCCCAAGTTGCCGCCGGTGCCGGCTTCGGTACGAGATGTTCTCCGGCGGTCGCGCGGACGCTCTGCAGCAGAGCGCGGGAAGTGGCGTCTCCCACAGCGACGAAGAGGAGGAAGATATGGCTGACGAACGCCGAAGCGTCGTAATCGTGGGTGGCACGGCCGGAATCGGGCGTCACCTGGCGCAGGTGCTTGCCAAGCGTGGGGACGAGATCGTGATTGCCGGTCGCGATCGTACGAGGGCGCAGAGCGTCGCGGCGGAGATCGGTGGCCGCACGCGAGGCGTCGCGTTCGATCTCGCCGAGCCAGCCACGATCGCGAGTCAGCTGGCGGACGTGGTCAAGGTGGATTGCCTCGTCCTCACCGCGATCGAGCGCGACAACAACAGCGTGCGCGAATTCGACTTAGGGCGTGCGCAGCGGCTCGCCACGATCAAGCTCGTCGGTTACCTGGAAACCGCGCATGCGCTGGCATCGCGGTTCACGCCGGAAGGATCGGTGGTGCTGTTCGGCGGTCAGGCGCGCGAGCGGCCTTATCCGGGGTCGACCACGGTGACTACCGTCAACGGTGCCGTCAGCAGCATGGTCAAGACCCTGGCGACGGAGCTCGCCCCGGTGCGCGTGAACGCCGTCCACCCCGGCATCGTCGGCGACAGTCCGGCGCTGCAAGGCAAGACGGAGCTGCTGAAGATGGGCCTCGCCCGCACGCTGACCAAGCGCCTGGTGACGATGGACGACTGCGTCAGCGCGGTGCTTTTCCTGATGGAGAACCGGGGGGTCGACGGCGTCAACTTGGTGGTGGACAGCGGCTGGTCGCTTCTCTGAGCTATTGACTGAAGGCCTTGCCACCGCGAAAACGGCAAATTCTGAAATGAGCGATCGAGCGGAGGATGCGCGCCAGAGCCCGGGCGCGACAACGCGCGGCGAGCACGTTGCCGAGGCGACGCGGCTCTCGATCTTCCGGACGATGGTCGAGATACGTCGTTGCCTGAAGCGTGCAAACGACCTGTTTCTCCAGAATCTGGTGAAGGGAACGATGCACCTCGGCCTTGGGCAGGAGGCCGTCGCCGCGGGGTTTGCCGCGGCGATGGAGAAGGACGACTACACCTTCTGCACTTATCGCGGCCATCACCATACGCTGGCGCGCGGAGTGTCCATGACGCTCGTGCTTGGCGAACTCATGGGACGCCAGTGCGGGCTGATGAAAGGCAAGGGCGGCTCGATGCATCTCACAAGCGTCGCGCACGGCATGATGGGATCCTACGCCATCGTCGGCGCGCACCTTCCGGTCGCAGCCGGCGCGGCGTGGTCGGCGCAGTACCGCGGCACCGACCAGGTCGCGGTGTGCTT
>CAZNBS010000358.1:0-4210 GCA_964570955.1 uncultured Burkholderiales bacterium | reverse complement strand
TCGCCGCTGCATAGATCACGCGCCTAAACAAGAACGCCCGCTGGTTACCGGTTACCTTGCGCGTTCGCCAAGCCGATGGTGTTACCTGGGCCAGCACTCCCGACCGACAGATCGATTGGTTCACATTGGTCCTTCCGTGAGCCGGCTGTCCATGTTAGTGATAGAGCTTTAAACGTAATCGGCATCGAGCCACTATTTACTACTTCAAACTCATGGATCAATGCGAATAGATTCCCATCCTTGGTTTCGTCCTTCGACGCCATTCGTACGATCATGACGTTGCCGAGATTGATGTGTACCAAGTGTCGCCTCTTGACGTACCGATCGTAGAGAAAGTAGAAGAACGCTATGACGGCCACGACAGTGCCGACTGCCCCTGTGGGGTCCATACGATAGCGCCCTAACGATGCGCATCACCGGCAGTGCAACGGCAAGCGCAGCGCCGCCGTTGGACTGTCCGGTGCATGCGCTGGTTGGGCGTCACTTTGGCTCAAGACGAGTCCTTCACAGTGGCTTCTGAGCGATTAGGCTTCCGAACACGATCACCCCGTAGAACTGGCCGTCCCTGATACGTCGATTCAGTTCCGCCTTAAGGGCGGCCGCAAGCTCCGGTCCGATAGTTCCTTGGCTCATAATCTGGTCGGCACCGCGAGCGACGGCCGTCGTCAGGTATTGAGGATTCGTTAACTTGACGTAACCATGTCCGTCGGACTTGCGCACAGTGAACCCGCAGCGTTCCACGAGCTTAGGTAAGTGGCGCATGAACCACGGATCGTGAACGTAGTTTCTGATCAAGGCGTCAACGCAGCATTGGAGCGGATCAAAGTCACTTACGGCGACGTTCATCGTTGGATAGTCGCCATCAAATACAACGAGTTGCCCACCGGGTGCTAGAACGCGGAACGCTTCCCGAATGGCCCTTTCCGCATCGGGAACATGACACAAGACTGTGTGCGATAGGACGAGGTGGAACTCGTCATCTTCAAATGCAAGGGAACGCGCATCGCCCTGACGAAATGTCACCGTCGACAGATCACTCAGGGCGCTTCTCGCACTCACCAGGAAAACATCGGATGGATCGATAGCTATTACTTCGATGACGCCAGGAAGTTCCGCGAGCTTTCGCGTAGCCGCGCCCGCTCCGCAGCCGATCTCCAATGCTCTCGCACCTTGTGGTACGTCGATGCCACCCAGGTAACGTTCAAGCATTGCTTGCATTTCTGGCTCTTCAGCCCGGAGGCGCATGGCCTCCACGACGCGTTCCTGAACCTCCTTCGGCTGCTCGTTCATTGTGGCGTAGATGTCAGCCATGCGAATGCCTCCTCTGGTAGGAACATTTCCAGGCGGCCCACTCCAAAATAGAGTCATCAACATCGAGTACGGGCGTACCTGTTTGAACGAATGCGCTTACGCTTGGCCCGTCTCCCTATCGCGATGTCAATGCTCGCGCTACATCGGCGGACATGCCCGTGGATCTTCCTCTGAACAGCCCCAGGTGTGACGCCCAACGGCGTGCTTGAGCCGACGCCGAGGAGCGCAGCGACGAGGGAACCCAACAGCAAGCGAAGCGCCGCTGTTGGGCGGTCGGCTCCAAGCACTTGTTATGCGAGGGGCCGAATGAACCGCAAACAGACCTGCAACGCATCCGCCACTTCCAACCTGCGCACGAGCCTGGCGGCCCCGGTTCAGCCAACCCCTCCCGCGTGACCGACACGGCCAAGACGATTGGCGCCTTCTCACGCGCTGCTCCCCGAGGAATCATGCGAGACGTAACCGTGATGCTACGCGGCCCTGTCTTCGGGGCCAAGCATTTGGCATGCGGCGTTGCAGTCCGACTCGTTACCAACGGCGCTTGCTGGACCATCGCAGGACCTTCCCCGAGGGCGCTGACCGATGGGCTCCCAAGTTCCCGTCCTTGGTGAAAGACGGGCTCTGCTTTTCCGCTCCAGCGAGCACCAGATTGAACATGCGTGCCGAGCGGCGGTTCGGGCAGCAAGGTCCGTTTCGCTCCAAGGACAGTAAACGCGGCCGGTCGTTCCTCCGACTTCCGGGCTGACGCATAACGAGTAGTTGAGCGGCCGTTCGCTGGCGTGTGAGAGTTCATCGCGGGTGCTCTGCGGCCGCTCGAACTACTGGTTGGACGTGCCGAGCCTGGTGGGTTGACCGGCTATGGAAATTCTATGAGCGTGGGCTCGGGGTTGCAATCGTCATGAATCGGCAAATCGCGGGTCGCGGTGCCCGGGTGGGTGAGCGCCGCGCCGGTGTCAGGGCCACAGAGGGGCTTGGGGCGGGTGAGGGGCGAGTTCACGCGGACAATGGGCGTGCGCGATCGGCGCAACGCGCTCTGGCGGGCGGGGGGTGAGTTGGGCGTCGGGGGGATCGGTTCACGGCGGCGCGCGCACCGGGGCGAGGCGCGCGGTGCGAATCAGGCGCGCGCCGCAGCGTGGGCAGTGGATGCGGTCGTGGGCGTTGGCGAAGCGCGCCAGAAAGTCCTCGCACGATATCGGCGTGAGCGCCTCGACCGGGGGTTGATCGTTGAGACTGCGCGCTTGGTTGAGTGCTTCGGTGTGGCGCGCCGCGTACAGCCCGAAGTAGCGCACGGTGTGTCGGCGCGGCTCCGGGGCGTGTGTGAGCACGCGTGAAACAAAGCGCTGCGGGCTGAGCGTCATCGTCATCGCCTCGCTCGCTCGGTGCGGGCGGTAGCGAAAGCGCACGCAGGTGTCGTCCGCGTGGGCGATCTGGGTGTTGTGGATCGCTCCGCCGCGCACGTAGCGGGCGAGATACACACTCACCCCTTCGCCATGGGCGTAGCGTTGGCGAATGTGCACGTTCCACTTCACCCGGCCGAGCCGGTTGAGCAGCCGATCGAAGTGCGCCTGGCTCAAGCGCTCGGGCAGGCGCAACGCCCCAGCGCGGTGCAATGCACGCAGCGTCGCAATGAGTTTGCCGCGAAACAGCATCATCACCACCCGCGCAGGCAGCAAGTGGCTGCGCTTCGGGGTCACCCACAGCCCCGCGCTGGACAATCCCCCGTCGCTGACGAGCACGTGGATGTGCGGGTGCAACGCCAGTGCTCGGCTCCAGGTGTGCAGCGCCATCACCGCACCGGCCTGGGCGCCAAGGTAGCGCGCGTCGTCGAGCAACTCGGTGAGCGTCGAGCGCACCGCAGCAAACAGCGCCCGCATCAGCGCCGGGGTGTTCAACATCCACAGCCCATTGAGCTCGTGCGGGATCGTGAAGATCACGTGGTGGTGCGCGCAGCCGACCAGGCGCGCGCGCATCTTCTCGAGCCAGCGCTCGCGCGCCAGCGCGTTGCACTGCGGACACGAGCGGTGGTGGCAGGAGTTGTACCACACGCGCTCGACGTGTCCGTTCGGGCAACGTTGCACGTGACCGCCCAAGCGTGCGGTGCGGCACGCCGATAGCGCATCGCCCGCGCGACGTTGCGCCACGCTCAGCCGATGCGAGTCCCGGTAGTCCTCGAAGTGGCGATGAAGTATGTCTTGTACGGTGGCCATCGTGCAGCGCGTGCGCGTCGTTGACTCGCACACACGATGCACTCACGCTGCCCGATTCCATATCACCCGAAGGTCAGTCCGAAGTCGGCCTCTCGGCTCACCCGATCTAGACCACCATCAGCCGATCCTCATACCATCACCGCACTCGCGGCGCGTCGTCCCCCGGCGCTCGCGCCGGGCAAGTCCAACGTTGTGGTTCAGCGGCAGGAACCGGCAAGCGAAGCGCCGCCGGTGACTGTCCGCTGCAACCACTTGTTAGACCCCACTTCTACGCAGCAATCTTTCGAAGCACCTGGGGATGCAGTTCCGCGACGCGGATGAGCGTCTTGGCCGCACCACTGGGTTCGCGACGCCCCTGCTCCCAGTCCTGCAGCGTACGCACCGAGACACCCAGAAGTGCCGCGAACTGTGCTTGCGTCAGACCTGACCGTTCACGGGCGCGAACAATGGGATAGGTCTCAACTGTGTAGCGCCGTCCCACCCGACCCGCCTTGATGTCGCGAACACCTTGAAGAAGTTCTTCGCCAAGGTTGCGCGACTTCTCCCAGCGGAGCAGTTGTTTCTCAGACATCTTTCGCATCGTCGACAGCCTCCTTCAATTCCTTCAAAACGTGCGCGGGAATGCTCTCGCGCACATTCTTCGCATAGAGCGTCAGCATCCAGATCCGACCGCGTGCGCTTCGGAAGTAGTA
>CAZNBS010000357.1:0-4219 GCA_964570955.1 uncultured Burkholderiales bacterium | reverse complement strand
CGGTCGAAATCGATGAGGATGGTGTTGGCCGCGGCAAAGGCGTCGAACAGTTCCGCGAGGTTGTCGTGCGGTTCGATCTGGGTGGTATAGGGCGTGAAGGTCAGTCCCAGGGACTCCACGAACCGGCGTGCGATGCTTTCCCAATCGACTTCGGGGTAGGCGGCGAGGTGTGCGTTGTAGTTGCCCACCGCACCGTTGAGCTTGCCGGTCAATTCCACCGACGCGATCCGACTCTGGGCGCGCCGCAGCCGGTGCACGACGTTCGCCAGTTCCTTCCCGAGCGTCGTCGGGGTGGCGGATTGGCCATGAGTGCGGGACAACATCGGCAGTGCCGCGTTGGCGTGCGCCAGCGTAGTGAGCCGGTCGATCAGGCGCTGCAGGGTCGGGAGCAGGACCAGCTCGCGACAGTCGTGCGCCATGAGTGCATGGCAGAGGTTATTGATGTCCTCGGAGGTGCAGGCGAAGTGCACGAACTCCGCTACGCCCATCACTTCGTCGTTGTCTGCCAGCCGTTCCTTCAGCCAGTACTCGATGGCCTTGACGTCGTGATTGGTGCGCGCCTCGATGTCCTTCACCGCCTGCGCATCGGCCTCGCCGAAGGCGGCGAGCATCGCCTCGAGCTGCCGGTGTGTGGCCTCCGAGAACGGTGCGATCTCGGGAAGATCGGGATTTTCCGCAAGGGCCTTGAGCCATTCGACCTCGACACGCACGCGGTAGCGGATGAGGGCGAACTCGCTCGCATACCCGGCGAGCGGGGCGATCTTGGCCCGGTAGCGGCCATCCAGCGGCGACAGCGCGGTGAGGGAGGAAAGCATGGGCGTGGGCGCGTCGAAAGCCGCGAATGTTAGCACGGCACTGTTCGGCGGCCGGCGCCGTGCATCAGTCGATGATGCCACCCCCCAGACAGACCTCGCGTTCGTAGAGGACGAGCGATTGACCCGGGGTCACGGCACGTTGAGGCGTGGAAAAGCGCACGCGGCAACCGGACTGGTCCGGGAGTTCGATCGAACAAGGCGTGTCCGGTTGGCGATAGCGGGTCTTCGCCATGTAGCCGGCCGGTGCCGGCGGTGGGTGACCGCCGACCCAGCTCAGATCGCCTGCCGTCAATGCGGATCGAAACAGGGCGGGGTGGTCGCGCCCCTGCACGACCACCAGAACGTTGCGGTCCATGTCCTTCCCGGCGACGTACCAGGCTTCTCCCGGTCCGCCGATGCCCAGTCCCTGGCGCTGACCGATGGTGTAGTACATCAGCCCCTGGTGCGTGCCTACGCGCTCGCCCCCGGGTGTCTCGATGGCGCCCGGTTCGGTCGGAAGGTAGCGCATGAGGAACTCGCGGAATGGACGCTCGCCGATGAAGCAGATGCCGGTGCTGTCGCGGCGGTCGTGGTTGGGCAATCCCAGGCGCTGCGCCAGTGCCCGGACATCGCGCTTGAGCAGGTCGCCCAGCGGAAAGAGGGTGCGGCTCAGCTGCGACTGGTCGAGGCGATACAGGAAGTAGCTCTGATCCTTCGACGCGTCCGCAGCCTTCAGCAGCTGGAATCGCCCGTCGATCTCCCGCACACGCGCGTAGTGGCCGGTCGCGATGTGCTCGGCGCCCAGGGCAAGCGCGTGGTCGAGGAACGCCTTGAATTTGATCTCCGCGTTGCACAGCACGTCCGGATTAGGCGTGCGCCCGGCCCGATATTCGTCGAGGAAGCTGCGGAACACGCGCTCGCGATATTCCTGGGCGAAGTTCACGGCCTCGATGTCGATGCCGATCAGTTCCGCAACCGACACGGCATCGACGAGATCCTCCCGCGAGGTGCAGTACTCGTCGGTGTCGTCGTCCTCCCAGTTCTTCATGAACAGGCCGACGACCTCGTACCCCTGTTCCTTCAGCAACCAGGCCGCGACCGAAGAGTCCACACCCCCGGACATGCCGACCACGACACGGCGGGCGCTCATCGGGACTCTCCCCCAATGTCCGCGAGCAGTGCCAGCGGGAAGCGGTGTCCGGCCAGATAATCGTCCACGCAGCGCATGACGAGCGGGCTGCGGTGCTCCGCCCGGCGGGCGCGGATCTCATACGGCGTGAGCCACACTGCGCGCTCGATTCCCTGGTCCAGCGCTCGATCATTCGGGCAGACGCCGACGCTGCCGACGAAGGCAATGCGCACGTAAGTGACGCCCTTCAGAGGATGGCGCCATCGATAGATGCCGAGCAGCGCCTCGGGTTCGAATGTGTAGGCGGTTTCCTCGAGGGTCTCGCGCACGACACCCTCGGCCAGCGACTCGCCCGCTTCCAGATGTCCGGCCGGTTGATTGATTCGCAGGGCGCCGTCAGCGCGCTCTTCGACGCACAGGAATCGTCCGTCGCGCTGGACGACGGCGGCGACCGTGAGATGGATGTCCTCCTTCATGGTTGGCGAACGATTCGGCAGTTGGGTTCCAGAAACGAAAAAAGGCAGGGAAACCCTGCCTTTCTTCGGTATAGACCTTGGGACTTCCTAGCGCTGGGCTTCCTTGCTGGAGTCTTCCTTTTCGTGCGCCTGCTCCGCCTTGTCGTGGTGCTGATCCTGGCTGACAGGTTTCACTTTGGCACCGGACTGGTGCGGCCCGCCGGTATTCGGGACCACGCCAGCCCAGGCGGACGCAGCGAACACGGCAAGCACGACAGCTACCAGCGGACCGAAGGCTCTACGCATACTGCTCCTCCCCCTCAAAAATTCTGCTCGACATGCACAGAACAGGCGTCGGAGCATACGTTCTCGAGCCCAAGGCGTCAACCTCGACACCTCAGTTCAGCTGCGCTTCGCGGACGTGCCCGGGAGGCAGATCGCCCAGCTGCCATGGTCCGATCGACCAGCGTATCAGCCGCAACGTCGGGTGCCCGACGGCAGCGGTCATCCGCCTCACCTGACGATTGCGGCCTTCCGTCAGTTCCAGTCGCAACCAGCGCGTGGGAATGTGTGCCCGCCAACGGACCGGGGGCACGCGTGGCCAGATCCAGACCGGTTCCTCCACCGACTGCACACGCACGGGACGGGTCGGCCCTTCCTTGAGCGGCACACCGGCGCGCAGTCGCGCAATCGCGTCCTGCTGCGGAATGCCCTCCACCTGGACGAAGTAGACCTTGGGCAACTTGCGCGACGGGTGGCTGATGCGATGCTGGAGTGCTCCGTCGTCGGTCAGGACGAGCAGCCCCTCGCTATCCCAGTCCAATCGGCCCGCCGCGTACACGTGGGGAACGTGAATGAACTGTGCCAGGCAGGCATGCGCGGGGTGAGGCGAGAACTGGCTCACCACGCCGTAGGGCTTGTTGAACAGGATGACGCGTCCGGCGCCGGTCCGTCTGTCCGGGGCGCGCGCGCCGTGCGTGGTGTGCGGGGCGCCGCCCCTCGCAGGACGGCGCCCGGCTTCCGGCACGGGACGCTCCCTCTCAGCGATGCTCGTGCGCTACGACGTAGTCGTACGCGGGAAGGGTGAGGAACTCCACGAAATCGTCACGCAAGGTGAGTTCCTCGAACATCTTCGCGCCTTCGTCGTATTTCCCAGCGGCATACTGCTGCTCACCGAGAAGCTCGCGCACCCGCTTCAGCTCCTGCGGCACTAGGTCGCTGAACAGTTCCTTCGTCACCTTGCGCCCGTCGTCGAGTACCCCAAGGGGGCTGCGGATCCAGTGCCAGATCTGGGCACGCGAGATTTCGGCGGTCGCTGCGTCTTCCATGAGATTGAAGATGGGCACGCAGCCCGTTCCGGCGAGCCAGGCGCCGATGTACTGGATGCCGATGTTGATGTTCTGCCTCAGGCCCGCTTCGGTGATCGGTCCCTTGGGCTGGAAGTCCAGCAGATCGGCGGCCCTGACGGCGACGTCCTCCCGCTGGCGGTCGATCTGGTTGGGCGTCTTCATGACTTTGTCGAATGCTTCCCTGGCGATGGCGACCAGGCCCGGGTGCGCGACCCAGGTGCCGTCGTGGCCGTCGTTGGCCTCGCGCTCCTTGTCCGCCCGCACCTTGGCGAGCGCCTGCTCGTTGGCGGCCGGATCGTTCTTGATCGGGATCTGCGCCGCCATGCCGCCCATGGCGAAGGCGCCGCGGCGATGGCAGGTCTTGATCAGCTGCAGCGAGTAGGCGCGCATGAAGGGCGAGGTCATGGTGACCAGCCCGCGGTCGGCGAGGATGAAGTCCGGCTTGCTCTTGAGCTTCTTGATGCAGCTGAAGATGTAGTCCCAGCGGCCGCA
>CAZNBS010000356.1:0-4219 GCA_964570955.1 uncultured Burkholderiales bacterium | reverse complement strand
AGATCGGAAGTTTACAGCCTTAACTCAACTGTCCGCGGAAATGGGGTAGAACCCGGAAAGTGTCTGGAAGGCCAGGACAGCAAACGCATGCGCATCGGTCAGCGAGTTCACTCCGGAAGCGCCGCGGATGAGTTCAGGCGCACCATAGCCAGGAGTGAATACCGTCGGCAGCCCCGCGCTGGACACGTAGTGGATGTTGTCGCTGTCGATGAACCGAACTTCCGTGGCGTCGCTGGCCTCGGAGACGAAGATGTTGTGCGGCGACGGATCGGAGTACACGAGCCCTTTGCCGTGAAGAGCGGAGAGGACGTCGGCCGTACGTGCCAGCAGTACCAGCCGTCGCCGAAGGCCTCCCGTCTGGAAGTACCAGGACGCAACCGAGGTCGTCGCCTTTGGCGGATTGCAGAGCGCGCTCAGCGGCTGCATTCCGGTCAGCAGCTCCATCAGGTAACCAAGCACGGGCTCGCGCAGCATTTCCAATAGGCGAGCGATCTCGAGGTCCGCCAGCGGCAGCCGCTTGACTGCCGTGAGCTGGTTCCTGAGCTGCTCGCGTCGGGACGGCGACGAATCGAAGATGATCTTGGCGGCCAGTCGTCCGCCTTTGACCTCGAAGACGGCCCCTTGCCCCCCACGGCCGAGTTGACGCGTTAGCACGTGACGGGCCCCATTCAGGTCGGTCACTTGGCGGGTGACGGGCGTCATGCCGATCCCCCGTTCGGCCACGCCAGAACTGCGATGGTCTTGTCGTCGAGATGCCGTGGGGTGGGCCATTCGTTCAGTTCACGCCGCAGCGAACGCCACCGAGCCACCGGCTGCAATGTCGCGATTTCGTCCTTCAGCCAGGCGACGAAGTCGGCGAGGCGATCGGGACGAAGGTCATCCGAAACGCCATCCGACGCGAGGACGGCGATGTCGATTTCGGAGCACTCGAAGCAGCGCTTCGCCCAGACACCGCCGCTACCGAGCGACTGGGTCTCGTTGGAAAACCCCGACGCCCGCGGATGCTCTACCCGCTCGATGGCGCCGCGCCTGCGCACGGCTGCCATCCCATCGCCCAACGCAGCCACATAGGTTCGTCCATCGTGGTGAGCGAGCGCAAGCAGGCATGTGGCTGCGCAATCCGAGCGATCGAACGGAGCGATTTCCTCCAGCCAGAGCGGCTCGATTCGGCCGACGAGATCGTCGAGAGAACCTGTCCCGCCCTCGTGCCACGCCCTGACCGCACGCAACGTCGCAATGCAGGCTTTCCTTGCACCATGCCTGGCACGATCCTTCGAGCCCAAACCGTCGCTCACCACGACCAGGCTGCCGAAGCCACCGGACGCGCCGAGCCATTGGTCCTCGTTGGGCTGTCGTAGCACTTTGTGGGCAGGGCCGGCAACACTCGCACCGAAGTAGTCCACACGGCTTCTGCGTGCCATGTGACCTTCAGAAGTCATAGTCGTCCAGAGGAGTCGGGTCGACCACGACCACGCTGTTGGGATTCACGCTGCGAGTGCGCTGGGTGACGCTCATGGTGACCCACCGGAAGAAGTTCTTGATCTGCCGGGCCTCGTGCGCCGAGTACACGTGCGCGCTCGGATCAGCCAGGAACTCGGCCAGCATCGCCGGATCGGCGTCGTCTCCGATCCCGAGGACAAACCGTGAGGCCTTCGAAGCGCGGTCCGAAGCGAGCAAGCGCTGCAGGGGTGCGCGCCACTCGTCGGTGGGCTGTCCGTCGGATACGAGCACAACGGTCGGCCTGTATGCCCGGCTCGGAATCTGCGCGTGGTCCTCGACCATCTTCACGACCAGATCGAACGCCGCGCCCATGGGCGTATTGCCCGCTGCGCCGACCCGCTCCCACTTGATCTGCGCCGCCGGCAACAAAGGCTGGTGGAGCCTGGCGCCGCCCTTGCCGAATGCGATGACAGCGACGTGGATCTCGGCACGGCTGTGATCCTCGGCCGCGAAGCTCTCGATCATCGACTGGATAGCGTCGTTGAGCGCATCGATCTTGCCGTTCGCGCTCATGCTGCCGCTGACGTCGGCAAGCACGATGACGGGAAGGGGGCGCGCCGTCGAGACGGTGAAGTCCTTGAGCTTCGACATGTTCTGTTCTCCTTGCGTTTTCAACCGGGACTTCGTTGGCGCCTTGGGTCTGTTCGGCCGAGCGTCGCGCCCGATCTCTTTCTGCAGCTGCCTCTGAACGAGGGACGTTCCGTTGTGCCGACTGGCGATGTCTTCAAGGTACTTTGCCCACCCCATGCGCTGCCCCCGTCTAGTTCCGGACGAACGATCCGTAGGCCATCAGCGCCAACGCTTTCCGCCACGCGGCTTCAGTCCTCGGAAGTCGCTGTTTCTGTACACCGTCAGGACTGCGGATCCGTCGGGGGTGCAGACGACCTGAACTCCCTCGCAACTGCCCACATCCACGCCGGATCGCGCCAGCTTCTCCACTTCCTTCCTGCCGATGACGTGAATCGCCGCCCCGCGCACATGAATCACGCGCCCGTAGCTCAGCACGGTGTCGATGGTCCGGCAGTTCAATCCGCGCCCGCTCATGCGAGTCCAGGCGTGCTGAGTGATCGCCGGGGCGTTGCTCGCTGCGCGGCTGTGCTTGTTCATTTGGCTGGCTCTCCTGGGTTGAACGGGCCCGGACCGATTCCGGGCCCCACACCAGCCAATATCGCGATAAGCGTGCCAACACCCCCGAGATCACATGCCGAAAAGCAGATAATGCCTTTTGTGACAACGACTTATAGAGGATCAGACCCCCTGTCCCAAGGCTCGCGCGTTGCCCAGAAATTGGGGTATTTCGGAACGAATATTCCATAGCGTGGATCAAAGTTTCCTCTCCCTAGCTGCCGACCATTCTCTCAACGCGCGATCCGTCACATCGCAGAGGGTTTCAGGCGAAACGCCTCGCTTTTTCGCGATCCTGCGAAGCTCGTCTGCCAAGTAGCCCTTGAGCGCCCGCTCGACGACCTTCGTCTCGATGGTCTCGCCGGGCGGAATCAGCGCATCCAGGCTCGACGACTCGGCAAACGCGCGCGCCACCGACTGCGGTAAAGAGTCCGCGCCAGCGTCAGTCCGGGATCCATCCACGCCCGCAAGTCCGTAGTCGGACGCATCGGCTGCCGACAGAGGCGAGTACCGATCGGCCTTGGCGGCGATTGTGCGGTACGCCACCCGAAACAAGTCCCTCAAATTCCCGGGAAGTGGATGACGCGACAGCTCGTTCACGATGGCCCGGTGGGCACTGTCCGGAAGCCGTATGCGGCCACTGCCGGCTCGACGCGAGGCCTGAGCGAACACCATTTCCCATAGCCAGGGGATCTCTTCGGGAACCTCACGCAGCGGCGGTAGCCGCAGAGTGAGCATGCTGATGCGATCGAAGAAGTCCGGATCCAGTCGCTCGCGCAACTTCTCGTCTGAAAGGTTCGTCGCCGATATGAGTCTGAAGTCGCTGGTCAGCTGACGATCGTCGCCGAGGCGCATGTAGCTCTTTTCCTCGACCGCCTTGATCAGAAGGCGCTGCAGATCTCGGCTGACATCCCCCACCTCGTCGAGAAACAAGGTGTCCTTGTGGGCCATGGCGAGCAGCCCCTCGTGGTCCTTGAGAGCGCCGGTGAAGGATCCGCGCTTGTAGCCGAACAGCTCCGCACGCATCGTTTCGGGGTTGTACTGACCGCAGGCGACCGCTGGCCAATGGGCATCCCGTTCCGGGACGCGGTAGGGGCTGTGCGATCGAATCCAACCGGCCAGTGTCGTCTTGCCCGTGCCGCGCTCCCCTAGCAAGAGGACGGGCACATTCAACTGCGCAAATCTGCGGGCCTCGTCGAAGATCTTGCGCATCCGCTCGGACTGAAACCGAGCGGGATCCCAGACGACCGCCGCGTCCTCAGAAGACGTCTCCGAAGGACGAGCGGCGCGGTATGCCTTGTAGTAGCTGTCGATGCCGAGTCGAACTGGAACGACAGCAGGACGACCGTTCCGCTCCTCCTTGCGATACGACTTGACGAGCGAGAACGGGGCATCGATGAAGCCTGTTTCGCCCATCAGCACCAGGACCGTTTGCATGGAAGGCGTGCCCGGACTGACGTGGATGATCAGTTCCCGATCGGCGAACTTCCTTCGCACGGCCGGGAGCCTCTCCCTCAGGAACTCGAAGATCTGCCCGTGATCGGTTGGATCGTCACCGTCCCAAGGCTCTGGGTGAATGCGCAAGCCGGGATCC
>CAZNBS010000355.1:0-4241 GCA_964570955.1 uncultured Burkholderiales bacterium | reverse complement strand
ACGCGCTGTCCCAGACCGTCGCATGACCCCTTAACCCGCCGGCCGACCCGCAAATCTATCTGTCGCCTTAACCCGGCGGATTCAATTGGTCAGTGCAACAGCTCGTTGAGTTTATTGGCCGGCGTCTGGAAGTCCAGCGTCTTTCGTGGCCGTTCGTTCAGGCGAAGCGCGATCTTGTTGAGGTAGGCCTGCGTGTGCACGGATAAGTCCGTACCCTTGGGGAAGTACTGACGCAGCAGGCCGTTGGTGTTCTCGTTCGATCCTCGCTGCCAAGGGCTTCGTGGATCGCAGAAGTAGACCTGGACATCAGTGGCCATGGTGAAGCGGCGGTGGTGCGTCATCTCCTTGCCGCGATCCCACGTCAGCGACCGGCGCAACTCCGACGGCAGTCGCTGGATTTGCCTGGCAAGGGCCGCGACGACGGTATCGGTATGCTTGCCGCCGACCTTCACCAGCATCACGAACCGGGTCTGGCGCTCCACCAGGGTGGCGATGTAGGTGTTGCCCGCGCCGGTCAGAAGGTCGCCTTCCCAGTGTCCCGGCACCGCGCGATCCTCGACCTCGGCCGGCCGCTCCCGAATCGATACCGCATCAGTCAGCTTGCCGCGGTTTTCTCCCGAGGCTCCCGCCTTCATCGAGTGGCGCATCCGCCGCCGCTGCCGCAGGTGCTCGAGCAGTTCCTTCTTCAGCACCGCCTTGGCTTGCACGTAGAGGCTGCGGTAGATCGTCTCGTGAGATACCTGCATTTCCTCGTCGTCAGGGAACTCGAGCCTGAGCCACCCCGAGATCTGCTCGGGCGACCACTGCAGCCGGAGCTTGCGGGCCACTTCCCATCGTAGCCGGGGCCGGCAGGACAGGCGACAGGGCTTCGGACGCCGCGCCCGGTCCCAGGCCCGCGAGTCGGCCTGCGAGGCCCAGTAGCGGCTGCGTCCCCCGTTTCGTTCGATTTCGCGGCTGACGGTGGATGGCGACCTGCTCAACTCGGCCGCAATCCGACGAATCGAGTGGTTCGCCACGATACCCCGAGAGATCGCCTCACGTTCGCTCAGACTCAGGGATCGCGCGCACCGGCGACGCGCAATCGGAACAATGCCCCCGCGAACCCTCAGATACCGACTGATCGAAGCCTCATGCCAGCCTAGGGCGCGTGCAATTTCGGCGGCAGACTCCCCCGCCTGCCATCGTCGCCACAGCTCGGTCTTCTGTCCGGCATCGAGATCGGGCCTCTTGAATCGCTTCATCATCCGCAACACCTCCCGAAAGGAAACAATGGGTTATACGGTGTTGCATCGACTGATTGAATCCGCCCCGCAAGAATTGGTGTCGCTTGACAGCAGCTTCGGAATCTTGAGCGGGATCGTCCCGGAACGCGTCTCCCAGTTCCTGTCGCGGTAGCCGTTGCGCCAGTTGCTGCGCGCCGCGCTGCGCTCCCCGTGCTCGGCTCCGCAAAGGCCCTCGACGTCCAGATCCATCATCCTCTGCGCCACGAACCCCACCATCTCGCGAAGCAGCTCGGCAAGTGCCATTCTCATGTCGGTCATCGGTGTTCCCTCCGTTGTTGGTCACGTCTTCGCAAACGCAACCGTAGCGGAAAACCCGATGACCCCCCGAAAGGGGTCCGCCTACGCTTCAGTTCCTACACCACTTCCCGGGACACGACCTTGAAGCTCGTCGTCGATCCAAAGGCTCGGTTTACGACCGCCTTCTCGGTATCGGATGGGACCAAGAAGAGACTTGAGGATTGCATCGATGATCTTGCATCGCGAATGCTTGCAAAGGCTGCCGAGGGCAAGGCCCGCGAGGAGATGTACGAGGAAGAGCTAAAGTCACGGCGCGACGCGGAAGCGCGAAGGCAGGCCAGAGATGCCCGCCGTGCTGCTTCTATGCTCAGGATCGAAAAGGCAGAGAAGGCGTTCGCGGTCTGGCGGCGCGCGCAAGATCTGCGTGCATGGGGAATGGCTCTCGAATGCGAATCAACCGCACAGGCCGCTTCAGGCAACTTGGAGAGGGCGCATGCGCTTGGTGATGAGGCGGCTTGGGTACGCCGCGCGGCCGACCACCTCGATCCTCTGGTGGTTGGAGCGCTTCCTTCAGTTGACGGTCTTGGGATTGCTGACGATGAACCGACCTAGGCGTCTGCACTGTGGTGTGGAGGATTCCGCTTGTTGGTCTTGCATGCCCTGAGTAGAAAGGAACGTAATGCCACTCCGACGAACTTCCACGCAGCCTGGCGGTTCAGGCTTCATTTCTTAGCTGAAATGAAAGCACGGCAGAAAACGATGGTCGCGTAATGCCCCCGACCTGATGCACTTGTTGTCTCTCCAAATGATGAATTAGTGGTTTGCTTCTACATTCCCAATGCTTTGCGACGGGTCGCGTGAGCAGCCAACTGCAATCTGCCTCTGCAATTACTTGAAGATACTCAAGCACTTACTTCTTGACTTGTTTGGTCGCAAAGTAGTACCATTTTGTCAATTCCGAAAAGACGTGAAAGCATTCATGTCTGGGCGGAAGGATCTCTGGTCGGCTACGGAGCAGCTTAGTTTGGCAGGTCTCACGCTGCGCTAAGAACCCTCCGACAGATGCCCGCCAGCGAGTTCGTGAGAATGGTTGCGAAAAATGGGGCTTTACGCCCCATTTTTCATTTGTATTCCCAAGTCTGAGGGACTGCCCGTGGAATTCAACAAGAGCAATTGGCGCCCCATCCTTCTCGAAGCTGTTAAGCAGAGCTGCGAACAGACTCAAGCCGCGGTCCCGGGCGCCAAGCTTCGGGCACTAGTCGGGAGGTTGGCTCAAGCCCAAAACCTGACCTATCCACCAGCTGAAGCCCCCAAGATCAGATTCCGAGAATTTGTCGAAGCGTTTGGAGATCTGGTAGTTGTTCGAACCCGGCCATCGCAAGACTTTTTGGTAGCACCAGTAGATCGCCCCGAACTGCTCATTTCGCGGGACACCGCACCTGGAAGACCGTTACCTGGCATTCGGCGTGATCTCTTCGAGGCCTTCGTTCACGTCAACAGTGACGTTACGCCATGGTATGAGGCCGAACTTGATCAGGTGCACTTCATTCCCAAGGACTCGGTCCCAGCCAAGGGATGGATACGAATCCCCGCTGCAGACATCGAACAAGCCCGAAAGGACAGGCGAGATTTTGCTTCCCAGATAGACGATCCTGCCTTGCGCCAATCGCTTGAGGCATTGCTAGGTGGAAACGACTTCATGCCCGCCTTTACTGCAGAAGTGCACCGAGCCGGAAGGCAAGCCGAATGGCACATCTATAGATCAAAGCTCATTCTTCAACGAATCAAGGAATGGACTTCAAAGTCAAAGATCGAATGGAAGGAGGAGTGGATCACATCTTCTCCAAGTGGCAGGCATGAGCCGCTGGACGAAAAGTCGGGGACGGCCGATCGTCAGTCGATGTTTCAAGTTCTTCAGCAACTTGACGCTGATGAACTGAGCCGAATTCAATTACCCCTAGATTTGGTCGCCAAACTTTTGTCTGGCCGGAGATAGCACCGGTGCCAACCGTCGTCATACTTGGTCTGCCGACGGAACTTGTGCGACGTTTTAAGGCAGCACTCCGCGAATATCCGCTGGCACTTGGCTGGGGCACCGAGTTTGTTCCGTCGCGGCAAAGGCACCCTGCAATCGCTCCGGGTGACATTCAGAAGGCTATGGAGGTTGCCGCCGGATACGACGCATCACACATTCTCGGTGTAACTACCGAGGGTGGACATGCGCGAAAGGTAACATCAACAAGAATTCGGCAGTACTTTCGATTCCGCTGGTTTGAAAACCAACTCCTTCCTCTGATATCCGCAGATCACAAGGGGCTTGTTGACGCTCTTAGACGTGTCTTAGAGGAGGAGGAAAGTTGGGCGGAGCAGATTAAGCCTCGTGACATTCGTTCTCCACTGTTGCTTCCCGCATCGTGCTTTCGCCTTGCGAAGGCAGCACCTAATATTTGGTCGCGCTGCGAGGAGTATGGCGATCTTAGGCAGATTCCTGCAGTCGCCGATGAAATCGAGAGATTTCGGCAGATCCACTGGTGCCATCGCGATGAGGATGATGGCGTTCGCCGACACTATTGGAAAGACGCTCGAGAATTATACTTTTCGCACCTTGGTGCTAGGCACGCGGTCGCGCCATTCCCGAACAACTGGAAATACTCTTACAAAATGGAGGATCGCTTCCACTACGACGTGCACTCGGGACGTCCCGACCAGCCGACGAGCGAC
>CAZNBS010000354.1:0-4250 GCA_964570955.1 uncultured Burkholderiales bacterium | reverse complement strand
GGAGCGATCAAGCCATCCAACGAGCCTCGGCAGAGGCTTTCACTCTAACCGCTTACCGAGGCGATTCACACGTAGCTCGCTGCTCGCAAAACTCGCGGCCGCCGACAGCGGCACGCTCGCCGTTACGCGGGGTCAACTTCGCGATGCGCTGGTGAAGCTGCGTCGCGTCAAGCCTTGAATTCGCGGCTCTCGGCGTCCCTGCCGCGGATCTCGTAGCAGCCGTCGTCGATCTTCAGGCGCTGGATCTGCCAGCCGCGCCGGGCCGCCATCTGGCGCACGGCCTCTTGCGACTGCCAGCGCTGCGCGGATGCATCGCAATCGTCATCGGCGCGCGCGGGTAGCGCGACCAACGACGCGGCGAGCACACAGCAGGCGAGGCAGGTGTGGTTTCCGATCATGAGTCGATCCTTTCCAGAGGAAGCGGTGGAGCGCTCGGCTGCGCTGCGGCAATGCGCGCAGGCCACATGCGTTGCAAGGTGTCATCGCGCATGACGTGGTGGTGAAACAGCGCGGCGGCAGCGTGCAGGCCGATCATCCAGTAGCCGAGTTCGCCGATGAACTCATGGATGTCCTCCAGGCTCCTGGCCCATGCCCTGTCCGGTGCGATCAGCGCGGGCAACTGCAAGCCGAAGAACGTGATCTCCTTGCCTGCCGCGCTCAGCGTGAGCCAGCCCAGCAGCGGCAGCACCAGCAGCAGCGCATAGAGGGCCGCGTCCATTGCCAGGGCCGAGCGCCGTTGCCAGGCCGGCGGCGCAGGGGTGATGGGCGGCGCGTGCAGCACCAGCCGCAGAGGCAGACGCACCAGCACGAGCCCGAACACCGTCAGACCCAGCATCGAGTGCCACGTCTTCATCAACTCGCGCGCATCGCTGCCCTTGGGAAAGAGACCGTGCAGTTCGATCGACGCGTATACGGCGACCAGCAGCAACAGGGTCAGCCAGTGCGCGCCGATCAGCAGCGGGTGATAGCGGTGTGCCGGTGTATTCATGCGTGCCTCTGGCAGTCGGTGGCGATCAGTCGTTGAGGGTGGTCCGGCCTGATGTCAGGCTCGCAGGCATTCTGCAAAGCCCGTCATGAACCGACGCTGAAAGCGGCGTTCAGCTGCCGTTCACCTCAGCGCACGCAGGAATCGCGTTCATGACAGCGCGCACAACCCTGCGACGCCGCCTGGTCGTGCCGGGCCTGGGGCTTGGCGCGCCCGCGGCCGGCCCATTGCTGCACGCCGGGGAGAGCGACGATGAATCGGGCACAGATCGAGCTGGCGGTCGACGCTACTCCAGCCGCTCGCGAATGACCCGGCTTGCCGAAACCGACGCCACCAGCGTCACCTTCAGCCGCGCACGCGTCAGGCCGACGAACAAACGCCGGCGTACGTCGTCGGTCCACGCGTCGAAGTCGATCTCGGTGATGACCACGCGGTCGGTGGCCTGACCCGTCGACGGCATGGTCCGGCAGGTAGAGCAGGTGGTCGATGTCGAGCCGTCGGCCGGGGAAGGGACGGCCGAATTGCTCCATCAGGTTGTGAAGGTTGCGCGTGACCTGGGCACGAATGTCCTTCGCGCCGGTGCCGTAGATCTTGATCAGATCGTCCGCACCGATCGAGACCGGCCCGTTCTTCTGCTCGATGGTGATCAGCCGACCGAGCCGGTTTGCCACGATGAAGTCGATCTCGCCGTAGAGCGCGGTGCGCGCGTTGGCACGCGCCCGGTGGACGCCGTGATAGACGGTGCACTCGTCGGGAAGGTCGCGTTCCAGCAGTTCGAGCGTCTCGGGTTCACGGGCCGCGTGGCCCCTGCGAGTGGCCGCGTCGATTTCCTCGGGGATGATCCGGGCCATGGCGGGGTTGGGGTGGCGCGAGCCGCATGATCGCCGACTCGATCATTCAACTCCCGATAGCCGCGCCTGGCGATGCAATGGCGCACGAACTGGAGCTGCTCACAACTTCACTCCGGGTCGTGGCCACGAGTGCAGACCTCGTTTTCGCCGTATGAAGGGGGGACATAAGCCGACCTGATCAGCGAGCCACCTCCGCAGGCTTACCTGGTGAGCCGCTGAGCGGTGAGCATGGTCACACTGATCCGGTCGCTGGACGATGAAGATGAACCGATGACAGTTCCAACCTGGACCGTCGATGCCACAGACGGCGGCTGGTCAGCCTTTGGCGGTCCGAACCGGCAGCTCGATGCCGTCCCGAAGCCGCCTTCGACGCTCCTCCGGAGAGCGTTCGGGTACGTACGCCCGGGACCGCTTACGCCTCCCCGAGTGATGGGCATCGAGGGGCGATCGGCCTCGGCGGCCACGCGCGGTCCAACCGACGCATCGTTGCGGAGCAATAGTCGGCATTGACGAACGACCGCTTGTCTGCGCCGCGCGTTGACGAGCCTCGGGAGGCCTCGCCATGAGGCCTATGCCGCGGCCTTCAGCATGAAGTCAACGTGCACGCTGGTGTACGGAAACTCGATTCGGCCTTCATCGTCCTTGCGCAACACCCCGGCCCGCAGCAGCAAGTGCACATCCGAGTGCACCGCGCGGACGTCGCGGCCGACGCGCCGCGCGGCCTCTCGCAAGGTCATCGGCCCCGCGCCAGTCAGTGTCTGCACGAGCGCCATGCGATTGGGTGCGAGCACCTTCCAAAGCAACTCGAACGACTCGAACGAGATCCGCTGTCCCTGCCGCTTGCCTGAAAACGCAGCCTTCACGCGCTGCTCGAAGGATTCGGTCGAATCGACCGTGATCGTCACAGAACTCATCTCATTCCCCTTTCCATCTGGCGACATCGGCCAGGAAGTCGTCGAGCAGTTGGTCGACGGAAACGAACACGTAGGTCGTCACCTTGCCGCCCTTGTGCCTGTGGTCGCCTTTGCCGGACTCGTTGTCGTAGCGCAGCACGCACTCGCCCTCGACGACGTAGGCGAGCCGATACTCGAGCCGTGGGTCGAGCCGCTCAGCGGCTCCGGCAACCCCCAGACGATCACTTCGATAAAGCCGCCCTCCAACACGCGGCGTTCACGGATCAGGAGCTCGGCTTTCATGTTGCTCAGCGTAGCAACACCATCGGAATGTTGTCAATGCCAGCAACAAGGCGTGCCGGGCCGTCCCGATGGGTGAAATCGCCCGCGTGAGTTTCGCCTCGGGGTCCGTGAACCTTTCGACCGGTACCGCCCGGGGATCTGAACTGATTCGCCCGAGAAGGTGAGTGTGCAGACTGTCGGAATCGCTCGTTGATTGCGCTTTCGGACGCTGCCATCCACGCCCACCTGGCCGGTGACCGGACGATCGGTGTTTACCCGCTGATGGAGGACGACAGCTGTTACTTCCTCGCGATCGATTTCGATGAAGCCGATTGGAGAGAGGATGTTCGGGCCTTCGCCAGCTCGTGCGCCGATCTCGGCGTACCGGTTGCCGTCGAGACTTCCCGTTCGGGGAACGGGGCGCACGCCTGGATCTTCTTCGCCGAGCGTGTCTCGGCCCCGGGACGCCCGTCGGGTCAGGCCTTCCTTGCGTAACCATACAAAATTTTGTATAGTGGCTCAGTGAGAGAACCAAAGCCCGTCGAGTTCCGGGGAAGTTCGCTCGATGACCTGCGAGCCTTTCCCGTCGATGCTCGGCGTGCGGCGGGGCACCAGATCGACCGGGTGCAGCGCGGCCAGGAACCGGACGACTGGAAGCTGCTGTCCTCGGTCGGGCGAGGTGTTCAGGAAATTCGCATTTGGGACGAGGCCGGCACCTTTCGCGTGGTGTATGTCGCGAGGTTCGCCGATGCCGTGTACGTGCTTCACTGCTTCCAGAAAAAGACGGACAAGACGTCCAGGGCCGATCTGGATCTGGCGGGCAAACGCTACCGCGAGTTGTCGAAGGAGATGGGCAAATGAGCAAGCAACGGTTCGCCAGCGTATGGGATGCCATCGAAGACACCTCCGAGGCTGCGGAGAACATGAAACTGCGTTCCGTGCTCATGATCGCGCTGAAGGAGCATATCGCCCGTGCGGGTCTGAGCCAGTCGCAGGCCGCCAAGGTGTTCGGTGTCACGCAACCGCGCGTTTCCGACCTCATGCGCGGCAAGATCAACCTGTTCGGACTCGATGCGCTGGTGAACATGGCGGCCGCGGCTGGCCTGCACATCGACCTGCGCATTCTCGAATCTGCATGATCGGGCAGCGGCGCAGGAACTCATCGTACTGTCGTAGCGGAGCCTCTCTCAAGAAACAGAACAGTCGAGGGCCGTTTTCACGTGGCTGCTCCCAGCGGGT
>CAZNBS010000353.1:0-4258 GCA_964570955.1 uncultured Burkholderiales bacterium | reverse complement strand
GCTTGAGCAGCGTGCTCTTCCCGGCGCCGGATTCGCCCTCGACCAGCACCAGTTCGCCGCGCTCGACGGTGAGGGAGATATCCCTGAGGGCTTCGATCCCGCCCGGATAGCGCTTGCTGACGTGGCTGAGGGTCAGCATGCGCAACGCGCAGCGCAGTTCGTCGGCCAGGCGGCGGACGTTACGCGCTCAGTCGAACAGGGCATCGACGAACTCGCGTGCGTCGAACGGGCGCAGGTCGTCGATGCCTTCGCCGACGCCGACGAAGCGCACCGGGATCGGCTTGTACTGCGCGATCGCCGCGATCGTGCCGCCGCGCGCGGTGCCATCGAGCTTGGTGATGGTAAGGCCGGTCAGTCCAAGTGCCTCGTCGAACGCCCTCACCTGCGCGAGGGCGTTCTGACCTGTATTCGCGTCCAGCACGAGCATGACCTCGTGCGGAGCGTCGGCATCCACGCGCGCGATCACGCGCTTGACTTTCTTCAACTCCTCCATCAGGTGCAACTGCGTGGGGAGCCTCCCGGCCGTGTCGGCGATCAGCACGTCCACGCCGCGTGCGCGCGCCGACTGCATCGCGTCGAACATTACTGCGGCCGGATCTCCCCCCTGTCGCCCGAGGACCTGCACCGCGTTGCGCTCACCCCAGGCGCGCAGCTGCTCCACGGCGGCGGCGCGGAACGTATCGCCCGCGGCGAGCATGACGCTCTTGCCCTGACCCTGAAAGTACTTGGCGAGCTTGCCGATGGAGGTGGTCTTCCCGGAGCCGTTCACGCCGGCCACGAGCAGGACGAAGGGACGATGTGCATGGGTTTGCAGCGGTTGCGCGACCGGAGTCAGCAGTTCCAGCAGGCCCTGCTTGAGCACGCCCTTGAGTTGCGCCGGATCGGCGATGCGCTCGCGGGCCACGCGCTTGCGCGTCTGGTCGAGCAGCATCTGCGTCGAGGACACGCCCACATCCGCCGACAGGAGCAAGGTTTCCAGCTCCTCGTACAGGCTCTCGTCGATGTGGCCGTGCGCACCGAGCAGCGTACCGAGCTGCGTTCCCAGTTTCTCGCGCGTGGCGCTCAGGCCGGACTTCAGGCGGGAGAGCCAACCCGACTTCTTCTCGGGCGCAGCGGCGATCTCGGGTCCGGGCGCGGGAACAGCTTCGGTCGCGGGGACAGCTTCGGTCGCGGGGACAGTTTCGGTCGCGGGTGGCGGGGCCGCTGCTTGCGGATCCTGGCCGACACCCTTGCCGTCCTTGTCCTTGTCTTTCTTGTCGCCTTTGAGGAAACCCCACATACTGATGCGTGTCCTATTCGCCTGCGGGGCACGGCCCCCGCTTGAAGTTTACCAGTCTGCACCCCCACCAATGCCTTGCGTAACCAGCATACGGCGCACCGCCGCTGCCGCATTCTTCCTCGTGCTCTCGCTCGCCGCGCTGCGGGCGGAAGCCGTGGTCCCGTTCACCCTGGAGAATGGCATGCGCGTCCTCGTGCTGGAGGACCGGCGCGCACCGGTGGTCGTTTCCATGGTGTGGTACCGCGCCGGCAGCATGGATGAACAGACCGGCGTGACCGGGGTGGCGCACGTGCTCGAGCACATGATGTTCAAGGGAACGCAGGAGGTGCCGCCGGGAGAGTTCTCCAAGATCATCGCGCGGGCGGGCGGGCGCGACAATGCCTTCACCGGCCGCGACTACACCGCCTATTTCCAGCAACTGCACGCCTCCGGACTGCCGCTCGCGCTGCGCATGGAGGCAGATCGCATGCGCAACCTCGTGCTGAGCGCCGAGGAATTCGACAAGGAAATCCGCGTCGTGATGGAGGAGCGGCGGTTGCGCACCGACGATCGCCCTCAGTCGCTGCTCTACGAAACGTTCATGGCCGCTGCCTTCAAGGCCCATCCTTACCGCACCCCGGTGATCGGCTGGATGGACGATCTGCAGAACATGCGGGTACACGATGCGCGCGAGTGGTACGAGCGCTGGTATACGCCCGCCAACGCCACCCTGGTCGTGGTCGGCGACGTCGATGCGCAAGCGGTGCTGGACGAGGCGCAGCGCTGGTTCGGTCCCATCCCGTCACGCGCCATCCCGGACCGCAAGAACCTCGGCGAGCCGGTGCAGCGCGGTGAACGGCGTGTGGTGCTGCGCGCAAGCGCCGAGTTGCCGCGCGTGCTGATCGGTTGGCATGTGCCGGCATTGCGCGACGTCGAGTCCGACTGGGAGTCGTATGCGCTTTGGGTGCTCTCGTCGGTGCTCGCCGGCAACGATGCCGCACGCCTGCCGCGCGCGCTGGTGCGCGAACAGCAGGTCGCGGTATCGGCCGCGGCCAGTTACGATGCGGTGGGGCGGGGTCCGGGTCTGTTCGTGCTCTCTGCCACGGTCGCCGCGCATGGCGAGATCGCTCGCGCCGAGCAAGCGCTCCTCGAGCAGATCGGGCGCATCGCCGAGCACGGCATCGAGCCGGAAGAGCTGGCGCGAACCCGAGCCCAGGCTGTCGCTGCGCAGGTGTTCCAGCAGGATTCCATGTTCGGCCGCGCGATGCAGATCGGCGCGCTCGACAACGCGGGCCTTCCTCCCGACTCGGTCGATGTGCAGGTGCGCAAGCTGCAGGAGGTGACGGCCGAGCAGGTGCAGGCGGTGGCGCGCAAATTCTTCGGGCGCGACGCCATGACCGTCGCAGTGCTCGAGCCCCTCGAGGACGGGTCCAGGCCGGCGGACGCCCATGAATAGCGCGCGGCGCAGGTCGGTCCTGCTGTTGCTGAGCCTCGCACTGCTCGCGCAACCCGTGTGCGCCGCGCTGGACGTGCAGCGCTGGACCACTCCGGGCGGCGCACGCGTGCTGTTCGTGGAGACCCGCGCGCTGCCGATCGTCGACGTGAGCATCGAGTTTCCGGCGGGCTCGTCGCGCGACGAACCGGCCACGTCGGGCCTCGCCAATCTCACGTTGCACGTGCTGCGCCTGGGCAGCCGGGCGCAAGGAGCGTTGCCGGCCCTCAGCGAGGACGAGGTCTCGCTACGGCTGGCCGACGTCGGTGCGCAGCTTTCCTCGAGCTTCGACGTGGACCGGGCGGGGTATTCCGTGCGCACGTTGAGCGGCCTGCGCGAGCGCACGCAGGCCCTCGAAGTTCTGGCTGCCGTGGTTCAGCGGCCGGCGTTCTCCCTCGAAGTGGTGGCGCGCGAGAAGGAACGCGTGATCGCCGGGCTGCGCGAAGCGGCGCTCAAGCCCAATGTGACGGCGCAACGCGCGTTCGCGCAGCTGGTGTTCGGGGAGCATCCCTATGCCCTGCGGCCCAGCGGCGAGGTCGAGAGCGTCGCCGCGCTGCGGCCCGAGCAGCTGGCGCAGTTCCATCGGACGCAATACCTGCGCGATCGCGCGGTGATCTCGATCATCGGCGACGTGGATCGCGCGGAGGCGGAGCGCGTGGCGCGCGCGCTGAGCGACGCGCTGCCGGCCGGGCAGGCAGGCGGTCGCGACATGCTGCCACCGGTGCCCCCTCTCGATGAACCGGTGCAACGCTTCCTCCCGCACGATGCTGCGCAGGCACACGTCCTCGTCGGTGCGCCGGGCATGCGCCGGTCCGATCCCGATTACTTTCCGCTCCTGGTAGGCAACTACATCCTCGGCGGCGGGGGCTTCAACTCGCGCCTCACCGTGCAGGTGCGTGAGCTTCGCGGGCTCACCTACAGCGTGTACAGCGCCTTCGCTCCGTATCTGCGCGAGGGCGCCTTCACCATCAGCCTGCAGACGCGCAATGACCAGGCCGAGGAAGCATTGCAGGTAGTGCGCGACACGCTTTCCCGCTTCGTGCGCGAGGGGCCCACGGAGGCGGAGCTCGACGGGGCCAGGCTGCACCTCGTCGGCGCCTTCCCCCTGCGCATCGACAGCAATCGCAAGCTGCTCGATTATCTGGCGGTGATCGGCTTCTACGACCTGCCACTGGACTGGCTCGATCGTTTCCCCGAACGCGTGAGCGAGGTCACGCTTGCACAGGTCCGCGATGCGTTCCGGCGCCGCGTCGATCCCGATCGCATGGCCACCGTCGTGGTCGGCGCTGCATCGCCGTCCGCCTCGCCCTGACCATGGCGCAAGCGCGCAACCGGGTGCGCATCATCGGCGGCACCTGGCGCAGCCGACAGCTGCGCTTCCCCGATGTCCCCGGCCTGCGACCGACTCCCGACCGCGTGCGCGAGACCGTGTTCAACTGGCTGGGTCAGGACCTGGCCGGACAGGATTGCCTGGATCTGTTCGCGGGCAGCGGAGCATTGGGCTTCGA
>CAZNBS010000352.1:0-4260 GCA_964570955.1 uncultured Burkholderiales bacterium | reverse complement strand
GTCGAGAAAGTGAAAAAGTCGGGGAAGTTCGAGAACAACCGCGATCGGGCGCGCTGCAACCGGATGAAGTAGCGCGAAACCCAGGTGCCACTATACACGTGCAGTGCACAAAAGTCCCGGCTTTCTTTCAGTCGATTCCCCGATCATCGAACGCAACGACGCGACGTGCACGCAGCGCACCGGCTGGGGCTCGATCCGGCTGCACGCCTTTGCGCTGTTCTGCGATCTAGTTTGCGCTGTTCTGCGATCTTGGCAAGGCTTTGCATTGCCTACTCGATCACCCCCGGTACCGCGCCTCTGCCAGCCCCTTCACCCCTGGGTCCACCGCGAACAGCGCCCCGGCCAGTGGCTGCTTGTCCAGCTGCTCCGGGGTCAACCGCTGGCTGGCCGTGGTGATGTAGAGCAGCTCCAGGTCCGGTCCCACGAACTGCACGCTGGTCGGCTGCGTCACCGGCAACTCGATCGTGCGCACGATGCGCCCGTCGGGTGCGATCCGCACCACCCGCCCCCCGCCGTAGTAGGCGCACCAGACGAAACCCTCGGCGTCCACGGTTGCCCCGTCCGGAATCCACGGCGCTTCGACCCGGTGGAATGCGCGCGGCGTGCCGATCTCGCCGGTGGCCGGTTCGAAGGGATAAGCGTTGATCACGTGGGTGCGCGAATCGGCGAAGTACATCGTCGTGCCGTCCGGGCTCCAGCACAGGCTGTTGGGTGTCCGGATCCCGTGCACCTGCGCCACGCAACCGCGTTGCGGGTCGACGCGATACAGCGTGCCGCAGGGCGTGCGCGACTTGTTGTCCATCGTGCCGGCCCAGAAGCGTCCCTGCCGGTCGCACTTGCCGTCATTGAAGCGACGGTCCGCTTCGCCTGCCTCCGGAGACGCGATTACCTCGAGCTTGCCGGTCATCGTGTCGAACAGCGAGATCGAGGACTCCAGCGCGAGGATCAGCCCGCCACCCTCGCGCACCGCGAGCGAGCCGACCATTTCCGGAAGCGTCCAGTCGTGCTGGGCACGGGTGCGCCAATCCCGCCGCCGCACCAGCCGGCTGCGGATGTCGACCCAGTAGAACGCCTGTTCGTGTGCATCCCAGATCGGACCTTCACCCAGGATGTCGATGGTCTCGCCGACGCGCGCAATGTCTGCCATGTGGTTCTCTTCTTGATCCTCGGCCTCAGTATACGAAGGCCGGAGCGGCCGCAGGCACGCTAGGGCTGCTGCGAGGCGGGGGCGGCACTCGACTCCTGAACCGGCAACGGGCGCGTCTCCAGCGCCGGCGCCCGCGGCAGGCCCGTCGCCTGCAGGATCTCCTCCTCGTTCAACGTCTCACGCAGGAGTAGCGCCTGCGCCAGCGCATCGAGCGACTTGCGGTGACGCCGCAGCAATGCCTTGGCCTCGTCGTGGCAGGATTTGATGATGCGGCTCACCTCCGAGTCGATCAGTCGGGCGGTCTCCTCGCTGAACGGCTTCTCACCGGCATAGCCTCCCGGTCCACGCAGGAACACGTTTTCGCGCGGCGCGAGCTGCACCATCCCGACCGCATCGCTCATGCCCCAGCGCGCAACCATGTTGCGCGCGAGTGCCGTAGCCTGTTCGATGTCGTTTTCAGCGCCGGTCGTGCGCGTGCCGTACACCACCTCCTCGGCGGCCCGGCCGCCGAGCATCCCGACGATGCGCGCACGCAGGTAGGCCTCGGGATAGTTGTAGCGGTCGGTCTGGGGCCGCTGGTAGGTCACGCCCAGCGCCTGCCCCCGGGGCACGATGCTTACGCGATGCACGGGGTCGGCACCGGGCACCACCAGCCCCAGGATCGCGTGCCCGCTCTCGTGATAGGCGATGCGCTCGCGGTCGTCCCGGCTGAGCAGCAGGGGACGCTCGGGTCCGAGGACGATCTTCTCCAGCGAATCGAGGAAGTCCTTCGCCCGCACCGCGCTTTCCTCGCGACGCGCGGCCAGCAAGGCCGCCTCGTTCACCAGGTTTCTCAAGTCGGCGCCCGAGAAGCCCGGCGTGCTGGCGGCGAGCTCCGCGAGCTGCACATCGCTCGCAAGCGGCACATTGCGCGTGTGCACGCGCAGGATCGCCTCGCGCCCGGTCTTGTCGGGAAGATTGACCACCACGCGACGGTCGAAGCGTCCCGGACGCAGGAGTGCGCGGTCGAGCACGTCGGGCTGGTTCGTCGCAGCGAGCACGATGATGCCCTCACGTCCGGTGAAGCCGTCCATCTCGGTCAGGATCTGCTGCAGCGTCTGCTCCTGCTCGCTGGCACCGCCGATGGCGATCTGCCCGCGCGCGCGGCCGACGGCATCGATCTCGTCGATGAAGATGATGGCCGGTGCATGTTCGCGCGCCTGCTTGAACAGATCGCGCACGCGCGCGGCACCCACGCCGACGATCATCTCGACGAACTCCGAGGCGCTCATGGAGAAGAACGGCACGCCCGCCTCCCCCGCGACTGCCCGCGCCAACAGCGTCTTTCCGGTGCCGGGCGCGCCCACCAGCAGCACGCCTTTGGGTGCGCTGCCGCCCAGCCGGGTGTACTTGTCGGGCGACTTGAGGAAGTCGACGATCTCCACCAGCTCGTTCTCGGCCTCGTCGATGCCGGCGACATCGTCGAAGGTCACGCGCGCCGAAGTTGCGGCGTCGTAGCGGCGCGCCTTGCTCTTGCCGATGCCCATGACACCTCCGAAGCCGCCCAGCCCGCCCCCCTGCGACGCGCGGCGGTACAGCCACACATAGAACCCGATGATCAGCAGCGCCGGACCGAAGCCGAACAGCAACGTCGCCCAAGGGCTGCCCTGCCGGATCGGCTCGGCGCTGATCTCCACGCCGTGCTCGATGAGGAAACTTTCCAGTCCCTGGTCGACGAAGGCCGGAAGCTCAGTCGTAAACGTGTCGACCTTGCGCGCCTGCTGCGCTGACCCGCCGCGGCGGGAGGGCGCGTCGGACGCGTCCGGAGGCGGCCAGTCGATCGCCGCGCGAAAGCGCCCCTCGATGCTGGTGCCACGGCTGTAGATGGCCGAGACATTGTTCCCGGCCGCTTCCTCCTTGAAGCGGGTATAGGGAATGGTGGCCGGTTCGTCCGGCCCCGGGAACAAGGCGCGCACCAGAAGATAGTTGAGAAACAGGATGGCCAGGAACACCAGCCATGAGCGACGCGGGGGCAGTTGCGCCGGGGCACCGTTTCTGGCGTCGCCCTTCGCCGGCGAAGGCGTTTTGTTGCCGTTCATTCGAACCTCAGCGTTGACTGAATGTATCGGCGTTACACCAGCGCGCGCCCGACCATCGACTCGAGGACGCGCAGGGGCGCGCGTTCCGGATGACGCAACGCGGCCAGCGGCAGCATCCACGTCTGCTCCATCATCATTGAACCGCTGAGCACGGCATGCAGCACCTGGTCGGAGAAGACGATCCAGCTGGATCCGGGTGGAAACTCCACACGCTGCTGCGGCATGTCGCGCTGATAGGCGAGATCGGCCTTGGTGCGGTCGTGCAGTTCGAGCATGTAGTGATCGAATTCCGAGCGGCGTTTCTTGGTCACGTGCAGGGCCTGCAGCAGTGCGGCCTCCCCCGGCATCTGACGTCGCGCGCGCGGCAACATCCTCGCGGCCATGTCCGGGAACGGTTCCCCCACGCGCCACACACGCGGCGTGCCCTCTGCATTGACGTTGGTGAACACCCGCAAGAGTCGTGCGCCGCCCGTCGGATTGGAGGGAAACGCATCCGGGTGCAACCGTGTGTCGTCCTTGCGGAAGGACTTCGGCGGACGCCCCGCGATCTCGAAGGGGCGGAAGCTGGTATTGCCGAACTGCAGGTGCGGCACGTAATGCGGGAACAGCGCGGCCACCAGTTGTTGTGCCTGACGGCCGAAGCGCTCGATCATCGCCGACAGCGCCGCCTGGTCCGGCGCCGATCCCACTGCACCGCGCAGCGTGCGTTCCCGGCCGCGCAGATAGATGTTCTTCGACTTGCCGTCCGACCATTGCGTGGACAGGAAGCGGCGCTCGTCCGGCGAAATCGTGAACCCGAGACGGGGGAGGTACAGCACCTTGCCGGATTCGAGCGCATCAGCGGCCGCGTCCTGCGCAGCGGCGTCGAGCGCCGGACTCCACGCGTCGATGGACAGCGTCTCGATGAGGTTGAGGGCCATTGGGAATTCAAGATCGGGGCAAAGGGGCATTCTAACGAGCAGCCTGAGCCCCGGCTTACGCCACCGTTGCCATTCCGAGCATCGCGAGCGCGCCTTAGCAGCAGAGCGAGGATCC
>CAZNBS010000351.1:3033-4272 GCA_964570955.1 uncultured Burkholderiales bacterium | reverse complement strand
CGATGGGGATGCCGAACTCCCGGCAGAAGCCGCGCAGCGCGTTGATCCGCGAGGTGCGAGTCTCCATCCACAGCGAGCGGGTGCGGTGCAGGGCCTGGAGGGCTTGCTCGTCGAGCGATTTCACCCGCACCGGGGTGATGTCGGCGCAGCGCGCCGCCTCCAGGAGCGCGGCGGCGTCGGCCGCATCGGTCTTGTTGCGCTTGACGTAGGCGCGTACGTAGGGCGCCGGCAGCAGGCGCACCTCGATGCCCAGCGCGCGCAGCCAGCGCGCCCAGTGGTGCGCGCTGCCGCAGGCTTCCATCACGACCAGGCCGACGGCACGGTTGGCGAACCAGCGCTCGAACTGGGCGCGGGTGAGGCGCTGGCGCTCGATGACTTCCCAGTTGCCATCGGCGACGGCCAGTTGGAACACGGATTTGGCGAGATCGACGCCCACAACGGGCAGCGCAGCGGTAGGATTCATCTCGGACTCTCCTCGGTTGAGCGCTGACACCCCACACCACATGAGGCCAGCTGGCACGATGATGCCGAAAAGCCGGGGGGAGTCCATCCCATCACTCGAGCCGACCGCCGCCAGCGCGCTTCGCCGGCTGGCGGTGCCCTCGGCGCTGCGCGCCTCGGCGGCGGCTCAGCGCGAGCGTTAGACCGCGCTTGCTGACTCTACGCGTTGTATATACACTTGGCGCATGCGATTCACTTGGCGTGAATCAAAGCGCAAACGGAACCTGAGAGATCACGGACTCGACTTCGTCGATGCCCCACGAGTTTTTGAGGGGCCGACGTTTACGTACGAAGACGACCGCTTCGACTATGGTGAGCAGCGCTTCGTCACGCTTGGGTTTCTCGCAGGCATCGCCGTCTCCCTCGTACACACAGAGACTCAACATGAAATCCATATCATCTCGTTCCGCAAGGCCACGGCGCGCGAGGAGGAAATCCTCTTCGGCAGTATCCAGGACTGATTGGGCCCGCGTCACTTCACTCAAGAGCCGTGACATCAAGCGCACACCGGAGCATCCTGAGGCGGACCTTCGGCACATCGTTCGTGGTATCGCGCGCCGCGGGCTGCGCCCGCTGCCCGCGAAAGCATCAATCTCCCTTCGCCTGGACAACGACGTGCTTCAGTGGTTTAAGGCTCAAGGCCCCGGGTATCAGACTCGCATCAACGCTGTTCTTCGGGCGTTTCGTGATGCGTCGGTCTAACCGCACGATCGACACGGACCGTTTGGCCGCGGGCGG
>CAZNBS010000351.1:0-3023 GCA_964570955.1 uncultured Burkholderiales bacterium | reverse complement strand
CCCCTCCCACACGGCCGGTCATCGTGAGCGTTGGGCGTCGCGAGACGCAACACGGGAGTAACGAGGAAGGCAAATGGCGACGTTCGTACTCGTGCACGGTGCTTGGCATGGCGCATGGGTCTGGCCTCGCACCGCCAGAATCCTGCGCAGCCAAGGGCATGAGGTTTTCACCCCGACGCTAACCGGGGTCGGAGAACGCTCACATCTCGCAGGCAAAGAAGTGAATCTCAGCCTGCATATTCTCGATGTGTGCAACGTGATGCAGTGGGAGAACCTCGAGGACGTCGTGCTTTGCGGCCACTCGTATGGCGGTGCAGTAGTGACCGGGGTAGCAGACGCGATGCATGAACGGATTCGTTCGCGCGTTTACCTGGATGGGTTTGTTCTCGGCGACGGCGAGGCGCTCTGGGACTACACAGGGCCCAAGCATTCCTACTTCATCGACGGCGCGGGAAAACATTCGGGCCGGACGGAACCGATCCCGAGCGAGGACTTCGGCGTCAATCCGGCTGACCTAGCGTGGGTCAAGTCAAAGGTCGTTCCGATGGCGCTCGCCTGTTTCGTAGAGCGTATCCGGCTCAAGGGCAACGTCCAGAAGCTGAAGAAACGCACCTACGTCTATGCCGAAGGTTGGAGCCCTTCGCCTTTTAAGCAGTTTTACGAAAGACTCAAAAACGATCCGGGATGGAACGTCCTGATCGTCAAGACCGGCCACCACATGATGATTGACGACCCCGAAGCTTGCGCCCAGTTGCTAGCTACGGCTGCGTAACGGTCTGATTTGCGGAACAACGTGAAACGCCCGCGAACTGCGACGCCCAACAATCTATTGCAGCCGACCGGCCGCGAGCGGCCGGCGGCTGAATAGCACGTTATGCGGCACGGGGCGCCGGCGGACATTCGTCGCGCGGTGGCACCATCGGTCAAGAGTGGACAGTCACCAACCCGTGACGGGTCGGCCGCGCGCAAGCGCGGCGCGAGCCGGCAACTCAGGATGCCCAAGGCAGTTCGATCGGTTGGCCGTCCGGGAAGAACACCGGAACCGGTGATACCGCAAACACGCCGACGAGTTCGAGCGGACAGTTACCGCTGTTGATGATCTGATGCGGAACGTTGCGCGGCACCACCAGCGTCGTGTTCGCGCCGAACCGATGCACCTTCCCCTCCACGTGCAACTCACCGCTGCCGGTGCGGATCAGCACCACCTCCTCGCAGTCGTGACGGTGTGGCGGGGTCGCGCCACCGGGGGCGATGCTTTGCTCCCAGATGGAGAGACTCTTCAGGCCATTCTCCGAACCCGCCAGGGTGACGTGTTCGATGCCGGGCAGCGCCGCGCGAGGGAGTTCCGAGTTTTGGATCACATACATGATTGCCTCCTTCAAGTGTTGGTCTGGCCGGGTGTCGGACATCGGCGGCGCCACCGCATCCGATGGAACGCAGTTTGGTCGTGAATGATTGAGGTGTAAATGGCATTAAATGTCGTAACATTCACGAATAGAGTTCTTCAATCAAGAGGCAATCGATGGCCAGCCTTGACCTCATCGTCTCGTTTGCTGCAGCGGCACGTCATGCGGGCTTCGCACGCGCGGCACGCGAGCTCGGGCTGTCTCCTTCAGCGGTCGCCAAGAACGTTGCAAACCTGGAGGCGCAGCTGGGCATGCGCCTGTTCCATCGCACCACGCGGCAGGTAACCTTGTCGCCGGATGGTGAGGACGTCTACGCGCGCTGCAAGCGCATTCTGGAAGAAGTGGAGTCGCTCGAGAGCGTGGCGGCCGACGCGCGCACCGGGCCGCGCGGTACGCTGCGTATCGACATGCCTATCACGTATGGCCGCCAAGTCGTCTTGCCGGTGCTGACCAGGCTGATGTCGCGTTACGCGGAGTTAAAGATCGATGCACGGTTTTCCGATCAGTTCGTCGACATCATCAAGGAGGGGCTCGACGCCGCGATACGCGTCGGGCCGCTTGCCGATTCGAGTCTTGTTGGACGCATGTTCGATCAGCAAGTTATATGGACTTACGCGAGTCCCGCCTATCTCGCCCGGCATAGTATGCCCCAATCTCCCGACGCCTTGTCCGCGCACACCTGCCTGCTGTTTCGTCTGCCCTCGAGCGGCCAGGGGCGGCCGTGGCAGTTTCGGATTGGCAAGCGAGAAGTCTCCCTCGTGCCCGAAAGCGGTGTGCGACTGGGTGATGGCGAAGCGCTTGTGCAGGCCGCGACGGCCGGACTGGGACTCATCCAAGTGCCGACGTACATGGCAGAACGCGAAATAAAGCGCGGGAAGCTCGTGGAGATTCTTCAGAAGTACAGGCCGGCACCCATGCCCATTTCACTCGTATATCCCAGCCATCGCCACATACCGCTGCGGGTGCGTGTGCTCGCCGACGCGCTCGCCGAGCGATCACATGCCGCATAACCTGCGCTTCCAGGGGACCGTCAACCAGCGGCGCTTCGCTTGCTGGTCGCCGGCCCCTGAAGCTTGACGTTGGCCGTCTTATCGGCGCAGTTGTAGGATTTGGCGATGATTGATTGGTCCACTTGCCCGGCCGTTGAACGTGACCCGGAGCGCGTGAGCGGAGCCTGGGTATTCCGCGGTACCCGTGTGCCTGTCGCCGCGCTCTTCGAGAATCTCGAAGATGGCGCTTCGACTGCACAGTTCATCGAGTGGTTTCCAGGCGTGACCCTTGAACAAGTTCGGGCTGTCCTAGAGCACGCGGCACGGAGCGCGCTGGCCCCCGCCTAAGTGCGCATCCTGTTCGACCAAGGCACTCCTGTCCCGCTGCGGGATTCGTTGACGCAGCACGAAGTTTCCACCACCTACGAGCGCGGCTGGTCCAAGCTACGCAACGGCGAATTGCTCGACGCTGCCGAGCGCGAAGGATTCGAGTTGTTGATCACTACCGACTCGAATCTTCGGTACCAACAGAATCTCAGTGCTCGGCGCCTCGCGATTGTTGTTCTCTTGTCGACTAATGAGAGCTGCATAAGTAATGTCCTATCTGAGGCAAAAAGAGAGATCGCTG
>CAZNBS010000350.1:0-4281 GCA_964570955.1 uncultured Burkholderiales bacterium | reverse complement strand
TGCGCAAGGTGCTCAAGATCGCCAAGGAGCCGATCTCGATGGAGACGCCCATCGGCGACGACGAGGACTCGCACCTGGGCGATTTCATCGAGGACATCAACATCCAGCCGCCGGTCGACGCGGCGACCTTCGAGGGCCTGTGCCGGGCGACCGGCGACGTGCTCGAGACGCTGACGCCGCGCGAAGCCAAGGTGCTGCGGATGCGCTTCGGTATCGGCATGAACACCGACCACACCCTCGAGGAGGTCGGCAAGCAGTTCGACGTCACGCGCGAGCGGATCCGCCAGATCGAAGCCAAGGCATTGCGCAAGCTGCGCCACCCCTCGCGCTCGGAGCAACTGCGCACCTTCCTCGACTGAGAGCCTCCGCGCCGCTTTCCAGGCCGGAGACCACCGCGGGGCGCGTCACCGGCGCGCCCCGTTTTCGCTCCGGGCGGCGCTCGCGGTGCGCCGCCGCATCGCCCCCGCGCTTGCTACAATGGCGTTTTCCGGGCCTGTAGCTCAGCTGGTTAGAGCAGGGGACTCATAATCCCTTGGTCGCAGGTTCGAGTCCTGCCGGGCCCACCATCCGATTTCCAGCCGGGCCTGGCTCGGCCCTGCGAGTTCGCGTAGCCCCGCACACGACGCCGCCAGCGACAGCCCACCACCCGCGGGCGGTGGGCGCTTGGGCGGTAGTTCAGCTTGGCCGCGCGATGCGGCGAGTGTCCGGCTGCAAACCCTGTTCGCTTTGACCTGCTTTTGACCCGTTAATGTCCCACGTCGGCGGGGATCCGACCGCATTTCCGTGCAGCGATCGGGGTCCAAAAGGCCAGCATACCGATGCAGACGTGATGGAACGCTGCCAGCTGCCTGACTGCAACCCGACCCCTGCCGGTGCGTCCCGCGCCCGGGCCTCTCGGGTCCAGCCGCGGTCGAGGTGCACTGACGGCTGGCTCACCTGTCAGGCTCTAGAACTACCAGAGGAGACTATCCATGAGAAAGACCATGCTCGCAATCGCCGCCTCAGCGCTGCTCACCACCAACGCCTGGGCGAAGGACATCGTCGATACGGCAGTCGGCGCCGGTCTGTTCATCACACTCGCCACGGCACTGGAGGCGGCCGGGCTGGTGCAGACTTTGAAAGGCCCGGGCCCGTTCACCGTGTTTGCGCCAACCGATGCCGCGTTCGCCAAGGTGCCGAAAGCGGAGCTGGACGCGCTGCTTGCAGACAAGGCGAAGCTGACCGCGGTTCTCACCTACCACGTCGTCCCCGGCAAGGTGATGGCGGCGGATGTCGAGCCCGGCCCGGTCAAGACCGTCGAGGGTCGCGAGCTCACGATCGCCGTTGACCGCAGCGGGGTCCGGGTCGATGACGCGACGGTCACGGCCACGGACATCGTGGCCGACAACGGTGTAATCCACATCATCGACAGCGTCGTAATTCCGCGTTGAAGCGCAGGCGGCGGGGCGCCGGGTGCGGTCGACCCGGCGCTCCGCCCCGGCATTCATCGGCGCCGCTCCGCACTTTGCGGCCCCACGGTGACATTCCCTGGAGACTCGATATGCGCCCCGCCAGCGCCACCATCAACATCAGCAACCTGCGCCTGCGCACGCTCGTCGGATTCAATGCCGAGGAGCGGGTGAAAAAACAGGACGTTGTCCTCAACATCGAAATCGCCTACGCGCTGGCGCCCGGCATCCTGCAAGACAGCGTCCCCGATGCGCTCGACTACAAGGTACTCGCCAAGCGAGTCATCGCGTACGTCGAGGACAAACAATTCCTGCTCCTGGAAAAGCTCGTCGCGGACGTGCTGTCCATCTGCACCGAGCATCCGCGCGTCGAACGCGCCCGCGTCACCTGCGACAAGCCGCACGCGCTGCGCTACGCCGACTCCGTATCAGTATCGCTCGATTATCTGGCCAACCGTTCCAGCAACCTGCACATCGTGGAGAGAGCCTCGTGAACACCAACGCCGTGTATCTGACCAACCTTGAGCTCACCGAGCGTGATCTCAGCGCAGAGGCAATCCTCGTTCGTGACGCGCTCATCGAACGCGGCCTGGAGACGCCCATGATCGAGACCGGCCTCACCGCCCGGGAGAAATACGAACGCATCCGGGCACTTATGATCGGTGTCCTGGAAAACCTCGGACTCGATCTGAGCGACGACAGCCTTGCAGAAACGCCGCACCGCATCGCCAAAATGTATGTACACGAGATCTTCGTCGGCCTGGACTACCGTCACTTCCCCAGAGTGTCGATGATCGCGAACAAGATGCAGGTCAGTGAGATGGTGAAGGTGCAGGACATCGATCTCACCAGCACCTGCGAGCATCACTTCGTGACCATCGACGGCCAGGCACGGGTCGCATACATTCCGCGCGAGCGGATAATCGGCCTTTCCAAGATCAACCGTATCGTGAAGTTCTTCGGGCAGCGGCCACAGGTACAGGAGCGGATGACCCAGCAGGTCCTGGTCGCGTTGCAGGTGCTGCTCGACTCCGAAGACGTTGCCGTGAGCATCGACGCGACGCATTACTGCGTCAAGTCACGCGGGGTCATGGACACCAACTCGCGCACTCGCACTACGGCGCTGGGCGGCTGCTTCAAGGACAACATCCACACGCGGGCGGAGTTCCTGGCCCCGTGATGCGGGACGCGATCCTCGTAACCGGGGTCGGCAAACGGACCGGTCTGTTCCTGGCCCGCGAATTCAGCCGCCGGGGGATCCCGGTGATCGGAACGTACCGGCACGAGCGCGCGTCGATCGACGAGCTGCGCAGCTCGGGCGTGGCGCTGCACCGCTGCGATTTCAATCAGCAACAGCAGCTCGACCGGTTCATCGAGGCAATCGGAACGCACTGCACGAGCCTGCGCGCGATCATCCACAATGCCTCCGACTGGCTGGCCGAGGACGTCGAACTGCCGCCCGAGGAAGTGATGCAGCGGATGTGGCAGGTGCACGTCAGCGCACCGTATCGCATCAACCTGGCCCTGGCACCGCTGTTGCAGGCCCATGAAAGCGGGCAGGCGGACATCATCCACATAGGCGACTTCGTCAGCAGCCGTGGCAGCCGCAGGCACATTGCCTACGCCGCGAGCAAGGCTGCGCAGGACAACCTGACGCTGTCGTTCGCAGCGAGGCTGGCACCGCGGATCAAGGTGAACAGCATCGCGCCGGCGCTGGTCATGTTCAACGAGCAAGACGGAGAGCGGTACCGCGAGCAGGCGAGGCGCAAGAACCTGCTGCAGCGCGAAGGCGGGGTCGAGGAGCTGTTGCACGCCATCGACTATCTGCTCGCCAGCAGTTACGTGACTGGCCGGATCCTTCCGGTCGATGGGGGCCGACACGTCGCGTGAGCGCCTTCTCGGGGCGGGCTCACGCCGAACTGTCCTGCATCTGCTCCCTGGGCGGCACCTCGAAACCCTCGGCGATGGCCGTGCGCTCGAGCGCCCGCTCGATGATGGCGCGCGCAAATCCCGCGGATCGTTGCAGATCGAGATGCAGCGCCACGTCGGCGGGGCTGCGACTGGCGCACTCGGCGCTGTAGTGTTCGAAAGCGGCAAGGTTCATCACCAGGTCGACCAGGTGGCGGGGGCATTCGCATTCCACGACCCGTGAGGCCGCCGACAACCTCGCGAGCGTGGGCTCGTCGAAACGAGGCGGCGGCGGCGCGCCGGCATCCGCCCCCGCCGACACGAGCTCGCTCGCCTGGGGCGAATAGCGCAGCAGGCTCAGACAGATGGTCTCGATCTCGGTGGCATCCGCCGTCGCGCGCGCCACGGCGTGGCCGGCCTGACGCAGGCGGCGGATCACGGCGCCGCGGGCGTAACGATAGAGCACGATGGCGCAGGAAGCGCCGCAGGCACCCTTGATAGACGCCACCAGATCCACTTCGCGCTCGAACAGCGTCGGCAGCTCGACGATAACCACGTCGGCGCGCGCATCGGCGAGGATCTCCGGTGCCCGCACCGGATCGGCACAGACGCCCACGATCCGCAGCGCGGTGCCCTCCAGCGCATCCTGCACACGATCGGAGACGGGCATCCGACTGACCAGCGCGACCCGGATCTCGCGGTGTTCCATAAAATCGACGGCCGGCCGCGGACGCTGCAGCGAACGCGAATTCTCGCGCAGGGCGGCCAGCGCCTCGTTGTCGAGCGGCGCGATGGCGCCGATCGGGTGTCCCAAGTCGACGAGATTCTTGATCAGGGCCAGCCGCTTGATGTCCGCGTTCGAATAAAGTCGCTGCCCGCCGCTGCTCAGCCGCGGTCCCACCACGCTGTAACGGCGTTCCCAGAC
>CAZNBS010000349.1:0-4354 GCA_964570955.1 uncultured Burkholderiales bacterium | reverse complement strand
GCTCGCCATCGGGTACTGGAAGCAGATCAGCGGCAGGTCACAGGCATCCGCGATGCGCTTGAAGTGCGACTCTGCCATCTCGGGACGCAGCTGCCCACCCATCGCCATGCTGTTGGGCGGAAACACCAGCAGCGCCGACGCCCCATTGCGCTGCGCCATGGCGGCGATGCGCGCCGCCTCGATGCTGCCGTCGGCGTACACGCCGTTGATCACCGGCACGCGATCGCCCACCTCCTCCATCGATTCGGCCAGAATGCGCTCCTGCTCGTCGAAGGTGCACGCGTGCACCTCGGACGCATGCCCGTTTACCGTCACGGCGCTCACCCCCGGCAGCAGCGCGCACTGGCGCAGGTGCCTGCGCGTGGCTGCCACGTCGATGGACAGGTCGGAATGCAGGATCAGCAGCGTCGCCGGGATGACCCCCTCGGGGACGAAATCGGGGAAGCGCGCCATGTCGTGCTCCTCGCGTGAAGCGGTTCAGTCGCCGCAGGGTGCAGTGTGCCTCAAGCCGGCCGTCTCGCGCTGGCCGAGGTATGCTCCGACCGTCCGTACCACCGGAAACCGCTCATGCCTCGCATTCCCTATCGCCCCGTCGACCTCGCCGAACCGCGTGCCCTGGTCGATGCCGTCCGCGCACGCCGCGGCGGGCGCTTGCTCCATCTCGATCGCATCCTGCTGTACAGCCCGCCTTTGACCGAGGGCTGGAACACGCTCATGGGGAACGTGCGCACCCGTCTGGCACTCTCGCCCAGGCTGCGCGAACTGGCGATCTGCGTGGTCGCCCGGCTCAACGGCGCAGACTACGAATTCCAACATCATGCGCCGCTTTTCCTGGAAGCGGGCGGCACGCAGCCGCAGCTGGACGCGCTGGCCACGTTCGATGCCGGGGCGCTGCCCGATGTCTTCGATTCCGACTCGGCAGCGGTGGTGCGCTTCACGTTCGAATCCACGCGCCACGTGAAAGTGTCGGACGAGACCTTCGACCAGACGCGTCGCGCCCTGGGCGACGACCGCCTGCTCGTGGAGCTGGTGGGCGTGATCGCCAGCTACAACATGGTTTCCCGCGTGCTGGTGGCTTTCGACGTGCAGGCCGAGTGACTTCGCACGAGTCGTGGCTGTCCACGGCGTCGTTCGCCCCCCAAGGCGTCGTTCGCCCCAACGGTGTCGTTCGACTCCCCGATGTCGTTCGACCCCACGGTGTCTTTCGACCCCCGGTGTCATTTCGAGCGAAGCGAGAAATCCTCGCCGTGGACGCCCGGCTGCGTCGTCCCGGCCCGTGACGTGCGTCAGAGCATCTCCAGCGGCTGAGCGCGCGTAGGGGGAGGAAACAGCCGGTCGAGCTCGGCGAGCTGCGCCGCGCTCAGCCGCTGTTCGAGTGCCGCGAAGTTCTCCCGCAATCTGTCCGGTCTGCCCGTCTTGGGAATGGCGATGACATCGTCGTGCTCGAGCAACCACGCGAGCGCCGCCTGCGCCGGCGTCATGCCCGCGTCCCGGGCGAACTGCACCAGCTTTCGGTTGCCGACCAGCCGCGCCTGCTCGATCGGGGAATAGGCCATCACCGGAATGGCACGCGCACGCAGCCAGGGCATCAGGTCGAACTCGATGCCGCGTCGGGTCAGGTTGTACAGCAGTTGATTGACCGCCACCTGCTCTGCGCCGGCTTCGGCGGACCACTCCTCCATGTCGGCGAGATCCAGGTTGCTGACGCCGAAATGGCGGATCTTGCCGGCGTCACGCAGGGCGACGAACGCCTCCAGCGTTTCCGCGAACGGAACCTGGCCGCGCCAGTGCAACAGGTACAGATCGATGCGATCCGTGCACAGCCGCTCGAGACTGCGCTCGCACGCTGCCACGGCCGCCTTGCGCGAGGCATTGTGCGGGTACACCTTGGTGACCAGGAAGGCCTCGTCACGCCGCCCGGCGATCGCCTCGCCGATGAGCGACTCCGACAGGCCTTCGCCGTACATCTCCGCCGTGTCGATCAGGCGCACGCCCAGGTCGAGCGCGAGGCGCACGGTGGCGATCTCGTCGGCGCGCGCGGCACGGCTCTCGCCGTAGCGCCAGGTGCCGAGCCCGAGGGCAGGCACGCGCTCACCCGAGGGCAGCGGCACGCTCTTCACGGACGCATCCTCACGACGTGTGCGCTCACGGCATCCATGGGACCATCTGCGCGCTACCGGACGGTGCGAACGGCACCTCGATCAGCCACAGCCCGCCCGCTTCATGGGCGCGCCGCACCGCCGCTCCCACGTCTGTCGGCTGCGCGCATACGCTGTGCGCTCCGAACGATTCGCCCAGCTTCAGGAAATCCGGATTCTTCAGGTCGTCGCCGATGCGCCGTCCACCGAACATGCGGTCCTGGTACTGTCGAATGGCGCCGAAGGCGTTGTCGTTGAATACCAGCACCACCAGATCCAGGCCGAGGGCCGCCGCGGTGGCCAGTTCCTGCACGGTGAACAGGAAGCCGCCGTCACCGTTGATGGACACGACCGGTTTGTCAGGACAAGCGAGCTTCGCGCCGATGGCCGCGGGCAGCGAATAGCCAAGCGTGCCGTAGGTGCCCGGATGGATCAGCGTGCGCGGATGCTGGATCGGCATCAACAGCGGCATCCAGTAACCGACCAGCGTGAGGTCGTCCACGAAGATCGTCTCGTCGGGCATGGCTGAGCGCAAGGCCTCGACCACTTCCATCACCGGACCCGCGCGCCTGCGCAGCTCCTCCTGCTTGCGCGCGCGAAACCCTTCCACGTCGAACCAGCATCCCTTCGCACCCTTCCCTGCCGGAAGCCCGTCGGCGATGGCGTCCAATGCGAGTGCCGCATCGGCAACGATGCCGACCTCGACCGGCCTGCGCTGACCGACCACGCGCGGATCGATATCGATCTGCACCATGCGCGGCGGAAAGCGTGCGCCGGTGTTGACGTCGGACACCACGTCGATGCGCGAGCCCACGACCAGGACCATGTCGGCCTGGGCCAGCAGGTCGTCATAGAGATTGAAGCGCCCCCAGCCGTCCCCCAGGGCAAGGGGGTGGCGCTCCGGGATCGCACCCTTGGCAAACACGCTGGTGACCACCGGGGCCCCGAGCGCTTCGGCGATGCGCACGAGCGCCCCGCTCGCCTCCGACGTGGCGATGCCGCCTCCGGCGTAGATGAATGGTCGTTTCGCGGAGCGCAGCGCCTGCGTGGCTTGTGCCACCGCCGCGCCGTGCGGTGCCGGGCGCACGTAAGGCTCCGGCGGCGCGATTTCGATGTCTGCCTCACCGAGCTGGATATCCAGCGGCATCTCGATGTAGGCGGGTCGAGGACGCCCGCAGCGCATGGCGCGCATCGCTTCGCGCACGATCTTCGGCACGTCGGTGACGCTGGTGGCGCGTGTGGCGTAGCCGCACACCGATGCGGCCACGTTCACCGAGTTGGCCAGTTCGTGGAAGTGGCCGCCCTCGCGCTCGAGTTGCGCGAGTGCGTTCTGGCCGGCAAAGACGAGCATCGGCGCCGACTCGGAGTGCGCCATGCCCATCCCGGTGAGCGCATTGGTCAACCCCGGGCCGGGCACCACGAAGCAGGCCGCGATCTTGCCCGAGGCTCGCGCGTAACCCGCCGCCATCAACGAGGCGCCCTGCTCGTGCCGCACGGTCACGACGTTGAACGCCGGATCGTCGAATACACCGTCGAACAGCGGGCAATCGTGCGTACCGACGATGCCGAACACGTGATCGATACCCTCCGCCGCGAGGGCCGCCGCGACCGCCCTGCCGCCGGTCATTCGTTGCATGGATTCTCCTCCGTACGCGTTGGATACGCGCGTGTCTAGGTTCTGGGTCGATCGCGCCGGATCAACGACCGGCGCGATTCCGAATGATTGAGCGCATCTTACCCGGCATCGTGGATCGCTCGCTCGGGAGTGAGATCGTATCGGCCCTGCAACATCGGTGTGATCTACATGTCGTTATATCTCATGAGATATAAGAGATCACGGTATGGCAGTGTCGTTGACCACGTCCGCGTTGCGTCGAACCCAGAATCTTTTCTGACGCGCACATAAACGCTCGCAAGTGGACCAAGGAAACGGTCAATGTGACCAACAGGTAAAGATCTACAAGATCGTGCCTGACGCGGTCAGAGCATCTGCTGCAGGCCGGGGAGCGAATGCGATCCCCGGGCTAGAATGTCCGGGACGCGACCTGTGTCGTGTCCCGTCTTCTTAGAGGCGAGGGAAAGGAAGTGAGATTAAAGTTGGCCCAAGCGAGTGCGTTCGTCGGTGCGGCCCTACTTGCAGTGGTGTTTCCCGCCACTGTCTCCGGCCCGCGCACGATGGCGCGCCGCATCCTACGCAAAGCGGGGCAAGCTCAGTA
>CAZNBS010000348.1:0-4357 GCA_964570955.1 uncultured Burkholderiales bacterium | reverse complement strand
TCCTGCGCGTTCTTCTCCAGCAGGCCCTCGTAGGCGTCGCCCTTCACGTCGGCGCTCATCGCCGACCAGTTCTCCTTGTCGATGAGATCGACGATCACGCGTCGCAACTTGGCCGGGTCCTGGAATTTGTTCTGCGCCTTGCCAAAAATCAAACCGAGCGTGCCTTTCTCGCTGCCCAGCGCTTCCAGCGTGTGGCGGTAGTGGTCGAACAGTGCATCACCGTCTAGCGCGAGCAGCCGGGGCCAGCCGTAGCCGGCAGGGACGAGGCTAGTCTGATCGTACGGCGGCCGCGACCGCTCGTCGGCCATCTTGAGGAACAGGAGGTAGGTGAGCTGCTCGACGTAGTCGCCGTAGCTCATCCCGTCGTCGCGCAGTACGCTGCAATAGTTCCAGAGCTTTTGTACTAGGCTTGCCGAACTCACGGATTCCCAATCGATTTCTGCAGTACAGGCCTGATTAGTGTCGGGTCGACTGCTGTGTTTGCCCCATTCCCCGCGTCTATCTCTTACCGTCAGCAATCGTCTTCAGCTTCGTTTCGAGCGCCTCAACGAGCCCGTCGAAGCCCCCCTTTCGATGCGCATTCAGAGTGCTATCCGGATTCGAAACAACTAACTCCGCCACGTCGGCTTTCACCCGCGCCTCAATTTGGTCAGACCAGGGCTTGCCTTGGTGCTTGAACGCCTCTTTGAGTCGATCCGACCACTTCGCTGTGCCCTTGAATTTGGGGCTATGTGTCGACACGCCGTACTTGTTCAGCAGCGTCGCCGCATACAGCGCCTCCTCGTACAGATCCTCGATCTCAGACTCCTTCTTTCCGTCTGCGATGGCGAAGTGGACGTCCGCCATAGTGAGCAGACCTTCTTGCTCCGCTCTATTGGCGGCCGTGAGCCCGGCCGAGTCGTGATCGAGAAAGCAATGCGAAGCGCACAGGGCCTCTCTCGTCTGGCTTAGTTTGTAACTAAGGTTTGATCCGCCCTGAAGCGACTCAATTCCGAGCGCGCCCTGCGCGAGAGCGGTCGCCAAGGTCTTCGAGTGATGCCCGAGCAGCGCCCGCATTGCGGCGCGATCTTCTTCGCCTTCGACCAAAAGAATCAGCTCGGCGTGCTGGAGATTGTCCGAGGCCCGCACTCCAAGAATCTTTCGAATCTCCTGGACGTTCTTTGCAGGTGTCGCTTTATTGCGGTGAACGACGATATTGGACTTGATGGCGACGCGATCAACAAAGAGCGGGCAATGTGTGGTCATGATCACTTGGTTCGTCCGAGCGATCTCGGTCAGCACCGTCTTCAATTGATGGATCGCATTCGGATGCAAGTGGGACTCCGGTTCTTCGATCGCAAGAATCAGCTGGCGACCTTGCGACGGAGAACCCGAGCGCTGGCGCAGGAGACTGAGCGCTGCGAGACTTTGAACGCCGTCCCCCTTTCGAGCTAAATGGGTTGGCGTGCCGTCGTCCACGATGATCTCGCATGCCCTTCGAAGAGCGCGGGATCGCGCCTCGCTAGGTATCGCTACGCGGACCTGGTTCACATTCGGAAGAAACTCGCGAAGGGTGTCCCGTATTCCATCCGACAGTCGATCAAGCAGCGGCTGCTGTAGCTTGGCGACCTGTGCAAGCGCGGCTTGGTACGCGGGATCTTCCTCGATTGCCGCCAATTCACGCTCCACCATCCGACTGACGACCTCCTCCGCTGCCTCCGCTGTGCGGACGGCCGGTATGTAGTTGATGTTGATACGCCTCGCAACAAAGTTCGCGATCTTTTCAGCCTTCTTGGAAAGCGCGGGCCCGCCTGGCCCTTTCTTGATGACTTTGAAACCTGGTTCCCGCTGCCCCAACGTTAGCTCTATCGGAAGCGTTCCGTTCAAGTTGCTCCCGACCTCCGCGTGGAAAGCCTCAACCTCTGCAGGCGTTAGGCGGAATCCCAGCTCAAACACCGATTCGCCATCGGGCTTCTTCGCTTGCAGGGAAATGGGGAAATCATGCGGCCAGTGGTAGGTTTCTCGGCTATCCACCCTGAAGGACCGCAGACGACCCCCGAGGATTCGTCTGCCGCTCAATGTTTGCAAAACCTCTAGCGCCGTAACCAATGCCCGAAGTACGTTGGACTTTCCTTCGTTGTTTGGCCCGATAAGGACAGTGCTTTGACGCACCGGCAGCTTGTAGGCCGCTGTAATGCTCCGGTAATTCGTGACCGAGAAGGAGACTAGCTGCATGCGACAAACTCCATGCCCACTTGCTTGTGCGAGAGACCGAAGCACCTCTGGAGTACCACGCTCCGGAGATTCTGAGTAGCCTGCAAGCGCGTCGAGATGTTAGTTTCCTGCGCGGCGATTATCGATAGTTGTCGTTCGATCTCTTCGGCCATGCGCGATTGCTCCGCAAGGGGCGGTAACGGAACGGGAAGCGCTGACAGCTTCGTCAGGTTGATAGAGGCAAGATTGGTCGTTTGCTTGCCTTCCCGAATAAAGTAGTCGCGGCCAAAGGTGTTTCCCCACCATGAAACTAGCTTCGACGAGACCTCGACCGCAAAAGGGCGTGCACGGAAGACATGGTTCTGATGTATGCACTCCGGCAACTGCCCCTCCCATATCCAACCACGACCGAGCTTGTCTCGATCACCGCCTTCGTTGAACAAGATGTCTCCGGGCAGCAGCCGTAGCTCCTTGATCTCGGCCTCGGGCGCGTCGATCAGTTTGACTTCAGCCAAGTCGAGGTACCCGCGCTGAACATTTGCGACTCGGAGATAGGGCACATTTCGCGCAGTCGGGTCCTGGCGCTTCTTGTCGACGGTGATTCCGCCCTTTATTGCTGCGAGTGCATCTAGTCGGGCCCATGCCCAGCCTTCAGGCAACGGAGGAAAGCCCGCCGGGTCCGGTTGTTCCGGGTCTTCGTACTTGCCGTTGCCGCTCCAATGCTTGCGACGGGCAGCTAGAACGCGCTGCAACAGATCCTGTCCCGTCTCGTAGCTTCTGCCTTCGCGGCGGGCAACTTCGGCTTCCGTAGGAACGAGCCGGCCCTCCACGGCGGCTTTAAGGACGGCGGCCTTGTAGCGCTTGAGGTTAGCCTTGACGCGCTTGAGACTAGCGACGGCTTCGTCGAGGCGGGAGAACTGCTTATCGATTTCGGCGACGATGCGGCGCTGCTCTTCGAGGTCAACGAGGGGAATCGCGAAGTCGAGCAGCGCGTTGGTTTCGATAGAAGCGACCGTCGTACCGTGCTTGGAGCATTTCTTGAGGATTCGACGGCTGGCACCGCGTACGGCATGTGCGACGTACTTCGGCGAGACCCCAGCCCGCGGCGTCAGCGCCTTCAGATCCTGGTTGATCGTCACGGGTAGCTTCGTGACCGCGACGGGAAGCGTGTGCGCGAGGATGCCGCTTCGCGTCACAAGCAGAACGGATCCCTCAGGTACAAGCGACACCCGACCTTCATTCAGCGCGGCCTCCGTGATGCGGTCTTCGGACGTCGTGATCTCGTCGACCTTCATGTCCTTCGGCGAAACCCAGGGGACGGTTCCGTTGGTCCAATACACGGGGTTTGCCTTTGACGGGGTGTTGCCGCCCGTCCACTCGCCCAAGTCGCGCAGCCGGACCATGGCTGCCGCACTCACGCTGCCAACTCCTTGTTCATCGCCTCAATCACCTTCGGCAACTCCGCGCCGAAGAGCTGATGCACCCTGCCCAGCCCGCCGCGCTGGTTGAACGGCGGCAGTTCAAAGTCCTCGGCCTCCAGGCCGAGGCTGGAGGCGATGTGCTCTGCCATCTTCTCGAGCCACCAGCGTTGCTCATCCGTGAACGCCTTGCCCGCGGCCTGCTGTTGCGTCAACCACGCCCTGAAGTTGGCGGTCACGCGCTCGGGATACGGCACCAGCTCGTTCTCCTGGTGCATCGCGTAGCGTACCAGCGAGACGAGGTCGGTGAGGATGCGCCGGGTACTCGCCCCCTTAACCTTGTTCTTGTCCAGTGCAGCGTACGCCTGCCAGAGCACTGATTCGCTGATCAAGTGCGGCGGGGCGTGAAGCGTGTCGGCCAAGGACTTGAGGTCCTCGTACTTCAATGGCGCCCTAGTGGGGCGGTTGTATAGGATCTGCAGCGCGGTGATCTCGTCCTTGTGCTGCCCAATGAACTGTTCAAAGGTGCCGACGATCTTGCGCGCGCGCTCGCGGGCGGCCTCGGAGAAGCCGGCTTCGAGCACCTGGTCTTGTGTGACGGTGTCGATCACCTGTTCGTTCTGGCGCTTGAGGGTGACGATCAATTCGCGCAGCACGGGGCTGGAAAACGGCTTGATGGCTGACTGCGCGGCCGCGGCGGCCTGCTCGGGCGGCTGGTCGGGCGCGAGCGCGTTGACGAGGCTGCG
>CAZNBS010000347.1:0-4363 GCA_964570955.1 uncultured Burkholderiales bacterium | reverse complement strand
ATCGCCGGCAGCCACATCCGCAGCTTCAACTCGACCGGAATGGTGGCGATCAAGGCCAGGGAGGTGACACAGGTCGACGTCGACCGCGTGATCGAGACGGCGAAGGCGGTCAACATCCCCACCGACCAGCAGATCCTGCACATCCTCAACCAGGAATTCATCATCGACGGACAGGAGGATGTGCGCCAGCCGCTGGGCATGAGCGGGGTTCGCCTGGAGGTCAAGGTGCACATCGTCACCGGTGCCGTGTCCGCTGCACAGAACATCATGAAGTGTGTGCGCCGCTGCGGACTGGAGGTCAAGGACCTGATCCTCCAGCCACTCGCCTCCGCCACGGCGGTCCTGTCGGAGGACGAGAAGGATCTGGGCGTGTGCCTGGCCGATATCGGCGGGGGGACGACCGACATTGCGCTGTTCACTGACGGGGCCATTCGGCACACGGCGGTGATTCCCATCGCCGGGGACCAGATCACCAACGACGTCGGCGCCGCACTCCGCACCCCGACCAAGGACGCCGAGGAGATCAAGCAGAAGTTCGGCTGCTCGCTGCGGGAACTGGCTGATCCCGCGGAAATGGTGCAGGTGCCCGGGGTGGGGGAGCGCGGCTCGCGGCAGCTGTCGCGCCAGACGCTCGCCGAGGTGATCGAGCCGCGCGTCGAGGAGCTGTATTCGCTGGTGCAGGCGGAACTGCGTCGCTCGGGCTTCGAGGAGTTGCTCTCCTCCGGGATCGTGCTCACCGGGGGCAGCGCGATGATGCAAGGCATGGTGGAACTGGGCGAAGAGATCTTCCACATGCCGGTGCGCGTGGGTACGCCCAACTACAGCGGCAGCCTCGCCGAGGTGGTGCGCAATCCGCGCTATTCCACGGCCGTCGGGCTGCTGATGACTGCCGTCGCGCAGCACGAACAGCAGCAGATGGCGCGTCTACAGGGATCTTCCATCAAACACGTGTTCGAACGGATGAAGAGTTGGTTCCAGGGAAATTTCTGATGGGTTCGCAGTTTTGGACAGGCAAGGCAGGTTCGTCGGTTCGGTTTTCCATTCGAGAGGAGGTCAGACATGTTCGAGTTGGTTGATATGCAACCCCAGGAAGCGGTCATCAAGGTGGTCGGCGTGGGCGGATGCGGGGGAAATGCCGTCGATCACATGATCGAGGCAGGGGTGCAGGGCGTGGAGTTCATCGTCGCGAATACGGATGCGCAGGCGCTCAAGCGCAACCGCGCGCCGATCCAGCTCCAGCTGGGCTCGACGGTGACCAAAGGGCTGGGCGCGGGCGCGAATCCGGAGGTGGGACGCCAGGCAGCCATCGAGGACCGCGAGCGCATCGTCGAGCTGATCGAGGGCGCCGATATGCTCTTCCTGACTGCCGGGATGGGCGGGGGAACCGGCACCGGCGCTGCGCCGATCGTGGCGGAGACCGCCCGGGAGCTGGGCATCCTCACGGTCGCCGTGGTGACCAAGCCGTTCGCCTTCGAGGGCAAGCGCCAGCGCATCGCGCACGACGGTCTCGAGGCCCTGTCACGCCACGTCGACTCGCTGATCGTCATCCCCAACGAGAAACTCATGCACGTGCTGGGCGACGACGTCAGCATGCTCGACGCATTCAAGGCGGCCAATAGCGTCCTGCACGGGGCGGTCGCGGGCATCGCCGAGGTCATCAACTGCCCCGGCCTGGTCAACGTGGACTTCGCCGACGTGCGCACCGTCATGTCCGAGATGGGCATGGCGATGATGGGTTCGGCCAGTTCCACCGGTGCCCATCGCAGCATCGCATCGGCCGAGCAGGCGGTGGCGAGCCCCCTGCTGGAGGACGTGAACCTGGCGGGCGCGCGCGGTGTCCTGGTCAACATCACCGCCAGTTCCAGCCTCAAGATGAAGGAGGTGCATGACGTAATGAACACGATCAAGGGGTTCACGGCAGAGGATGCCACCGTGATCGTGGGCACGGTGATTGACGAGAACATGGCAGACCGGCTGCGCGTGACCATGGTGGCAACCGGACTCGGCTCGCCGGTGAAGGGGATGCAGAGCAAGCCGCTGACCGTGGTCAAGACGGGCACGGACATGCGCCCGGTGGAGGCGGTCGAGTCGGTGGACTACAACCACCTCGACACGCCGGCGGTGATTCGTCGCCGCAACCGGGAATCCACCATCGAGGCCATGCGCCAGTCGGGCGTGGACCTGCTGGACATCCCCGCGTTCCTGCGCAAGCAGGCGGACTGACGGCCGGTCGTGGGGCAAGTGTGGCACCGCATTTGCGTACTATTGGTTAAATGCTTGCCCCCATTGCTATAATTGCCCGTTTAACCGGGCTGGAAGGGCTCGAATGATCAAGCAACGCACGCTGAAGAACATCGTCCGGGCAACCGGCGTCGGACTGCACACCGGCAGGAAGGTGTTCCTCGCCCTGCGTCCGGCCGCAGTGGACACCGGCATCGTGTTCCGGCGCATCGATCTCGACCGCCCCGTCGAGATTCCGGCTCGGGCGACGCTGATTGGCGACACCAGGCTGTCTTCCTGCCTGCAGCGCGACGAGGTGCGCGTGTCGACAGTCGAACATCTCATGTCCGCGTTCGCCGGAATGGGGATCGACAACGCGTATGTGGACCTGACCGCCGAGGAAGTGCCAATCATGGACGGCAGCGCGGGCCCCTTCGTCTTCCTGATCCAATCGGCCGGCATCGAAGAGCAGAATGCCGCGAAGCGCTTTCTGCGCGTGCGGGAAAGCGTGGAAGTGACCGACGGTGACAAGTGGGCGCGCTTCGACCCGTATGACGGGTTCCGCATGGAGTTCAGCATCGACTTCAGTCATCCCGTGATCCAGAAGGGACGGCAGCAGGTCACGGTGGATTTTGCCAACACGTCCTACGTCAGGGAGATCGCGCGTGCGCGCACCTTCGGCTTCATGCAGGACGTCGAGCACCTTCGTGCGCAGGGGCTCGGCCTGGGCGGAAGCCTGGACAACGCCATCGTGGTGGACGAATTCAACGTGCTCAACCCGGATGGGTTGCGCTATGATGACGAGTTCGTCAAGCACAAGGTATTGGATGCCATCGGCGACCTCTACCTGATCGGCCATCCCGTCCTCGGGCGCTTCAGCGCACACAAGTCGGGGCACGCGCTCAACAACAAACTCGCGCGCGCCCTGCTCGCGCGGGAGCAGGCGTGGGAACTGGTGACCTTCGCGCACGAGGACGAGGCACCCGCCTTCGTCGGGCTGCAGGCCGCCGCGGCGTGAAGCGGAAGGACCGGCGCGCGGCCGCTGACGCTGCTCCGGTCGGCCGATGACGCTCGTCGCGCTGCGCATCATCGGCTTCATCGTACTGATCGCCGTCGGGGGTTCTGTGGCCACCTACCTGTTCACCCAGGATCGGCGCTGGCTGCGCTTTGCCTGGCAGGTGTTCAAGTACAGCCTACTCGTGGTCGCCACGGTGCTGGCGTTCCTTTTCCTCGAGCGTCTGCTCCTGGCGGTCTGAACCGTCGGGCGGCGACAGCATGCTGCGGCATGCCTCGCGCAGGGGCCCTTCCGGCAAGGAACTTGCGAGCTGCCGCCAAGCGGCCTGCGCCGTCGGGTCGAGCCGGCGCACGGCCGGTCCGGCCTTTACGGACTGCCGCCCTACGTCCACAACGATACGAATCCCGCGCACGTCCGGCCGGGCGTCTTGCAAGGCCGGGAGCAGGCGCGCACGCAGCAGGCGCAACCGGGCCGCGGCGGCACCGTGGGCGGCCTCGATCAGGACGAGCCCCTCCCTGCAGTGGAGGACCCGGCAGTGCGGGGCCAGCGCGGCAGGCAATGCGCTGGCCAACGCGCGCTGCAGCGCGGCAGCTGCCTCCAATTGCATGCTAATTGCTTTGATCGCCGGCACAGCGTTCAACAGCGCGCCGACACGTCTGCTCGGATCGTTCATGGAGGCAGGCGCAGGCGAAGGGGAGAGGCGTTGCACGTCATTCTAGTATCCAGCCGGTCCGCCCGGTCCAGGTCATTTGCCATCAGCCGCGCCCAGTTGGCGCTCGCGGCGTGCGCCGTATTCGGCTCCGCCTTCATCCTGGCGATGGTTCTCAATTATCTCTCGCTGCGCTACGCCGTCGCCAACGATCATCCGCTGATGCGTCCCGTCGTGGCGGCGCTCAAGGCCGAGGAGAGCCAGCGGATGCAGACGTACGTGCGCGACGGTCTGCGCACGATGGCGGTCAAGATGGGGGAACTGCAGGCCCGACTCGCCCGCCTCGATGCGATGGGCAGCCGCCTGTCCAGGAGTGCGGGGCTGAAGGGGGACGAGTTCGACTTCGACACAGCGGTGCCCGGTCGAGGCGGTCCCGATGCAGCGACCCCGGCGCGGGAGTGGTCGAAGCCGCGGTGGTC
>CAZNBS010000346.1:0-4365 GCA_964570955.1 uncultured Burkholderiales bacterium | reverse complement strand
GCGCTTTGCAGGAGATTTGCCAATGACCACCAAGACCAAGAGCCGCATCCTCGAAACCGTCCACGAAACGGCCAGCGATCTGCATCGCCTGGGATTCATCGACAAACGCAAGATGCAGAAATACGACGCACTGTGCCTGGAGCCGGTGCAGGACTACGACGCCACGAAGGTCAAGGCGCTGCGCGAGCGGCTGCACCTGAGTCAGGCCGTGCTGGCCAGCGTGCTCAACACCAGCACGTCCACTGCAAATGGGAGGTGGGCGACAAGCGCCCCAGCGGGCCGTCGCAGAAGCTGCTGGACATCCTCGAGCGCAAGGGGCTGGAAGCCGTTCTTTGAAGCAACCCCGCCCATTCCCGCTCACGCCCGCTGTATGACTATTCAAGTGACCGAGACGGACTTGAACGGGTCAACCATCCGCCAGGATGCGTGACCAGCACGGCACCTAAACGCCGGGCATGACTGCGGACAAGACCTGGACAAGACCTCGACCTGCGCCGGAGAGGATCGACCCTGCTCCAGCGGGCAAAGAGATCTCCACGGACGAAGCTGCCTGAGGTAGCCTCTGCGGGTGTGTGAGATGCCGGCGGCCGCGCCGGGTCGGTTCGAAGCGATCGCCAACCGCCTGGGGAGAGGGCATGCTGTCCTGGCTCGACGCCCCGCTCGCCACCCTCAGTGCGGGCTTCATGCGCGCGTGGTCGAAGGTGGAGCGCAGCTATCGCCGCCCGTTCTCGCGCGTGGCGTTGCGCCTGAAGTTCGCGTACTACCCGTTACTCGCGCTGCTGGCGTTCGGCTGGCTCAGCTGGGACTGGACGCACGAGCGCACGCTGAATGCGGCGGAGAACACGATCTTCGACCAGATCGTGAAATGGCGACCGGTGGAGCCGTTGCCTTCGGGCCGCGTGGTCGTCGTCGAGATCGACGAGTGCTCGATCGAGTATTTTCGCGCGCGTGGCGAGGGCGGCTGGCCCTGGAGCCGGCAACGCCACGCGGACCTGCTCGAGCGGCTGGATCGCGAGGGCGCACGCGCAGCCGGCTACGACGTGTTGCTGGTGGATCCCTCGCAGAGCGACCCGCTCGGTGACCAGGCGCTGGAGGCGATGGCGCTCGGGAGCGGCGGCCGGTTCCTGTTCGCGGCCACGCGCCTGCACCGCGGCTACGATGCCGGCGCGCCGCACACGGCGTCGCAGGCGCCGGGTGCGTTCGCGCGCACGGGCGGGCCGGTAGACGATCCGCGGGTCGCGCTGCTGCTGCCTTACGGCGTGGCGATGGCTGCCGCGAGCGCAATCGTCAACGTCGCACGCAACGAAGATGGTGTGCTGCGGGACCTGCCGGTCTACGAAATCGCCGGCGACTTCGGCCTGCCATCGCTGCCCATGCGCCTGGCAATGACGGCGAACGGCCAGTCTCCGGACGCGTTCGCGCCTTCCGTGCGACCCAACTGGCGGGCGCGCACGCGTCTGCCGCATGTGAGCGCAGCCGACCTGCTCGTCGAGAACGCTCGCGCCTGCCGGCGCGCCGAAGACGCCCTGCCTGCGCTGCAGGATGCGGTCGTGCTGGTGGGCTACACCGCAGCCGGCCTGAACGACACCAAGCCGACGCCCGTGGACCCGGCGATGCCGGGCGTCGAGGTGCTCGGCGAAGCGACCGAAGCACTGATCGCCGGCAGTGCGATTCGCGTTCCCCCGGCCTGGCTGAAGTACGTGATCGCCTCCCTCCTCGTCGCACTCACGGCCTTCGTGTTCTTCCGCGGCGAGCCGCACAACGACATCGACTCGATCTTCGTCGCGACGAACCTGCTGCTGCTCGGCGCCGCGTTCATCGGCCTGACCTTCTTCGCCTGGTTTCTGGACGTCTTCGCCGCGGTGGGTTTCGTCAGCCTCGTCTTCGGGCTGTGCCGCATCTACGCCAGGATCCAGCGCGGCCGCGCGGTGGGCAACGGCGACTACCGGCCGGACTTCGATCCCGCGAAGGACCGCTGGCTCGCGGTCGCACGCCTGCACTTCGTCCCCGATGCCGGGCTCGGTGCGCGGGCTGTCGTGCGCAGACGCCGCGAATACCGCCGCCGTCTGCGGCGGTTCCTGTATGCAGGGACCGACGCCGTGATGCTGGAGGGCGTCGTCGAGGAAAAGACCTGGCTGCACGATGCGCTGAGCGATCTCGTCGTGCTGATGTGGCACGGCGAGAGCGAGGCCGACGCACGGACGGCCGCGGCGCACGACCTCGCGCGGCTCGAGCGCAACCTCGCCGGGCAGGATGCCCGCCTGCCGGACGACGGTACGGTACGCCTGGCGTTCGGCGCCGGCGAGACCGCGGGCGGCTGGCCGTTGCACGTCCTGATCGGGCAGGTGCTGGCATCTTCCGTCGAATGGCCGCTGGCCCGGCACAGCATCGATCTGCTGCGGCCGGCGGTGCCCACTGGAGAACGATGATGCGCTCGATTTCCGCATGCCTGGTCGCGACGCTGCTCGCAGCCGCCGGCGCCGCGGACGCCGCCGACCTCACCGCCACGGTGCGCAAGTCCGAGGTGAGTCTCTACGCTGCGCCGAACCTCGGGGCCGGCACGCTGAAGACGCTGAAGCAGGACGACACGGTCGGTATCGCTTCGCAGCAGGGCCTCTGGTACGAAGTGAAGCTGCCCGGCGGCCAGGCCGGGTTCCTGCGCATCAACGACGTGCGCCTGAACTACGGAAAAGCCGAGGACAGCGGTGCCAACCTGCGTGTGCTGACCGGCGGCAAGGCAGGCGCCGGACGCGTCTCCGAGACCGCCGGCGTGCGCGGCATCGACGAGAGTGAACTGAGGGCCGCCGCATTCGACCAGGCGCAGCTCGACGCGATGGCCGCGAACCGCGCCGACACGACGTCCGCAGCCGCCTACGCCAGCGAGCGCGGCTGGCAGGCCACCACGGTCGCCTGGGACGAGGAAGCCGGACCGACGCAAGCCAGGCCGACCCCGGGCGACGAGAGCGCGTCGAAGTCGTCGTTGCCGGGTGCGGCCGCACTGCAGGGCCTCACCGGCATGCTGGGATCGTTCGGCCAGAAGGCCGGCGCGCTGCTCGGTGCCGCGGCCCGGGTCGTGCCGAAGTCCGGATCGGAACAGGCAGCGGAAGAACTCGCGCTCGGCCCGCAGATCGCCGGTCGCGTGCTCGGAGCGCGCCCGCTGTGGAGCCATGTGGAAGCCCAGAAGCGCGTCAGCGTGGTCGGTCGCTGGGTCGCCTCGCAAACCAGCCGGCCCGAGCTGCCCTGGACCTTCGGCGTGATCGACACTTCGGAAGTCAACGCCTTCGCCGCGCCCGGCGGCTACGTGCTCGTGACGCGTGGTCTGTACGAACTGCTCGCCTCCGACGCGGAACTCGCAGCCGTGCTCGGCCACGAGATCAGTCACGCCGTCGAGCGCGATCACTACAACGTGCTTCGCAAGCAGCAACTGGCGACCGTTGGCAAGGACATGGTGAGCAGCGAGGTGAACCTCGGCACCGGCATCGCGAAGACCTACGCAAGGCAGTACGTCGAGCAGCACGGCGCCGCGATCCTCGCCACCTCGCTCGACCGACAGGCGGAGTTCCGCGCCGACCAGGCCGCGGAGATCTACCTCGCACGCGCAGGGATGAACCCGATCGCGCTGTACGCGGTGCTGCAGAAGATGACCGCGCTCGGCAGGGAGTCCGCGAGCCTCGCAGCGCTCTACAAGACCCACCCGCCACTCGATGCGCGCATGGACAGGATCGACGAGCGCGGCTACCGCGCCCTGGAACCGTACCTGGGACGGCCCTGACACAGGGTGCCCCCACGATTCCGCCTCCCGGGCATGTGCAGCGTCAGTGCTCCGGCGCCTCGCCAATCGTCACGGCGCACTGCGGCGCCGTGTTGACGTGCAGCGAGAACACGTCGGGGCGCGCGTAGTGCCCCACCGGATCGAAGTCCATCTGGGCCATCGGGATCGCCGACAGATCCAGCTCCGCAGTCAGGATCGCATCCTCGTTGTAGACGGGGCCCACCAACAACTTGCCCAGCGGGTCGACGATCAGGCTGCCGCCGCGCATCAGAACGCTGTCGGGAGCATCGGACAGCCGGTTGTTCATGCGATCGCGGGGAAATTGCGATTGCTTCAGATGCTGGCAGGCCGAAAGCACGAAGCAGCGTCCCTCCAGCGCAATGTGTTGCATGGTCGACACCCAGCTGTCGCGATCGTCGGCAGTGGGCGCGCAGTACAGGGCGACACGCTGCTGGTACATCGCCATACGCAACGCCGGCATGTAGTTCTCCCAGCAGATGACGGCACCCAGCTTGCCGTACGGCGTATCGACGGCCTGCAGCGTCGAGCCGTCGCCGAAACCCCAGACCAGCCGCTCGAGGGCGGTCGGCATC
>CAZNBS010000345.1:0-4388 GCA_964570955.1 uncultured Burkholderiales bacterium | reverse complement strand
GATTTCACGCCCATTTCGCTGCTGATCACACAACCGAACGTGCTGGCCGTGAATCCGAAGCTCGGCGCCCGATCCGTTGCCGACTTGATCCGTCTGGCCAAGGAGAAACCGGCCACCATCGCCTACGCATCCAGCGGCAGCGGCACGACACTGCATCTGTCCGCCGCGCTGTTCGAGCTCGCCGCTGGCGTGGAACTGGTCCACGTTCCCTACAAGGGCAGTGCCCCCGCGCTCATCGACCTGCTCGGCGGCCAGGTACAGATCATCTTCGACAATCTGGCGACGGCGCTTCCGCACATCCAGGCAGGCAAGCTCACGCCACTCGCCGTGACCTCGTCCCGTCGCACAGCGCAACTTCCCGGCGTGCCGACCATGCAGGAAGCCGGGCTGGCCGGCTACGAGGTCACCTCCTGGTATGCCCTGTACGCGCCGGCGCACACACCACCCGCAGTGGCGCAGCGCCTCAACGCGGAAGTGCGCAAGGCGATCGCCCTGCCCGCCGTGGCGGAGCGACTGCGCGAACAGGGTCTACAGCCAGCGTCGGGTAGCGCCGCACAGCTCGCCGAACTGACGCGAGCCGAGATCGCCAAATGGGCTCGCGTGGTCAAACAAACCGGGGTGGCCCTGGAGTGACGCAAGGTCCAAGTTTCCGCGAGCGATCGGCCTGATCCTCAGCTCTTTGCCTGCGCCGCTTTGCGGATCGCCGACAGCGTCGTACGCGTGGTGATCGCCTCGGGATCGAGCCGCACTTCCAGCAGCGCCGGCCTCCCCGACGACAGCGCGCGTTCGAATGCAGCCGCGAACTGGTCGGTACGCTCGACCAACTCCCCATGCGCTCCATAGGCGCGCGCCAGTGCCACGAAATCCGGATTGCTCAGCGCCGTGCCGTGAACGCGCGCCGGGTATTCGCGCTCCTGGTGCATGCGGATCGTGCCGTACATCCCGTTGTTCACGAGAACGAACACGACCGGCGCATCGTATTGCATCGCGGTGGCGAGCTCCTGTCCGGTCATCATGAAATCGCCGTCACCGGAGAAGCACACGACGATGCGCTCGGGGTGCACCATCTTCGCGGCGATCGCCGCCGGCACTCCGTACCCCATCGCGCCGTTGGTCGGTGCGAGCTGCGTGCGATACCCGGTGTACTGGTAGAAGCGCTGCGGCCAGCCGGAGAAATTTCCCGCGCCGTTCGTGACGATGCTGCCGGCGGGAAGACGCGCATTCATCCACGCCAGCACCTCGCTCATGTTCACCGGTCCAGGCACCTGCACGGGCTCGATGGTCTTCAGGTACTCGCCGCGCAGGGCGCGTGTCCACGATTCCCAGCCGGGTGGCGACGCGGGTGCAAGCGCATGCGCTGCAGCGGCGAACTCCGCCATGCCGGCGTTGATCATCAGGTCGGCTTGGTACACGCGGCCGAGCTCGTCGGCACCGGGATGCACGTGCACGAAGCGCTGGCGCACCTGCGGAATGGACAGCAGCGTGTAGCCGCTCGTGGTCATCTCGCCGAGGCGGGGACCGACGGCGACAATGAGATCGGATTCCGCGACGCGCTTCTTCAGGTCCGCACCCGTGGCGATGCCGATCTCGCCAGCGTACTGATCGTGACGATTGTCGAGCAGGTCCTGGCGCCGGAAGCTGCACGTGACCGGCAGCTTCCAAGCTTCCGCGAACGCGCGGATGTCCGTACACGCCTGCTCGCTCCAGTCCCCGCCACCGAGCAGCAGCAGCGGATGCCGGGCGGCAGCGAGCATCTGCGCGAGCTCGCTCAGCTGTCCTGCGCCGGGGAAGGCCTTGACCCTGTGATACGGGCGTGCGGCGACGACCGCTGCCTGCCCCACCAACACATCCTCGGGAAGCGAAAGCACGACCGGGCCCGGACGTCCGGACACGGCGACGTGGTAGGCGTGGCTGACGTACTCATGCACGCGATCGGCACGATCGATCTGCGCCACCCATTTCGCCATCTGCCCGAACATCCGCCGGTAGTCGACCTCCTGGAACGCCTCGCGCTCGACGACGTCACTGCCGACCTGACCGATGAACAGGATCATCGGCGTGGAATCCTGGTAGGCGGTGTGCACCCCTATGCTCGCGTTGGTTGCGCCCGGGCCGCGCGTCACCATGCAGATTCCAGGGCGGCCGGTAAGCTTGCCGTGGGCTTCGGCCATGAACGCCGCGCCCCCCTCCTGGCGACAAACGACCAGCGAAATGCGATCTCGCACGTCATAGAGCGCATCGATCACGGCCAGATAACTCTCGCCCGGGACGCAGAACACCCGATTCGCGCCGTGCAAGCACAAGGCGTCGACCAGCAGCTGGCCCCCAGTACGTTGTTGCGGCACCTGCTCCATGTTCCCCCCACAGTCGTTCCAGCGCTCGTCCACGCAGATGTCCATGATTATAAGTTCCATCTCGCGTGCCCCCCGGCGAATTCTCCTGGCATGCATCAATACCACTTATAATCCGCTCGCCCCGGCGCCTGCGCAGCGACGGCACGACTAGACGAATCAGGGAGGCCCTTGCGATGGTTTGGCAACAAGTCTATTACCCGCTCAGCCCATGGCTGTCCACCTTGCTGGCTGCAGTCCCGGTGGTCGTACTGCTTGGCAGCCTGGCCTTCTTCCGTGTTGCTGCGCACTGGGCGGCCATCTTCGGATTGGTCAGCGCCCTCGCGGTTGCGATCTTCGTGTTCCAGATGCCCGCCGGCATGGCGGGAAATTCCGCACTGCTCGGCGGCCTGTTCGGCCTGTTGCCGATCGGCTGGATCGTGCTGAACATCATCTTTCTGTACCAGCTGACCAAGGACAAGGGCTACTTCCAAGTTCTTCAGGACAGCATCGCCAACGTCAGCGAAGATCGGCGCATTCAGCTGCTGCTGATCGCGTTTGCGTTTGGTGCGTTCTTCGAGGGTGCAGCCGGGTTCGGTACCCCCGTGGCAGTGACCGGGGCGATTCTGATCGGACTGGGCTTCTCTCCGCTGGCTGCATCGGGACTTTCGTTGATCGCCAACACAGCGCCGGTCGCCTATGGCGCGCTGGGCACACCGGTGATCACTCTGGCCAAGGTGACCGGCCTCGACGAGATGGCGCTATCGGCCATGATCGGGCGGCAGCTGCCGTTCTTTTCGTTGTTGGTGCCGTTCTGGCTCATCTGGGCATTCGCCGGTTGGCGGGGCGTCAAGGGCGTGTGGCCCGCAATCCTGGTCACCGGGGTCAGCTTCGCCATCCCGCAGTTCCTCATTTCCAACTTTCACGGACCGATGCTGGTGGATGTCGGTGCCGCGATCGTCTCGATGGCCTGCCTGGTCCTCTTCCTGAAGGTGTGGAAACCCAAGGAGATATGGACCACCACGGCACTCAAGGGCCACGCAGAGGATGGAGGTCCGACTGCACCGGCGGCGGCGTTCACCCGCCATCCGAGGAACATGATCGTCCGCGCGTGGATTCCGTGGCTGATACTGACCGTGTTCGTGTTCGCGTGGGGATTCAAGCAAACCAAGGACTTCCTCGACGGCAAGCAGGTGGAGGTCGTACAGCAAGCCGACGGCACTGCGACGGAGCAGGTGAACTACGGCATCACGCGCATCGAGATCCCGATCGCGGGTCTGCACAACATGGTGGAAAAGGTGCCTCCGGTGGTCGCCAAGCCGGTCAAGGAGGCGGCCAAGTACAACTTCAACTGGCTTTCCGCCACCGGTAGCGGAATCTTCCTCTCGGCGGTGCTGGCCGGCCTGTTCATGGGCTATGGGGTGATCGATTTGCTGCGCAAGTACTGGCAGACGCTCGTCCTGGTCCGATACTCGCTGATCACCATTGCAGCCATGCTGGCCCTCGGATTCGTCACGCGCTACTCCGGAACGGACGCGACCCTCGGCCTGGCGTTCGCCTATACGGGCGCCCTGTTCCCGTTCTTCGGAACACTGCTCGGTTGGCTAGGGGTCGCACTAACGGGGTCGGACACTGCATCGAACGTGCTGTTCGGAGGACTGCAACGTATCACTGCCGAACAATTGGGACTCAGTCCCGTCCTGATGGCCTCGGCGAACAGTTCGGGAGGGGTGATGGGCAAGATGATCGACGCACAGAGCATCGTCGTGGCGAGTACGGCCACGCGATGGTATGGACACGAGGGCACAATTCTGCGCTACGTCTTCTGGCACTCCATCGTGCTCGCCTGTCTGGTGGGTTTGGTGGTCACGTTGCAGGCCTACGTATGGCCGTTCACGGAGATGGTGGTGCACGCGCCGCCAGGTACTGCCGCCGCACACTAGTGCGGGCAGGATCACAAGAAGGGAAAGTCCATCAAGCCGGGCTTTCCCTTCGATCCGAGGATTGAATTACGGCTGGCTCGCCGTCTCGGAAACAGCCTTCATCGACAGGCGCAGG
>CAZNBS010000344.1:0-4390 GCA_964570955.1 uncultured Burkholderiales bacterium | reverse complement strand
CCGCGCTAACCTCTCGTCAGCAATCGAATTCTCCCAAAATCCAAACCGTCAAAGGTGGAAAATAGGATTATTCGGCAGCCGAGTTGCGCGAGCCTCTCGACGCCGCCGAGCGCATCAACGAACGAGGGAACACCGAGACACCGACGCTCACGCTTGTCGGACGTGTGCAGGATGTCGGAAAAAGATAAAGGGCTAGCGGTCAATCATCACTAACCCTTTGATATTTGGCGCGCCCGGCAGGACTCGAACCCACGACCCCCTGGTTCGTAGCCTTTGGGACGAATGTAATACATTGTTTATTCGTATCTATGTAGCAGTCGACCGTTGCCAAGTCTGCACTACCGCACTGTACAGTGCACAACAGCGGGGTTGCAAAAGCGTTGCGGCATATCACCCAAGACTCTCCTCCAGGATTGGTTGATCTCCTGCGTCTTGGGCAAGTGTTACCATCGTCAGACAACGTCGTACGCGAGGTGATTGCATGAGCACTTTGACCATTCGTCTGGATCCCAAGCTGGAGAAGGCGCTTGACCGCCTCGCTCGTACGACGGGCAAGACAAAGAGCGAGATCGCCAGAGACGCTCTCAAACGCGAAGTCGCCGTAACCCGATTCCGGGAACTGCGCCGTAAGGCACTACCGTTCGCCGAGGCTCAAGGGTTGGTGACCGACGAGGATGTATTCCAGGTCGTGTCTTGAGGGTCTTCCTCGACACCAATGTACTGGTCAGCGCATTCGCCGCGCGTGGCCTCTGCGCGGAGTTGCTCGAGATCGTATTGCTGGCGCATGAGCTGATTCTTGGCAATAGCGTCCTAAGCGAATTGTCAAGAGCCCTTAGGCACAAGGTCAAGCTTCCGCCAAGAGATTGCGCAGCAATCGTCGCCTTCCTCGCCGACGAAGCTACCGAGATTGTCGAATCTTCTCGTCCCGTTACCGCACCTGTAGATGACGACGATGCCATTGTCTTGGGCGACGCTGCAATGGGCCACGCGAACGTGTTCGTTACGGGAGACGCGAAGGTTCTTGCACTTACACATCACGAAGCCATACAGATCGTTTCTCCCCGAAGCTTCTGGGAAATGCTCCAGGGAACTTGAGGTGTGCGACGCATGCTTCTACAACCGGAGTCGCCACCACTTCACGCTCGGCTACAGTTCGCCGGTTCAGTTCCTTCAGGACGGGAACGCCTTCGATGAGTTGAAGAACCAGTGGGGGTGGGTTCACCACCCACGATCTGCAGCGCTGTCGCTTCAGTGCGATGACCGTGGCGCTGGCCTACAACTGGTGGAGTCTGTTCGTGCGTCTTGCCCACCCCAAGGCGCGCCTGGAGGCGATCACCAGCCGCCCGTTTCTGCGCTCTGGAATTCGGCGCTTGGCTTACGCATGCAGGCAAGGCGCAGCTGTCGATCACGCCGATGCGTGCCCGAGCGACCGAAGCTCGGTCCATACTCACCGCGGTCAGCCAGCGGCTGAAGTCTTGGAAACAAGCTGCGGAGCAGTTGCCCTTCGCATCGGTGTGGTAGCGCGTGTGCGAATTCATCGCCACTCACGTGACCGGATTCAACTGGCTCGCAGCGCGAACAGCACGACTTGTGACGCGTCGCACATAGAGTCAACTGCCGGTTTTTAGGATGATGGCCGGCATCGCATTCCAAACGGTAAACACGGAAATCTCACCGCGTCATTCCGGAGGACGTTCCGCGCCCATCCCCAAAATCACGCGGATCTCAAACACCGTCGACACTTCCTGCAAGACATCGGCATTGCTGGCGGCCTCGCTTTGCTTCAGCGCCGCCAGGCGGCCCTCCAGCCCCTGAATCGTCGCCGCTATGGCGGCGCTGCTCCTCTTTCGGCATCGTTTCGGTAACGAGCGCAAGCCTGATACTTTGACTTTCTTCTTGGCTGAATCCGGTATCCGGGTGACAATAAAGAAAGGTAGATGAGTCTCTACCTTGGAGCTAACATGACACTGAACATCAAGGATCCCGAGGTCCACAAGCTCGCGCAGGCTATCGCCCGGCAGACCGGCGAGACCATGACGCATGCCGTCAAGGAAGCTCTGCGCGAACGTCTGGAGCGCCTGCGCCGCCATCGCAAACCGGAAGCTACCGTCGAAGAACTCATGTCTATCGGACGACGCTGCGCGGCGACGTTGAAAGGCAAACCCGTTGACCATGGCGAACTCCTGTACGACGAACGCGGATTGCCGCGATGATCGTTGACACATCAGCCGTCATCGCCATCCTGTTCGCGGAGCGCGATGCCAAGACGTATGCGCAGGCCATCGCCAACGCGGGATCATGCCGCATGTCGGCGGCGACCTTGGTTGAAGCATCCATCGTCATCGACGCGCAGACCAAGAATGCCGGCAGCCGACAGCTTGACGCCTTTATCCGCCGTGCCGGCATCGCCATAGAACCCGTTACGGTAGAGCACGCGCACATCGCGCGGCAGGCCTATGCCGATTTCGGCAAAGGGCGACATCCTGCCGCGCTCAATTACGGCGACTGCTTTTCCTACGCGCTTGCAAAGGCGACGGGCGAGCCGCTCCTGTTCAAGGGCGCCGATTTCAGGAGAACAGACATCGCTGCGGCTGTCTGAAGAGAGGTTGCCAGATACTCGGACGACCTCTTCGGTAGACATTCGGCATGGGTTCCGTGCCGCCGCTGCTGAGCTTTCTCCTGATGAGTGTCTCGGGCTGGATCCACCGCCATCCGTTGATCGTCATCGAGGTCCTGCAAGGCGAGAATTGGATGCCGAAGGAGTGGTTGCGTGGCAAGCGCGTCCGATCTACCGACGAAGAGCGAGCACTGCTCGCACGAAAGGCGAAGGCGGTGGGGCGCAAGGCCTTGCTTAATCTCGACACGATCGTCTCTGCCGACACGCTCATGCGATGGCATTGGCGAATGGTCTCGCACAGACGTCGGACTTCAGCAGGCGGTGAGGCCCGGGGCGGCCTGGAATCATGCCCGGGATTGCGCAGCTGATCGTTCGTATGGCGCAGGACAATCCCGGTTGGGGCTACGCCCGGATTCAAGGCGCGTTGGCGAATTTCAACCACAAGGTGGTGCGGGGGACGGTTGCCAACGTATTGAAGGCGAAAGGAATTGAACCTGCGCCAGAGCGGAGAAAGCACATCTGGTGGTCGACATTCTTGAAGGCACACTGGAAGATTATCGGCTGCGAGCGACCTCCTCGGTGTGGAGGGGTAGGCACCTCGTGGGCTGATTACCTACTACGTGCTGTTCGTGATCAGCATCGCGGATCGGGTGGTGCATCTTGTCGGTATGACTTCGCAGCCTGATGAATCATGGATGCTGCAGATTGGGCGCAACTTGCTTGACGCTGCGAGTGGTGCGCTGGCTGGCAAGAGGTACCTAATCGTCGATCGCGACACGAAGTACTCGAAGCGATTCCGAGACTTCATTGTGAGGGCGGTCCGGAGGTGATCCGGTTGCCGGCGTTGTCACCGAATCTGAATGCGTTCGCGGAGCGCTTCGTACGCTTGATCAAGGACGAATGCTTGACGAAGATGATCTTCGTAGGGCAGGGTATTTTCCGTCGTGCGATCAGGGAGTACGTGACGCAATTCCATGAAGAGCGCAATCTTCAAGGGCCGGGGAACCGACTGATCCGCGACTACCTGGTCGTTTCTGCGAACGCTGCGACCATCCATCGTCGGACACGGCCTGGCGGTATGCTCAGCTACTGCCAGCGAGTCACCGCGTGAGGGCGCTCGTCCGAAGTTCGGACATTACGCACGTCGTGGTGCGGGCTGCGCCAAGTACTCGATCGCCTCTTCGACGTTCGACTCGGCAACGTAGAACGCCACCGACTCGCAATATCCTCCGATCAACGCGCGAACGCGTACACCGAGCACGGCACGCACGAGAATATTCGCGTCAATGACGAGGCGCCTACTTTGCACGGCGCGCCTTGCGCCATCGCTTGAAGTCGGCGACGAGCTCCTCCTCCGTCACTCCGAGCCGCGCAAGCTCGGCCTGCATACGCCGGCCCGCTTCGAGCAAAGCCTCCCGTTCGGCCTGACCGGGACGCCGTGGAACCGGAATATAGAATCCCACGGTCTGGCCGTGGCGGGTGACCTCGATCGGGACACTCGATTCCATATAGGATGCGAGCTTGTCGCGAAGCTCGCGAATGCCGATACGTACGCCCATAAGCGCCTCCTGAACATCGTCACGCAAGTGTGTACGCAACTATGGCACAATACGCTGGCTATTTCACTGCGTCAAGCTGAACCCGAATAGCAGGTACAGGCGGCCCTTCCACGACCTCCCGGAACTCACCCGATGGCGATCAGCACGTAGGTGGCTACAGCGCACCAGATCTGCGTCTTCACCGCGTTCTCGCTCGTGCCAAGAAATCGCTTGA
>CAZNBS010000343.1:0-4443 GCA_964570955.1 uncultured Burkholderiales bacterium | reverse complement strand
AGGCGTCGCGGGACAGGCCGAAGCACAGGCGGATGCGGCTGACGAGGTCGTCGGCCGATGCGAGCAGGTCAGGGACAGGCAGGGCGGCGAAGCCGGGGTCGGTAGCGGGGAAGGTGCAGTGTGAGGAGGAAGACTGCATGGCGGGTGCAAGCGAGCGCTGCCGCCATACTTACGCCAGTGCCGAACTGAAGAGGGCCGAAAGCTATGGTCTTGCCGGGGGGTCTCGAGATCAGCCGATCGGTGGTGGGCGCACCTCGGCCTAGCGCGCGGCCTGCGGCAAGGGGCTCCGCCTCGCCTGCGCCGTTGCACCCTGGCAGAACTTCACCGACCTTCGAAGTTGAGGCTTGTGTGACATTTGCCCGGACGCACCAAGGTAGCGCGACCGCCTGTGGGTGAGGGCCGGTGTCACACAAGCCTTGATTCATCCCGTCGTTCAACCAACTGGCCGCCGATCCTCTGCCATATGGTCACCATCCTGCACATCTCCGATTTGCACAGGGACTCCGGAAGCAAGTTGACCACGGCCTCGCTCGTGGAGTCCTTGCGGCTAGATCGAGTGCGGTATGTAGGCGCCGGCCTGAGACCGCCAGACCTGGCGATAGTCAGTGGTGACGTCGTCTACGGCGTTAGCTCCAACGATGCCAGCAGCGACGCGGCACTGCGTTCCCAATATGAGGAAGCCAACGACTTCTTGGTCCGCTTGGCAGACTTGCTGTTTGCAGGAAACCGGGAGCGCATTGTAATCGTGCCTGGCAACCATGACGTAAGCCACCCCCATGTGTTGAGATCAACTGTCCGAGAGGACCTTCCACTCGAGGCTGATAAGCGGGCCGTGCTAGCAAATCAGTTAGCAGCCGAAGGGGGGTCGTGGCGTTGGGTTTGGAAGGAGTTCGCTTTGAGGCGAATAGACAACCTAGACCTCTATCATCGCCGCATGGAGCCGTTCGCTGGCTTCTTTGAGGCATTCTATGAGGGTCGCCGCTCTTTCTCACTTAGCCCCGCGGATCAGTACTCTCTCCATGACTTTCCAGATCTCGGAATAGTTGTGGTGGGTCTGTCGAGTTGTTGCGACAACGATCTGTTTAACCGTTCGGGTCGAATTCATCCCGACGCTGTGGCAGGAGCGACGCGAGGGGTTGCGGAGTTGCTGGGAAACGGACGCATACCGATCGCTGTCTGGCATCATAACTTGGCCGGTGGACCACGAGACTCCGACTACGTTGATTCTGACTTCCTACAGAGTCTGATTGATGGTGGATTCGCGCTTGGCCTGCATGGTCATCAGCACCGACCTCAGTTTCTCGAACATCGATTCTCAGCAGATCGCAAGCGAGCGCTCGCGGTGATTAGTGCAGGAACGCTTTGCGGTGGTCCGCATAGCCTACCGTCGGGCCGACGACGAGCTTACAACCTGATCTCGATAGACGATACGAAGCGGTCCGGTGTGCTCCACGTTCGAGAAATGAAGAACGATGGCTTCGGTCTCCCTGTCTGGGGTGACGCCTATGTTCCTGAGTTCGGGGGTTCCGCGATGGAGTTCGAGATTAGCGTTTCTGTAAAGTCAGAATCGGCCATTCAAGCCGCTGGGCGCGCAATGGAGCTAATGCGCCAAGGCGACGCCGGTGGCGCACTGGCGCTTACTCGGCCACACCCGGGCGATGCGCTAGCTCGACGCGTGGCAGTGGAAGCGCTGTTGAGTTTGCGGGACTGGCAAGGAGTTCGTGAGTTCTGCGCTCCTCCGCAGTCAAGTGCAGAGATCGTGGCGCTGAGCGAGGCCTTGTACCAATTGGGAGATAAGCCTGCGCTGCGGACATTTGTCGAGTCCGATGCTGTAGTCCAAAGCACCGATGCGGCCGTCCGTCAGATTGCAGAACAGGCACGCTCGCGCCTTGGAGGCAGCCGATGATTACGCAGATAGCATTTCAGGTTGAGACGTCTCGCGTTCTAGAGATCCTATCGAAGCAGATCTATGACTCGCCGTACGCGATGGCTAGGGAGAATGTCCAAAACGCATTCGACGCGGTTCTCATGCGTGCGAATCGTGAGAGTAAGCCGCCGTCTAGCTATCGAATTGAGATCCGGGCAACACCTCATCAGATCCAGATAATGGATCAGGGTATTGGCATGTCCGAAGCGGTCCTAAGAGAAAACTTCTGGCGCGCCGGATCATCGGGCAAGAACAACGATACTGCGCGAGCGGCGGGTGTTATTGGAACGTTTGGTATAGGCGCGATGGCCAATTTCGGCGTGTGCGATCGCCTGCAAGTCGACACACGTGAGATCGGTCAAGCGCACGGAATCAGGACTGCGGCGATCAAGAGCGAACTGTCGATCGGCAAAGAGTGCATCTCTATGGAGCCTCTTGAAACTGATGTCGATGTCGGCACGACCCTCACCGCGCAGATCGGTCGGGCATCATTGATCGACGTGAATGGACTGCGCAACTATTTGGTGCCCTTCGTTCGATTTCTGGCTGTGCCAGTCCTATTCAATGGCGAACTGCTAAGCCAACAGGATCCTCGCTCCGTTGCCGGCATCGGGCTCGACTGGAGATTGCTCGGGCACAAGACCATTGTCGCCGGACGATATGAGTTCGAGATAACCGTCTTGGCTGATGGAGGCCAGGTAGGCGTCTTAGTTGAGAACTTACGGATTGACGGATTGTTGAGCTTTGGCGGCTTGTGGCTTCGAAGCGGCGGCGGTCAGATCATGGGTCTGCGTTCGCGATTCGGCTTGGCGCCGGTCCCACTTCCAAGTCAGTATCAGTTGGCTGGATTTGCAGACCTACCCTTCTTGCTTCCAACTGCCGGTCGTGAGGCACTCACGCGTGACTCGATTCAGGAGGCCGCCCAACTCGTGGCACCAATTGAGTTCGCAGTGACAGAGGTACTCAAGGACACCGAATTTGCAGACACGCTACCAGCCTTTCAGCAGCATCTGGTCAAGATCGGTCAAATCGCTTGGGCAGGCCGCGTGATGGTGCAGATGAGCCCTGGTGACGACAGGATGGAGATGGGAAAACTGCGTGACAGTTATCCCGGTGTCGATCTGCATTGGTACTCTGGGACGGACGCCGACACCATCAACACTTTCTCAAGTGAGGACTCTCCTCTTGTTCGGATCAGTCAGCAGAACCCTCGTCGTGATCTTCAACAACGGTACCTGAGGGATGTACTTCATCTTCCCTCGGTTCCTGATGCGGCAACGATTCTTGAGACATTCAAGCCATCGGATCTATCTTGGGACGAGGTGTCACTGACGCTGTCGATCGCTCGAGTTCTGAAGGTCGACTACCTCATCGATGACGTAGTTGTTGAGTGGGTACGGATCAGCCACGGGGTTTCGATGCTCACTGAAACGGCGGGGGAGCGTCTGACACTTCGAATATCCAAGACTTGGAGCGCTGCTCAGGCGGTACTCCGAGTCATATCGTCATCTCCAGAGGTGGCCGATGGGATGACAAAGGACTTTGTTCGCGTCCACGTGTATGACAAAATCAAAGCCTTTGTTCCTTCGTCTCAGCGCGCCGGGCTTGACGCGCTACAAAAGACCTTGGCGAGGAGAAGGGAACTCTATCGGCTGGAGGTGGAGGACAAAGGTGACCTGGAGCCGTTGCTGGCCGAGTACCTCGCGGGTCATGTTGAGTTCACTGAAGTGCTGAATGCCGCCGCGAACGTCAGGTCCGGACAAACACAGCGTGTTAGCAGTGACACGGTTGGTGCGGTCGAACAAGTTCTGAATGACGTTGTGAACACCGCGGTGGAACCCGACTCAGTTAAGGCCATTTCAGTCCCTGTGCCTGGTTCCCCCATACTGCGCCCGGAGTCCGAACTGAAGGAACGACTCCTCACCACCGCGCGCGAACTCCCGCAGTTGAATAACCACCGGATGTTCTTGGCGCTATCAGATCGCCTGTTCCAACTTGAGCGCGAGTTCTTTACGTTTCCGCACTCCACCCAGGTTGCTTGGGCTGGGCGACGGATAGTATTTTTGTTCAGTCTGGCGCAGTCGGGACAGAACCTCTACTACGACATCGAGCTTCGTGGGGCCCGCACGTCTGGCGCTGCCGGTGGCAGCCCGCTGATTACAACCACTATCGTCACCAAGAATCGTATTTTCGTTCCGGTACCTTCGGAACTCGTTGAGTGCTTCCGGGTTGCCGAAGATCCTGTCGAGTTCTACGTTCGATTCGACCTCCTCGGACATCACTAGCTTCGCCCCATGCGAGATGGACGGCTGCTTGATTGGCACGCTTTGTGAAGGCTATTTTTGGTGAGCGCCCGTATGGCGAGTTCGCACGGCGGGTCAGCAGTCCCTCAAGTGACGGGACCAGCTGGTCGCACCGGAGAGTTGAAGACGTCACTCATGTAACCGCCGTTCCAGCAGTCTGAGCTGCCCGTCGTTTTTCGTCTTCCAAGGGCCGATGGTTAGCATCGAGACTGG
>CAZNBS010000342.1:0-4452 GCA_964570955.1 uncultured Burkholderiales bacterium | reverse complement strand
TCGTAGTGGAGCAGCGACTCCATCACGTGCAGCGAGTCGCCGCAGATGAGCTTGTTCTTCCACCCCTCTTCGTGGGTGTAGAACTCGACGCGCTTGCCGCGGTCAGCCTCGCGCAGCGTCTTCTCGAGGTCGGCGAAGAGATGCCCCTGCCGCGTCGCGCCCGACTTCTCCTCGGCCGCCTTCTTCGCCCGCTCGATGATCTGCGCGATGCGCGACTCGGAGACGATCTCGTTGCGCTGCAGCGGCAACACCGGCACCTCGCGCCGGTTGCGCTTGCCGGCCCAGAAGAGCACCGGGTCCGCCGCCGGGTCCATGTCCACGACCACCGGCCGCTCGTCGCCCTCCGGCAGCTTGCCCACATGGACGGCCTTGCTCCAGCCGTTGTCCATCGGAAGCTGGACCACCTGTTCGTCGGCCGGCAGCAGCGGCGTGTGGCCGGTCTCGGGCGTGCGCGGTTCCTTGATGTCGTCGTAGGTGTAGCGGGTGACCTTCTTTTCTCGCCCTGCGCCCCTACCGCTTTTCGTTGCCATTGGACTGCTCCTATCTTCTTATTCGCTCCCGTCCCTCGAGCCAGATCCAGACGCTGCGGCAAGCCAGTGCATCCGCTAGGGCGCGGTGCGCTTCACCTGTCCAGCGGTGACCGACATGTCTGGCAGCAACGTCGACCTTGCGCCATGTACCTCCCAGCGCCGCGGCGAATTGGGTCATCGCGCATAGCACGCCCCTCGACTGCTGCAGTCGGCCCGGGAAAAACGGCGCGTCGAAGTTCGCGTTGTAGATCACGACCTGTTCTTTCACGACGATCCGTCTTGTCCCTGTCAGCGGGCCGCTTTCCTGCCCGCGGTGCACATGCCCTGGTAGTCACAGCCGGCGCATTTCTTCGCGGCAGGTGCAGCAGGCAACGCGGCCTTGCGCAATGCGCTCGCAGCGTCGCGCGTCCGCGTCTTCACGTCTTGGATAAACTCGTCGTCCACTGAACGCGGCTTGCGCTTGCCTTCGTCCAGCTCGTAGATTTCCACGTAATCTGGGCGACGGCCGGTCAGCTCCTGATAGCCGAGCGCGTAGACGTGAAGCTGCGTTTCGGTAACCTCCTCGGCCTGCGTGCGGTCGGTGGACTTGAGATCCACGATGGTCGTCTCGCCAGTGTCGATACGCCGGACGAGGTCGATTCGTCCAACGACACTTATGCCGTCACCGAGGCTGATCGCGATCTGCTTCTCGGAGAATTCGAGCTTGTCAAAGAGGGACCGGTTGTCGCGCAGATAGGTGCGGATTACTCGCTCCGCTGCGGCTTCGAGCTGCTGCCGAAGCGCCGGATAGGCGTAGGGCGCGTGCAGGTGCGTCGCCACTAATCGGGGCACCTCGGCGGCATCGGCAACGTCACCGCGGATCGCGCGGGCATGGACCTCGGCCAGCGCGTCGTGCAGCGACTTGCCGTAGCCCAGCGCCTCGTGGATCGGCGCGTTGAATCCGTACAGCACACGCAGCTTGAACTGGTACGGACACTCGAAGAAGTACTTCAGGTCCGAGAAGGAGAACACGACGTTCGCAACGCCCGCGCGCGGCGTCGGAGCAAGGCGTTTGCGCGCGGTGTAGTCCGGTATCTTGCGCTTGACATACTTCGATACCAGGATGTCGTCCCAGAACTGCGAGCGCTTCTGGAACAGCTGGTTGCCCGGAACCGGAGCCCAGCTCATGTGCAGAAACTTCTGGCTCCGCGTCATGGCGACGTAGAAGAGTCTGCGCTCGTCCTCGATCGTGCCTTCGAAACGCGCCTGCGCCTTGATGCCGGTGCGCGGCAGAACGTGCCAGACGTTGCGACCGCCGGGTTTCTTCGCCGGGAATCGGTTCTTGAGCAGCGCGGGCACGAACACCACCGGCCATTGCATCCCTTTGGCCTGGTGTACCGTCATGATGCGCACCGCGTCCGGATTCGCGTACTGGTTGTCCTGCCAGCCCTCCGGGTAGGCGTCCTCCGCGCGGTACTGAAGGAAATCTGCGAACGACGCGTACTTATCGACCGGCTTCGAATGGTAGTGGATCGACTCGAAGTCGGAAATCAGCTGACTGAACTTGCCCAGGTTGTAAAAGACCACCTCGCCTCGACCGTTCGGCACACGCTCCTCGCGGACGCCGGCTTCGTCCAAGAAGTCCAGAAAGACGCGCTGGATCGAGTACAGGCCCCAGCGCTTCTGATTCGGGTCGGTGAGCGCTGTCTTGGCAGCGGCGGCACGTTTTAGAGCGGCGCGCAACGCGGCCGGGTCAAGCCCGAGGTTTGCAGAGGTCCATTCTCGTTCGATCGCGAGCGCGTCAACGCCGGGTCGGTCAGCGATGAAGTAGAAGAGCTGGCGGACAGCCTCGGCCTCCGCGGTGCCGAAGAGGTTGGTCATGCCAGTGACGACATATGGAATCCCCGCAGCCCGCAGGGCCGCCGTGATCGGCTCGGCATTGGCCTTCACGCTTCGAAGCAGCACCGCCATGTCAGACCACGCCAGTCCGCGCTCCGCGCCGTCGTCAACGAATGCGATTCCGCGCAAGGCCTGTGCCGTTGTCACGATGTGCTGCGCTTCGTCCGCAGGCGTCCCAAACGACAGCGCCACGATGTCCCCGGCCGCATAGGGCTGTGCACCCGTGGGCTTCATCGCTTTGTCGAGGCGTGCGGCGTTCTGCTCGATGAACGGCCGCGCCGTCTCGACGATGCCATCGCTCGAACGGAAGTTCTCCTCAATGGGAATCTGCTCAACGCCCGGGTAGCGTCCGGCGAATGTGAGAATGTTCTCCACGTCGCTGCCGCGCCATTGGTAGATCGTCTGGTCATCGTCGCCGACGACGCAGATGCGCGCTCCCAGCTCGTGCAGGGACCAGACGATCGCTTCCTGAATGGGGTTCACGTCTTGGTACTCGTCGACGATGACGTGCTTGATCCGCTCCGCCAATCGGGCGCGGAGCGCACCATCGGTAGTGAGGACCTCGACGGCGGCCTCGAGGATCGACGAGTAATCAAGGTAGCTGCGCTCGTCGAGCAGGTCACGATAAGTATCAAGCCCCGCCAGGACCGAGCATCCGGTCAGATTGGCCTCTTCACGATCGGATTCGCGCAGAATCGACAGGGCTGCGATGTAGTGCGGCGTGTCGCGGTAGCGCTTGAGGATCGCACCGTTCAGGTCCGTGGAGGTCGTGAGTCCACTCTTGCTGCTGTGCCGATCCACGAAGAGACCCTGCTGAACTTCATTGAGCACTTCGAACTTGAGGTACTTCGGAACCTCGCCCTTCAGCAGCTCCAGGCAATAGGCGTGAATGGTGCCAACGAACATCTCGGCCATGCCCGGCAACTCGCCGAGCGCTTGGCGGGTACGCGTGACGATGCGCTCTTTTAGCTCCGCAGCTGCTTTGTCGGTGAAGGTGAAGGCTACGATGTTACGGGGCGCGACCGAGTCCGGCCGTCCGGGCGTCAAGAGATGCACGACGCGACGAGCGACAACCTCGGTCTTGCCTGATCCAGCGCATGCGATCAGCTGAAGGTTCCGGCCGGCGTATTCAATTGCCCGCAACTGCGAGTCTGTGAGGTTCACGCGCTCTCCTCGCGACCGCACGTCGAGCTGTCAGCGCTCGTCACTTCATACGGGGCAATAGATGTGCGGGGTCGCGAGAACAGAGCTAGCCGGACGTTCCTCTCAGGCCGCACCGCTCTGACTCCCACGTGGCTCGGATCTCGGGGCTTCCCGGAGCCGCGGTAAACGCCGTATCGCGGCGCCAGCCTTCACTTCCGCCTGCCGCAGCTCATACAGCTTCTGCAAGTTCAACCAGAACTCCGGGCTGTTCCCGAAAAAATGCGCCAGCCGCAGCGCACTGTCACCGGTGACCGCGCGCTGGCCGTTCAAAATTCCGGTGATGCGGTTGGTCGGCACCTTCAATTGCCGACCGAGTTCGGCGGCGCTCATGCCGAGCGCCTTGAGCTGCTCGGCGAGGTGCCGGCCAGGATGGATTGCCGTTCGTGGCATGGGTCGTTTCCCTGCGCGATATTCCAACGTGATCCGGAGCAGCATAGTCCTCGCTTCATCGTTACGTCAATCGTAACGCGAAAACGCGACAAACTGGATGCTGTGCGCGCTCGCGCGTTAGCCGTGCTAACGCACGCCTGCGGAAATCCGGCGCCATACGCCGGTCCTACTCGGCGTAATCCAGGTGGCTTCTTCAGCCCGCTTGATGCCCGTCAGCGCATCGCCCTTGCTCGCAACGTCGAGCGCCCAAAGCCGGCCAGATCTCCTGAGAGCCGGCGGCCGCAAGGCCGGGGGTATCCGTCAGTCGCGCTGCGCCGCCCGGAACGATGTCTGCCGGGTACTGCGTCAGCGTCTCATCCAATCCCGTATTGCCGTGCGCCAGTCGCATCGTCACTACGGGCGTGCCGGTAGTGACGATGCGCGCGATGCTCCAGCCGTCAAGCACTTACCG
>CAZNBS010000341.1:0-4471 GCA_964570955.1 uncultured Burkholderiales bacterium | reverse complement strand
AGAAGCCGTCCTCGTCGATGCGGCCGAGATCCCCGGTGCGGAACCAGCGCTTGCCTTGGCGTTCCACTATGCACGCGCGGGTCGCCTCCGGGTTGTTCCAATAGCCCTTGAACAGCTGTGGCCCGGTGGACAGGATCTCGCCGGTTTCGTTGCGGGGCAGTTCCTCGAGCGTGTCGGGGTCGACCACGATCGACTCGGTGTCGAAGGTCGGGATGCCCAGGCATTGCTTGCGCAGGTTTCCCGGCGGATTCATGTGTGTCTGCGAGATCGTCTCGGTCATCCCGTAGGCTTCCATGTATTCGATGCCGCACAGTTCGAAGAGCTTCTGCGCCACCGCCTCGGGCATCGACGCGCCGCCACCGAAGACGTTGCGCAGCGAGGACAGGTCGCGCCCCGCGGTCTGTGGATGCGCGAGCAGGTCCACCACCATGGTGGGGACATTGGCCCAGTGCGTCACCTGGTAGCGTTCGATCATGTAGGCCGCGGCGGACGGATCCCAGCGCGGCAGCAGCGCCACGGTCGCGCCGACGTAGATGGCGGCGTTCATCGCATGCTGCATGCCGGTGACGTGGAACATGGGCGCGGTACCGAGAATGGTCGAATAGGGCGCCATGTCCTCCCACAGGGAACCCCCCACGGCCGTGCACATTACGTTGTGGTGGGTATGCATGCAGCCTTTGGGCTTGCCGGTGGTGCCGGAGGTGTAGAGGATGGCACACAGGTCCTCGCTGCCGACCTCCTCCTCGCCCGGATCCAGTGCAGCGTCCAGCACCTCCGCCCACGCTACTGTCTGCGGCGCCGGGAACGCCCGGCGCGGTGCGCGCAGGAAGTCGGGGACGGTCAGCTCGGTCTGGCTGTTCAGATAGTCCGAGTAGGCGGCGACGACGGCGTGATCGAGCAGCTTGCCCAGCAGCGGCTGGAAATGCTCGTACACCTCCTGTCCGACCACTGCCACCCGCGCGCCGCTGTCCTCGGCGTAGTGCTCGATCTCGTCGACGACGTTCATCGGACTCACCGGCACCGCCACCGCGCCGGCGCGCAGGATGGCGTAGAAGCCGATCATGTACTGGGGACTGTTCTGCATGTCGAGCAGCACGCGGTCGCCCTTGCGCACGCCGCAGCGCTCGCGCAGGAAACCGGCCAGCGCAAGCGCGTGCCGGCGGAAGTCTGCATAGCAGAGGCGCGAGTCGTAGAAGAGGGTGGCGGGGCGGTCAGGATAGCGCGACGCCGACACGTCGAGGTTGAACCAGAGCGAGGTGCGCGGCACGCTCAGGTGCATGGGGTACTGCCGGGGCCAGATCGAATAGTCTTGCGGTCTCATGGTGCTGCGCGGCGTTGGAACCTGCAAGATTACGCGAAGCGCAGGCGCTGCAACAAGCGGCCGGGCAGCCGCGGCTAGCCGCGCAGGTTCTCCTGCTCCTGCAGCAGGCGCCACTGGATCTTTCCGGTGGCCGACTTCGGCAGCGCGTCGACGAAGCTCACCAGTCGGGGGATCTTGTAGGCGGCCATGTGGCTGCGGCACCAGCCGATGATCTCCTCGGGGGATACCTTTCCCCGGCTCTCGGGCTTGAGGACGACCAGCGCCTTCACCGTCTCGCCGCGGTGGGCATCGTGCGCGCCGATGATGCACGCTTCCTGCACCTCGGGATGGCCGTACATGATGGCTTCGACCTCTGCCGGCCAGACCTTGTAGCCCGACGCATTGATCATGCGCTTGAGGCGGTCGACGATGAAGTAGTAGCCGTCCTCGTCGTAGCGCCCCAGATCGCCGGTGCGGAAGAAGGGCTTCCCGTCGAGCTCGAGGAAGCATTCGCGCGTCGCCTCGGGGTTCTTCCAATAGCCCTTGAAGACCTGCGGTCCGGACACGACGATCTCGCCGATCTTGTGCGGCCCCAGTTCCTCGCCGGTGTCGGCATCGACGATGCGGGCGTCGGTATTGCAGACGGGTATGCCCAGGCACTGCTTCTTCGGCCGCGCGTCCGGGTTGATGTGCGTGGGCGCGATGGTCTCGGACAGTCCGTAGCCCTCGATGTAGTCGAGTCCGGTGAGGGCCTTGAGACGCTGCGCCACCGGTCCGGGCATGGCTGCACCGCCGCCGCCGATGCGTCGCAGACTGGACAGATCGTAGCGGCGCAGATCGGGGTTCGCCAGGAAGTCGATGGCCATCGTCGAGATGTTCGTCCAACCGTCCACCCGGTGGCGCTCGATCAGCTGCGCCGCGGTGTGGCGGTCCCAGCGCGTGATCAGCACCACGCTCGCACCGCTGTAGATCGGTGCGTTCATGCTGCCCTGCATGCCGGTGACGTGGAACAGCGGCAGCGTGCACAGCAGGGTGGCGTCCTGGTGCGCGCCGCCCCAGTGCGTCATGATCACGATGGTGCTCATCACCGTCGCATGCGTGTGCATGCAACCCTTGGGGCGGCCCGTGGTGCCGGACGTATAGGGCATGACGCACAGGTCTTCGGGACCGGCGCGGTGCGCTGCCGGCTGCAGGCCCGCCGCCAGCGCGTCGCGCCAGGTGACGGCGCCGGCGTCCGTGACTGCCTCGCGCGGTGCCGCCACCACGTCGGGCACGTGCAGATCGGTCTGCCGCTCCAGGTAATCGGAGTACGCGGCCACCACGACGTGGTCCAGTCCCTGGCCGACGAGCGGCGCGAACTGCGCGTACAACTCCTGCCCGCACAGCGCCACACGCGCCTCGCTATCCTCCACGTAGTGCCGCAACTCCTCGGTCAGATTCATCGGGTTGACCGGCACCACCATCGCATCGGCGCGCAGAATCGCATAGAACCCGACGATGAACTGCGGACTGTTCTGCATGAACAGCAGCACGCGATCGCCGCGCGCAATCCCGCAGCGCTGCTGCAGGTAGCCGGCCAGCAGTTCGGCTTCGCGCAACGCGCATCCGTAGGACAGCGCAGAATCGTAGAACCAGGCGAGCGGCTTGTCCGGGTAGCGCGTCGCGCTCACGCGCAGATTGTCGAACACGCTTGTCTCCGGAAACGGCAGCGCCTTGGGCAGGCCCGCCGGCCAGTGCGCGTAATGAAGCGGTTCGCGCGCCCGCTCGTTCGCCGCCATCCTCCCTCCCCCTGGCGTCGCCCGCTGATGTTGCGGTGCGTTATCGCCATCCTGCCGCCACGCCTATTCTGTGGTGCCGCACGGGGAATGGCAACGCCCATTCCGGCCGGCGCCGTTTCTTTACGGCAGCCAGCCAAGTGTGTCAGTATCGGCCGCACACTCGACCCGAGCGCGTGTGCAACGCGCCTGTCATCCAGTCCAGGAGGAAGACCTTGCAGCAGGGCAGTGCTGGCCCGGTCGCGGCGTGTGCGGCGACATCGCCCCTGCTGCGCGTGACGGATCTCACCGTTCGCTTCGGCGGCATCGTGGCGTTGGATCGGGTGAGCTTCCAGGTAGCAGCAGGCCAGATCTGCGGGCTGATCGGTCCCAACGGAGCCGGCAAGACGACGTTCTTCAACTGCCTGTCCCGGCTCTATCCGTTTCGCGAGGGAAAGATTGAATTCGACGGGCGTTCCCTGAGCGAGGTGCCGCGCCATGGCATCGCCCCGCTGGGTATCGGACGCACGTTCCAGAACCTTGCCCTGTTCCGCAGCCTGACGGTGGCGGAGAACGTGATGCTCGGCGCACACGCGCGCAGCAGCGGCGGATTCCTCGCCTGCGCCCTGCGTCTGCCTCGCGCGCGGGCGCAGGAGCGGCGCATCGCCGAGCGTGCGCGGGAACTGATGGAACTGGTCGGGCTCGCGCCCTACGCCGCGCGGCGCGTGTCCGACCTTCCGTTCGGCATCCAGAAGCGCGTGGAACTCGCGCGCGCACTCGCCAGTTCGCCGCGCCTGCTGCTGCTCGACGAACCGGCGGCCGGCCTCAACCACGAGGAAGTCGAAGGGTTGATGGGCACCATCCGCAGCATCCGGGACGCGCTGCACATCACCGTTCTGCTGGTGGAGCATCACATGAATCTGGTGATGCGCACTTCCGACCAGGTGGTCGCGCTCGATTTCGGACGCAAGATCGCCGACGGCACGCCTGCGCAGGTGCAGCAGGACGCCGAAGTGATCCGCGCCTACCTCGGCGGTGGAGGCAAGTGATGGCGAGGCTGCTCGAGGTGTCGCAGTTGCACGCCGGCTATGGCGCACTGACAGTGCTGCACGGCATCGCGTTCAGCGTCGAGGATGGCGGCATCACCGCGTTGCTGGGCGCCAACGGCGCTGGCAAGACGACCACCCTGCGCGCCGTGTGCGGGTTGCTGCGGATGCGCGGAGAGATCGTGCTGGCCGGCGAATCGATCGCCGGGCGGGCCACCGAGGACATCGTGCGGCGCGGTGTCGCGCACGTGCCGGACGGACGCGGCACTTTCCTGCACCTGACCACCGAGGAGAACCTGCGCCTGGGCGCCTACACGCGTCGCGATCGCGCCGCCGTGATGCAGGACATGGAGCGCTGCTTCGGCTACTTC
>CAZNBS010000340.1:0-4496 GCA_964570955.1 uncultured Burkholderiales bacterium | reverse complement strand
CGTAGCCGATCACCGGTGGCACCACTTTTTCGTTCGGAGCCGTAGTTTTTTCATATAAGACCGCTCTGGGCTCAGTTCTTTGTTGCGCACCTGCAGTCAGAGCGGGAGCACGGATTTCTTGTACAGGCCCACAGATTCCTCATAGGAGCGTCGATCACGGCCGGTTTTTCCATACTCAGGGTGATGGATCGACTCATCCGCTCTTCCCCTGACGAGTCAGGAACTCGAACATCGACGGAGGTATGCCTTCGTCTTTGACGATGCCATCCGAACCCGGGCGGAACAGGGCCTGCAGGATCAACTGCCGGTCTTCCTTGCTCGCCAGACGATCCCCCTCGAGCAATGCCAGGTAGGTCTTGACCATGACCAGGCGCTCGCTGGCGTCCGTCGCCAGGTGCACATGGCTGAGGAACATGCGCACCACCAGGCGCAGGCCCCAGACGGCAAACAAACCGAACAGGGCGAGAAGTGCGAGCCTCCATGCATCGGGGCTCGAACCTTTCGGGGTCTCGCTGAGCAGGTCGTGGATCTGCCATCCCAGCAGCAGCGCCGCTGCCACCATACCGCCGAAGACCAATACTGCGTAAAGCTTGCTCCTGCCCCGGTGCTCGGTGCGCTTGCTCTCCCAGTATTCGGCCGGCGCACGAAGCGCGATCTCCTCGCGAAATGTCTTGCGCAACGCCTCCATCCCGCTTTGATGCTCGGCGAACTGCTTCGTGAACTGTTCGTCGCGAGTCGCCTGCGTGGCCGCGAACTCATCTACCTGCTGCGTCGCGCTGGTTCGAGCCGCGTCGACCAGCAGACCGTATTCGCGATGCAGCGCGTCGTACTCGAGCGATTTCGAGTCGACCAAGTGCTGAGCCTTCTGCCGCAATTGCTCGAAGGCCCGCTCCGAACTCGACACGCGAGCCTGCCCCAGATTCGCGCCGAGGTCGAACCGATCCACCAGTCCGTCGAGTAGCGCTCGCCACGCATCCAGTTCGTTCGGCTGAAAGTGGTGCCCCTGCGCTGGAGGGACGAACACTCCGAGGTAGAAGCTCCCGGCGCGGTCCCCATGTTGTCGTCGATAGGCATCGATGCGCTTGGCCAACGGTGTCGAGCTGTGCGGCAGGCGCTTGTTTATGAACGCTGCTTCGATGTGGTTTCGGCACGTCTGCAGCTGTTGCCTCGCGTGCTCCGCGTTCGAGTTCAGATGCCGTTCCGCGTCGGCGCCTCTGCCTTGTGCCTCGCTCAGGCTGCTGTAGGCATCGCGATAGCCCTGCTCGTGGTTGCCGTGCCCGCGCTGGACGCACCAGTTCCAAAAGCCGACTTCGGCACCGATCCACTCATTCAGCTCAGCATGGCTCGTCGGCGCAAGCAGCCCACCGTTGTCACCCAGGTCAAGCTGGAACAGCGGCTCCGCCCTAGGCTGCGGAGGTGGCGGCTCGCCGTCGACGGGTTGATCCACTTCTTCGCTCACTGTTGAGGCCCCTTCCTTCTGCCCCGCCGCGCCCCTGAAGCAAGCGGCCTCCATGCTCTCAGGTCCGACTCCGTGAACCCAAGCGCGCGGGCTTCCTCGTTGACGAAGCCGCGGTAGTACGTGCCCATGCGCTCGCCGTACGCGGGGTCGACTTCGTTGTGCCACTGTTCCAGCCAGGGCACCAGTTCCAGCAGGCCGGCGAGAAGCGGCTGCAGGCGAGCGGGCTCCCAGCCTTCGTTCTCCTTCATCTCCAGGTAGTAGGCTGCCAGCGCGGTGGCCTGCTGGAGGTGGTTCCAGCCGGCCCAGGCGATCGGGAGGCTGGTGTCGGCGCCGCGCTCACAGCCGGGGTAGCTCACCCACCGCTCCTTTGGCACGTCCAGACCGCCGCGCAGGCGCCAGAAGTCGGCCTTCAAGAAGTCCTTGCTCTGGTACTTGGGCGGCACGGGGATCTTGCCGACCTTCTCGCCGGCGTCCTCGCGCCGTTGCAGCGCCCAGGTGTCTTCCCACTGCGCGCGTTTGCGCAGGCCCGTGTCGGTGTAGCGCAGCACGGGCAAGAAGGGCACGGATTCGCCGGCGACGAGTTCGGCCACCACCTGCGTCAGGTCGAAGTCTGCGTGGCCGGTGTAGAGCTCGGCGATCTGAATGAAGCTGGCTTCGACGCGCACCGCGTCAGCTAGGCGGTTGACAGTGATGAGCTGGGGCGCGTGATCGACGCTGGCGGGCCACAGGTGCGGAGCTTCCAGCCGGTCGAGCAGCCAGTCGCGCAGCGCGGCGCGCTCAAGATCTTCCCAAGCTGGCGCCTCCCACCGGCGCTTGCAGCCCATACTCTCGACCAAACCGATGTTTCGGTCGCCTTCAATTAGGTCGATCCGACGCTGGACCACCGCGCGATACTCCTCAGGCCAGCGTGCTGGGATCTCGTGAACCGGCGCGATGCCCAGCCATTGGAACCAACGCGTCTCTAGTTGACCGGAAGCCACACGGCGCGCCAGAACGATCTCAAACGCACGCTCGCCGCAGGCTACCTCGGGCGGGTTCCGGTGAGTCACAGCTCCAATGTCTTTCCCGGCCGGCAGCACGCCGTACAGCGCGTATACATGCCAATCCAGTTCTTCCTGCCACGCCACCATCTGTCGCTTCAGGGCTTCAGCACGATGCCGCCCGGCATCTAGCGCGGCCCTGCTGAGCAGACTGCCACCAGCTGATGTGTCTCCAATGAGCGCCGCTGGCAGGCATTCGTTGAGTTGCGAAGCAAGGCGATCGAGTCCCTGCGCCAGGGCTACCGGTCGCTCTGCGACCAGCGGGAAGTCTGCCAGTGCCGTTGAGGCGAACTCGTAGAAATCGTGCCACTTCTCGTCCTTAGAACTTCCCCCACCTGGACCGCCCTTGTTATGAAAGACCTGTTGGCACCAGAAGCACGCCACAGACGAATTGAGTAGGCCGAGTAGTCCGAGGTAATCGTCTTCACCACAACCTGCCGCCAGCTTGACCACTGGAGCTGACTGAATGAAGACCTTCCCTCCACGATCGAGTACGAAATGGTTGTGTGTGGCGACGAACGCGAAGGTCAGCGACAGCGGCGACGAGAAGCGATTCTTGAAGAACATTGAGTACTCAAACCACTCTAGCCCTCGTTCCAATTGCGTCTTTCCGTAGGCCACTCGATCTGATAGCCCGACCCTGAAGCGCCACAAGAGCCGCGTCAACGCGGGAGCCGAAGTGGCCTTCAGACTTGTCTCGTCATAGGGCCACAATGCCGTCGTAAGGGCCCCAAGGGACCAGTCACGCACGCTCTCGCCATCGACGATTGGTTTGGTCAGCGCGACTTCAACACCGAGACGCCTGATGGTTGCTATTCCAAGGATGTACGCGTCGTTTTCGCGAGTAACAGCTCCGTACCCGATATCGACATCCAAATCTTTCAGAGTCTGTACGCTGCACGCTTCGATTGATTCCTTGAGTTCAGTCGCTCCACCCCCGCCTATGCTCCAAGGGTGCTTCGCGAACGACTCTCGCGGAATGTCGCCAACGCTTACGAACTCGCTTTGCGATCCAGCATGATCTATCTGGTTCACGATTGCCGACCAAACCAGCCCCCGCGTCGGATCGTCGGGCGTGTTTGGCTCGCCCTTGATACCCATGACCGTGCGCACTACATCACCTATCGGCGCACGGTGGCGGCCGAAGAGAATCACGGTGGGCGTGCCGTGCCCGGGGATGTAGGCGCCCGATGTGTCGACGACGTGCGTCAGGTTCAGCCGTGGCAGTACTTGCTCGATGAGCTTGCTGCCGAACTCCCGCTTCATGAAGCTGTTTGTGGTGATGAGCCCAACAAACCCTGCCGGTTGCCCGTTGCCAGTAATGGCTAAGTCGAAGACGCGCTCGGTGAACGGACAGCCCAACGAATACTGGCGATGGCAGCTGGCATATCGCTGTCGGTAGGCCGCATTCAGCGCCGCGTCCTTCACTACGATGTAGGGAGGGTTCCCAACCACAGCGTGGTACTGCCGGCCCAGGATGCCATTCACCTGGGCTAGATCCTCGCTCGCGTACGCGTGAGCCAGTCCCGTCCCGGCGTAATGCTCGGCTCCCTCAAACATGCCGTCGGTCGCGGTCATCCCGAAGCGCTTGCCGTGCAGCAGGCTGTCGCCGATGGCGACGTTGAGTTTGAAGTCGGGCGCTTCGGTGAGGCGATGCACGCCGCTGACCTTGAGCGCAGCCACCAGCAGCCGGAACCGGGATATCGCGACGGCGAAAGGATTCAGGTCCACGCCGGCAACGGCGTCCAGCACCCGCTGCGCGATGTCGCGCGGGTTGCGCGCCGGTTCGTGTCGAATCCATTCGTCGACCAGCCGCTGAAAGCCGCCCAGCAGGAAGTGCCCTGACCCGCAGGTGGGATCGATCATCCGCACTTCGCGGAAACCGAACTCGCGGATGGCCGGCGTCAGCGTGCGGTCGAGGATGAACTCCTCGACGAAGTCGGGCGTCTGCAGCAGCGCGTAGCGCTTGCGCGTGGCTTCCGACAGGTCCTGGTACA
>CAZNBS010000339.1:0-4607 GCA_964570955.1 uncultured Burkholderiales bacterium | reverse complement strand
ACGACGAGTAGATCGCCTGACCGGTCCGGTCGCGCCCCGATCGAGGGCGCGTGCATCGTGGCAGTTTCTGCAATTTCCCCAATGTTGTTTAATTTCAGGTTCTTGAGCGCGAGCCGTCGCGGGCTCGCGTCCCCCTTCGAACCGAAGAGCCAACATGAAGAGCAGTGAGATCCGCAGTCGCTTCCTGAAGTACTTCGAGCGCAACGGTCATCAGATCGTTGCCTCCAGCCCCCTCGTTCCCGGGAACGACCCGACCCTGCTCTTCACCAATGCGGGCATGGTGCAGTTCAAGGACGTGTTTCTCGGCCTCGAGAAAAGAGGCTACCAGCGCGCGACGACGTCGCAGCGCTGCGTGCGGGCGGGCGGCAAGCACAACGACCTCGAGAACGTGGGGTACACGGCGCGCCACCACACGTTCTTCGAGATGCTGGGCAACTTCAGCTTCGGCGACTACTTCAAGCGCGATGCCATCGGCTTCGCGTGGGAACTGCTCACGAAGGAATTCGGGCTCGATCCGGCGCGCATGTGGGTAACGGTCTACCAGGACGACGACGAGGCCTACGACATCTGGGCCCGGGACATCAAGGTGCCGACCGATCGCATTGCGCGCATCGGCGACAAGCCGGGCGGCCAGCCGTACCAGAGCGACAACTTCTGGCAGATGGGTGATACGGGCCCGTGCGGGCCTTGCACCGAGATCTTCTGGGATCACGGGCCCGGCATTCCCGGTGGACCGCCCGGCAGTGCAGATGCCGACGGCGATCGCTACATCGAGATCTGGAACCTCGTGTTCATGCAGTTCAATCGCGATGAGTCGGGTGCCCTGCATCCGCTCCCCAAGCCCTCCGTGGATACGGGCATGGGGCTCGAGCGCATCGCCGCCGTGCTGCAGGGCGTGCACAGCAACTACGACATCGACCTGTTCCGCAGCCTCATTCAGGCTGCGGCCGGCGTGACCGGCGCCAAGGACATGGCGTCCAATTCGCTCAAGGTCATCGCCGATCATATCCGGGCCTGCGCCTTCCTGGTCGTCGATGGCGTGATTCCCGGCAATGAAGGTCGGGGCTACGTCCTGCGCCGGATCGTTCGGCGCGCCATCCGTCACGGCTACAAGCTCGGGCAGAAGAAGCCCTTCTTCCATCTGCTGGTGGACGATCTGGCCGGGGCGATGGGTGAAGCCTACCCGGAACTGGTGGAGAACAAGGGCCGTGTCGCGGCCGTGCTCAAGCAGGAAGAGGAGCGCTTTGCCGAGACGCTCGAGAACGGCATGCAGGTGCTCGAATCCGCCCTGCACCGCGAGGACCGGATGCTCGAGGGCGAAACCGTGTTCAAGCTCTACGACACCTTCGGCTTCCCGGTCGACCTGACCGCCGACATTGCGCGCGAGCGCGGCTTCCAGGTCGACCTCGCCGGCTTCGAAGCGGCGATGTCGGAGCAGCGCGAGCGCGCGCGGGCGGCCTCGAAGTTCCAGATGGCGCAGGCGGTCGAGTATCGCGGCGAAGCCACCCAGTTTCTCGGCTACGACAACCTGCGTCTGGATGCGCGCGTGCTGGCCATCTACCGCGAAGGCACGCAGGTCAATTCGATCCAGGCGGGCGAGCAGGCGGTGATCGTGCTCGACCGCACGCCCTTCTATGCGGAATCGGGCGGCCAGGTGGGAGACATCGGACAGCTGGTCTGCGGTCATGGGGTCTTCGAGGTACAAGACACACAGAAGATCCAAGCGGAGGTGTTCGGCCATCGCGGCGTGCTCAAGACCGGCCGTCTCGGGGTGTTCGACGAAGTCAATGCGCAGGTGGACGGCGTGCTGCGCGCGCGCGCCGCGCACAATCACTCCGCGACGCACCTCATGCACACGGCGCTGCGACAGGTGCTCGGTCGCCACGTCCAGCAGAAGGGCTCCCTCGTCGATCCGTGGAAGACGCGTTTCGATTTCTCGCATGACAAGGCGCTCACGCCGGAGGAGATTCGCGAGATCGAGCGGCTCGTGAACGAGCAGATTCGTCGCAACAGTTCCGTCGAAGCGCGTCTGATGAAGTACGACGAGGCGATCAAGTCCGGCGCGATGGCGCTCTTCGGTGAGAAGTACGGCGACGAGGTGCGTGTCATCGGCATGGGATCGTTTTCGACGGAGCTGTGCGGCGGCACACATGTCAAGCGTACCGGCGACATCGGCTTCTTCAAGATCGTCTCGCAATCCGCGGTCGCCGCTGGAATCCGGCGGGTGGAAGCGGTGACGGGGGAGGGCGCGCTCGAGTACGTGCAACAGCAGGCCACGGCTCTGGACGGCGTAGCGGAGATGCTCAAGGCGCACCCCATGGAAATCGGCGCGCGGCTGAACCAGATCATGGACAACGTACGGGTGCTCGAGAAGGAATTGGCGCGCCTGAAGTCCAGGCTGGCCGCGTCGCAGGGCGACGATCTCGCCGACCGCGCCCAGGCGCTGGGCAACGTGCGCGTACTCGCGGCAACGCTTCCCGGCGCCGACGCGAAGAGCCTGCGCGAGACAGTGGACAAGCTCAAGGACAAGCTCAAGTCCGCAGCGATCGTGCTAGGCTCGGACGATGGCGGAAAGGTCACGCTGATCGCGGGCGTCACGCCGGACCTGACCGGGAGGGTGAAGGCCGGCGACCTGGTCAACTTCGTCGCGCAGCAGGTCGGAGGAAAGGGCGGCGGGAGACCTGACATGGCCCAGGCCGGAGGCAACGAACCGGCGCGGCTTGCGCAGGCGCTCGAGTCGGTGCCCGCGTGGGTACGGGAGCGTCTGTGAACGCTTTCGACGACTACGACGAGAACAGGAGGATGCGATGAACTGGCGTGTTGCCTCGAGCGTGGTGCTGCTCATGCTTGCACCCGCATTGACCCATGCGCAGGCGACGGAGCAGCACGTCCGGCACACCATCGTGATCGATGCGCCCCCGGAAGCAGTCTGGCAAGTGGCGGGCGATTTCGTCAGCTTGAACAAGTGGTTCCCGCCCATCGTCGAATCGCGCCTGGTGCTCGGGCGCAACAACGAAGTCGGGGCGATCCGAGAACTGCGGCGCGGCAACGGCACCAAGGTCGAAGAAAAGCTGGTCGAGTACGACCCGTACAATCGGACGCTCACCTACACCTATGCCGGCGGCGAGCCGTTGTCGAGCGATTACTTTGCCACGATGACAGTGAAGGATGCTCCAGGCGGAAAAGCGCTGGTGGAATGGAAGGCGCGCTTCAAGCGGCTGGCGTACTGGACCGACAATCCGCCTCCGGGGCAGGACGACGAGACCGTCCTGAAGGCGCTCAATGCCGGCTACCCGCTGGGCCTCAAGCATCTCAAGGAGATCGTCGAGCGCGCATCGCGCTGACCGGCGGATCGTGCGATCCGAGCGAGGCGGCTCGGGTGATCAGACGGTCTCGCCGATGGAATTGGCCCAGCGCATGGCCTCGACCTGCATTGCCGGCACCTTGCCGTGGTCCAGCATGGGAAGCCTGGCCAGCGCGGCATCGATCTTGGCCAGGTCCGCTCCTTCCAGCGCCTCGACCAGATCGAGCATGGCTCCGAAACGGCCGGTGCGTCCGAGCAGCGCATCCTTGATTTCCTGATCGATGCGCATGGTCACCACGATGTCCTGCATCGGCATGCCGAGCACGGCGTTGACCAGCGACAGGATTCCGGCCATGAAGCCGCGGTCGGGCAGATCCCGTTCCCTGGACTGCATCCCCTGAGCGATCAACTCCATCAGCTTGCCGCGGGTGGCGGCAAGGACGAGCAGGGGACTGGGGAACTCTGCGCCGGGTGCGCTCCCGAGTGCGAACAGCAGCACCTGCAGCCAGCGCTGCAGGTGCCTGCGGCCGAGGATCAGGATCGCATTGCGCAGCGAGTGGATCTCGCCGCGGCCACCGATCGCCACCGAGTTCACCAGCTTGATGAGGTTGACGGTCAGATCCGGGTTCTGCTTGAAGACCGCTTCGACCTCGCTCGTTTCGGAGTCGGTGACCACCAGGCTGAGCAGGCGCATCAGCGCCGCTTCCGCGTGGCTCATGCGCTTGCCGGAAATGACCGAGGGGCGTGCGAAGTAGTAACCCTGGAACAGGTGGTAGCCGAGCGCCATGCATTCTTCCACGCGCTGGCGCGTGTCCACCTTCTCGGCGAGCAATCGGACATTCAACCGCTTCAACCGCGCCGTGGTGTCGCGTAGGGTACGTGCGTCCATCTGCTGCACGTCCACCTTCACGATGTCCACGATATCGAGCAGCGGTTCGAACTCGCCCTCGCGCCCGGTGAAGTCGTCGAGCGCGAGCGTGAATCCGCTCTGCTTCAAGGCGCGGCAGCGCTGCACGAGCGCATCGGTGACGCGCACCGTCTCCAGGATCTCCAACACCACTTTGTTCTTGGGAAGCAGCTCGATCACGTCGCTCATGAGAAGCTGCGCGGACAGATTGATGTAGCCGACGTGGCGGCCGAGCACGGCCTCGACACCCAGTTCGGTGAACGCGTGGTTGATGACCGTGGCCGTGGCGACCACGTCGTCCTCGACCTGTGCGCCATTGACGTGGCCAGAGCGGAACAGCAGCTCGAAGGCGGCCAGATTCTGACTGCAGTCGAGGATGGGCTGCCGTCCCAAGAA
>CAZNBS010000338.1:0-4612 GCA_964570955.1 uncultured Burkholderiales bacterium | reverse complement strand
GAGGATTTCGCCGCAGGCAAAATCCGGCCAAGGTCGATTCCGCCCTTGGCCACCAACTTCCCCCGAAAGCTGCGCGTCACGCGCCGCGAGGATTTCGCCGCAGGCAAAATCCGGCCAAGGTCGATTCCGCCCTTGGCCACCAACTTCCCCCGAAAGCTGCGCGTCACGCGCCGCGAGGATTTCGCCGCAGGCAAAATCCGGCCAAGGTCGATTCCGCCCTTGGCCACCATTACTTCAACACCTTACGCACGCATTTGGTCCTTTACTCGGCGCCGCGCGTGAATTTCGCGTGAGATCTACGCCACGGAAACCTGTGCAAAATTTGCACAGATTCAACCCGAGGGGAGCCGGACGGTCTCGCGCGAGGTTGACCACTACAACCTGGACGTCATCATCTCGGTCGGGTATCGGGTGAAGTCGCCGCGTGGCACTCAGTTTCGCATCTGGGCCACCCGCACCCTGCGCGACCACCTCCTGCGCGGGTACACCCTGCACGACCGACGGCTGGCGGAGCGAGGCTTGGGCGAGATCGAACAGGCGGTCCGGCTCCTCGCGCGAACGCTCACGAGCCATGCCCTGGTGACCAGCGAGGGCCAGGCCGTCCTCGACGTCGTCCAGCGCTATTCCCGGGCATGGCGGCTCCTGCTCCAGTACGATGAGAAACGGCTGCCCGACCGGCCGGCGCACCCGGCGCCGCCAGCCGCGGCACTATCGGTCACGGACGCGCACGTCGCCGTGGCGCGGTTGCGCGAGGATCTCGCGGCCCGAGGGGAGGCCGGTGCGCTCTTCGGCCAGGAACGCGGTGACGCGCTGGCCGCGATCCTCGGCGCAGTCGAGCAGACCTTCGCGGGCGAGCCGCTGTATCCGAGCACGCAGGCGCGGGCTGCCCATATCCTCTACTTCGTGATCAAGGATCACCCGTTCGGCGACAGCAACAAGCGCATCGGGACGCTGCTCTTCCTCGAGTACCTGCGCCGGAACGGTCTGCTGCTGCGCACCGGCGGCGAGCCGAGGCTCCCGGATCGCCTTCACTAGCTCTCGTCGTGTCTGCGTGCTTGCTGATTGTGGACATCGTGCCTCCTTCCCGCGTGCGACCGAAGCGCTAGCAAGTGTAATGAGGCAACGATCCTCGCCTGGTAGCAGAACCGGCGAGGCGATGCGCACCTGTACGAGAAGGGCGTCGTCAGCCTGGGAAGAGCCGCCAAGATCGCCGGGCAGCCTCTGAGCGAGTTCATCGTCCGGCTCGGCGCGTTGAAGATTCCCGTCGCGCGCTACTCCTCCGACGAGCTCTCGCGGGAGATCGCCGAGCTTGGCGGAGATCGTCGAGGCCGATGCCGGCCCGCTGATCGCACTCGGCCGTCTCGACAAGCTCTCTCTTCTCGGCGTCGTCTTCGATGGCACGATCGTGCCTCAGGCGGTCTACGAAGGGACACAGGCGCCGCGGACGCGTACCGCGCTCGCGGCGGCAGGTCACGACGCGATCTGGACCGGGGACTGGACGCCCGATCCCGGCGACGAGGCGATCCTGGAGTTTGCGCAGCGCGAATCGCGGATCCTGATCACGCTCGACAAGGACTTCGGCGAGCTGGCGGTGGTGTTCGGCAGCCGCATTGCGGAATCCTCCGGCTCGTCGATCTCCATCCGTCGCGCCAGGCGTCGGTCTGCGAGGATGTCCTTGCCCGGTATGGCACCGAGCTGGCCGCCGGGGCAATCGTGACCGTTACGCCGGACCGAGCGCGTCTGCGGCCGGCTGACGCCTCGGAGGAATCCGAGTCCTGATAGCAAGAAGTTGGGCGCCCGCTGGCTTGGCCGTGCGGCTGCGTGAGTTTTGCGTGAGTCGGCTGTGCAAAGTGCTGCGCAGTCCTGCAATGGACGCGACGGGCGACCCCGGAAGTTGCTCATTCATCAAGTGCTGCCCGGCCACCGGGCGGTCGGGGGGTCGCCTTGCCGTGCGCGTGCTTGGCCCAATAACCAAGGCCGGGAAGGGAAATGTTCGCGTGGCGACAGATCTTCGCGAATCGAACGTCCGATATGCCCAGCGTCTTCGCCAGGGTCCTGCGTGGCTCCTGCCACACCAGATCGTAGAGCTGCTGCCGTGTGAGCTCGCGTCCCAATCTGCCTCCCGGCCATTTTTTTGCCTCCATCGCCGAAGGTGCGAGTACGAACTCGCTTCCCGACGCGGGTAGGCACCATATCTTCCCCCCGCTTCGCCATCTCGTGGCATCGCCTAGAAGCGATATTGTCAGGATATTCGCTATAGACGATTTTTACATCGCTTTAAAGCGATTTCTTGACAATATCGCCCTTAGACGATAATCTGTCCTCATGGACTATCCCATCCGCTTTCCAGACCAAATCAGGCAACAACTGCGCGCGCTGCGCAAGACCAAGGGCCTGACGCAGGCGCAGCTTGGCAAGTTGCTGGGCGTTCGGCAGGTTCGCATTGCTGAAATCGAGCGGGACCCCTCTGTTATAAGCGTCGCGCAACTGTTCAAGCTCCTCACCGCCTTGGACGCACACATCGTGCTGCGTGATTCGCGACCAGACGACGCCGCCAAGCCGGACACAGTGCCGAAAGGCTCTTGGTGAGTACCGAACTCACCGTCTGGATGAACGGCGAACTGGTCGGAGTGTGGTCGCGGACCCGTACTGGCGGTCATCGCCTGACCTATGAGGAAACCTGGCTGCATTCCCCGCGGCGGCGGTCGCTTTCGCTGTCACTCCCTATCGGCCCATCTCGCGAGATCACCGGAGCGCCGGTATCGAACTACTTCGAGAATCTGCTGCCCGAAAACGACAACATCCGACGTCGGCTCAGTACGCGCTTTCGCACTCGGGGCACTGCAGCGTTTGAACTGCTGACTGCCATCGGACGCGATTGCGTCGGCGCCGTTCAACTGCTGCCCCCGGGGACTACCCCGGAGGGATTCGACCGGGTTGACGGTGTGCCGGTCGACGATGCCGAAGTCGAGCAGCTGCTTCGAAGCGTCACTGCCGAGCCTTTGCCCGGAGCAAACGAAGACCCCGATGAGTTTCGCGTTTCGATAGCGGGCGCCCAGGAGAAGACCGCTCTCTTGTTCCAACACGGAAAATGGTTCCGTCCACGCGGCGCAACCCCGACGACTCACATCATGAAGTTGCCGCTCGGGATTGTCGGGGGAGGGCTGCAGCTCGACATGTCAGAGTCGGTCGAGAACGAATGGCTTTGCGCGCAGCTTCTTCGCGAGCTTGGCTTTTCGGTGGCGACAACCGAAATAGCGGTCTTTGGCGCGCAGAAGGTGCTGGTCGTCGAGCGCTTCGATCGGCAGTGGATGGACGAGCGATGGATAGCGAGGTTGCCTCAGGAAGATTTCTGCCAGGCGCTCGCGGTACCGCCCGATAGAAAGTATGAGTCCGACGGCGGACCGGGAATAGAAGACGCGTTGAAACTGCTTTCGGGTAGCGCCGCGCCCAACGTGGACCGCGAGCAGTTCCTGCTGGTGCAACTGGCTTTCTGGCTGCTGGCCGCCACAGACGGGCACGCGAAGAACTTTTCCTTGTTCCTCAACGCAGGCGACAGCTATCGTCTGACACCACTCTACGACGTGCTCTCGGCCTGGCCCGTCATCGGTCACGGCGCCAATTCGCTTGCGCCGCAGAAAGCGAAATTGGCGATGGGACTGCGCGCCAAGAACATGCATTACAGGCTGAGGGAGATTCGCGCCCGCCACTATCGTGAGGTGGCCGACAAGAGCGGCGTGCCGACTGTGTGGGACAAGATGCAGCACTTGATCGGCGACGTGCCGCGATCGCTGGCCGCAGTGGAAAGTCGCCTTGCGCCATCCTTTCCCAGGGGGCTATGGGAACGAATCTCAGCCGGCATGCTCTCCCAAGCGGACGCCTTCAAGAACGAACTTCTTGGTACTGGCCCGGCATGAAGGCGAAGCGGGGGTAACTTTTGGGGTAACTGCGAGACTCGAATTGGCAGAAATCCAGCATCTACGCGCCTTTTCGGGCGGAATGCGAGTGTGCCCTTGCCACCACTCCTTCAACCACTTGCCGGCTCTGAATTCGGCACCTGTGCCGAACTTGTGCCGATAGGCCGAGGCTGCCGAGCATCAGCTCAACGAGCGCATTGCATCGGGCCGCAAGATGCGCCCTTGGCCACCAGGAATTCGCCGCCTCGATCGGAGTTTGGGGAGTCCTGACAGGGCACGACCGCGCGGATCGTTCGTCGCCGCGCGTAGCGGGCCTCGAGCGTTCCCGGGATCCCGCCGTCGCCCGGCGCGCCTTGCCGGTCGGGTCGGCGCGAACGCCGAGCGGGGCGCCGAGCCAGGACTTCTCGACCGGATCGAGGTCCCTGCTCGCGAGCTTCCCGGACACCGCGCCGTAGAGATGCAGCCGCCGCCGGCCGACGGCGCAATCGGGGAGGCGCGTCGCGCGGCGCCAGCCCGGGCGGGTGGCGGCGCGCGGGGTCAGGCGCTCGCACCGCCGCCGAGATAGGACTCGACGACGCGCGGATTCGCGGCGAGCTCGCGCGCGGTGCCCTCGAGCACGATCTCGCCGGTCTCGAGCACGTAACCATGGTCGGCCACCTGCAGCGCCGCGCGCGCGTTCTGCTCGACGAGCAGGA
>CAZNBS010000337.1:0-4641 GCA_964570955.1 uncultured Burkholderiales bacterium | reverse complement strand
TGTGGCTCTACCGGGAGAGGCACACGGAAGCGATCAACGCGGAGGGCGTGCCGCATAAGCTGGACGTCGCGCTGCCTCTCGGGGCGTACGCAGAATTCGAGCGGAGGGTGCGGGAAGTTGTGCCAGCGGCTGCGCCGGGCGCCCGGCCAATTCTCTTCGGACACATCGGCGATGGCAACCTGCACGTGAATGTGCTCGGGCTGGAGCCGGATGACGAACGGGCGAGCGACGCGGTGCTGCGGCTGGTGGCCGAGCTTGGGGGGAGCATCAGCGCCGAGCACGGCGTGGGGGTGGCGAAAATCCCGTGGCTTCACCTGACGCGGTCGCCAGAGGACATCCGCGCGATGGCGGCGATCAAGCGGGCGCTGGACCCACAGGGCATCCTGAACCCGGGGGTAATCCTGCCCGTCGAGCCGCTGGGGCCGCGCGACGCGGGAGTTAGCCTGCGCGAGCCGGGGCATCGTGCATTTCGGGGGTGACCCTGAGCCGCAATAGCCGGGGCCGGACGCCCATCACGGCCAGGCAGAGAGCCACCGTCGCCCAGCCCAGCAGCGGGAACACCGCTTTGACGATGTCCTTCGCCCAGTTCACGGGGTTAAGGCCGCCGGGAAGCCAGTCCAGGGGACTGGGAATCCAGCCGGCCGGGTCGGGGATCGGCAGGTCGCCCAGCGCGTCGCCGGCCTCCTGCGCGGTGGCGGAGGCTGCTCCAACCACCAGCGCGCCGGCAACTCCCAGTGCAAACGCGGCAAGGATAAGGAAGCGCATGTCTGACTCCAGCGGCCAGGAGGCCGTGATGAGTCAGCTTGCGAATCGGCGTTCCCTCAGCGTTCCAGGATTCCGCGCGGCCCGCTCCAATCCGGGGCCGCCGGTTCCGAATTCGCTCTCATTTAGTTCCAACGCCCCGTCGCCGATTGCGCCGTCGCCCGGAGCACGGTTTACGGCGGGCGGGCGTCGCCGTCCCGACCGCGGGTAAAGAAAACACGCGAGATGTGATCCTTGAGCCACCGGTGCGTTGTATATGTGTGGCCCAATCATCCGTAGACGCTACAGGACTCACGCAGGTCGGCCTGGCATCAGTACCGGCAGTCGCGCATCGCCGAGAAGAAGAGGTCGATGACGACTCGCTCGTGCGTACGGCATTCGAGGATCCAAGTGCGTTCGACGAGCTCTACGCGCGCTACATGCCACGCGTTTATCGCTTCTGCCGCACTAGAACCAGCAATGAGGAAGACGCCGCCGACCTGACTCAACAGACGTTCATCCGCGCGTTCTCAGCGCTGCGACGTTATCGCGTCGGAAGCCATGGCTTCGCGCCGTGGTTGTTCCGAATCGCCCGCAATGCGGCGACCGATGCGCACCGACGCGCGCGGCACACGGTTCCTTTGGATGACATCGCGGGTCTGCCCTCAGATGCCAAAACCGATCCGGCTGCTAGGGCATTGGCAAGCGACGACCTCGCGGCGCTGCGGCGAGCTCTTGCAACCCTACGTCCCGACATCAGAGACCTGATCACACTGCATTTCACGGTGGGCTTGACCGTTCGGGAGGTAGCGGAGGTAGTCGGAAAATCCGAATCCGCAACGCGCATGCAGCTTTGGCGGACGCTGCGGGCTCTCAGGGAGGAAACCCAACGATGAGACTCCAATTTCTGCGACACCGAAGCTCGGCCCCGTCCTTCGAAAGCGACCCCAGCCTTACCACCCTTCTTGATCAACTCCGGCTAGTCGATTCGGTTCCCGTGCCCGCATTGCGGTTCGAATTCGCGCCGGCTCGACAACCCCGCGGGCAGATGCGGCGTTCGCTTGCGCCAACACGTCGCGGAACCGCTTACGCTCTTCTTGGGATTGCCCTGTTCGTGGCAGCTGGTTTCGGTTTGGTGGATGGCCTGACGCGAGACGGCGCGCCCACGGTCAGTGCGGCAGCCATCCTTGAGAAAGCGAGGCAGCAGGCGACTGCTGGGGCTGCGAGCTCACCGTCCGTCTTCTTCCAGGTCACCAACCAGCAGATCGGCGTCGTGGGCGCTCCCTCAACGACCAACCAAACGCGCATCTGGTCCGACGGCACGCGGTGGCGCATCGAGCAATACGCCATCACCGCTGGGACAGCGCCAGAGCTACGCAGCGTCCAAGTGTTTGACGGCCGGACGATGTGGGTCTACGACGCTTCCACTGGAGCAGTGTCAACTCCTCCTTCCGACTCCGGACCTGGTCGCCCGTTCAGCATTTTGGAGACCCCCGGCGAGTCCCTGCAGATGCTCGTTGATGGACGCGCGGAGTGCTGGAGCCCAACTCTCGCGGGTTCCGAGCGAGTCGCGGGTCGCGAGGCGTATGTCATTGACTTGGGAACCAATCGGTGCCTCGCACCTGGGCACGTCCATAAGGTCAACGGCCTCGATGTGACTGTCCCGTCGCTACGGAAACTTTGGGTCGACCACGAGACATTCGCGGTACTCAAGTCCGAGGCCTACGGCTACCCGCGCGAGGACATCATCTTCACATTCGAACTGGAGGCTATCACGTTCCCGTCGTCCATTCCCGAGGACGCGTTCCAATTCGACGCCGAGTCTCCTGCCTACTGAGCGCGGTACCCAATGTCGACCGATAGATTTCCCAAAGTGCGCGCGACACTCGACCAACACCGCCTGTGTCATCGAGCCGAAGTTATGGCGAGAGCTAGCCGAACCTGCAGTTCCTGCTCACCACGGCTGCCGCCATGGAGACTTCAGGTTGTCGCTGGTGACGATGGGCTATCAACAGCGAACTGTCAGTCGATGGGTGCCCCTGCAGACCAGGACCATAGAGGCCCACTTGGCGGCCGCACGTCAGATGGTTCCCGCCTGCTCGTCCCAGGCATCCACCAGGCAGCTCGCGGCGTGGTTCTGGGCCCACATTCCTTGTTGCACCCATGCAGCACTCGTTATCGTGAATTCAATGAGCGTGCCAGAATCCGTTGACGACTCGCCTGCACGCCGGTTGGCAGGGCTCGCTAGTACACACCTCCCGCTTGCAGAGCGCACGCGAGCTGCGTTGACACTGTTGGCAATCGGCTTGGAGGATCATGCAGCGGCCCACGCGTTGGCCGTTAGTGTGCCGACATTCAGGCGGGAGATCTGTTCGGCCCGCGAGAGCCTGACCAGCCTGGCGCCGGAGGCGGTTGGATCCCTTGGGTTAGTCCCGTGGTTCTGGAACCACTTTGATTGCGAACGCCGGTGTCTTGATCAAAAGCCGCATCTTTCATGACGTTGTGCTGACTGACAGTCCGAGCGGCTGCAACTATGCTTGCCGGGTTTCAAACCGGCGTGGCATCGCAGGAGGTGATTTAATGGACGCCGAAGCCCCTGCTCCTCTCCATCCCGAATCGACTCACGTTCATCACGAGTTGAGCCACCCGATTCCTCGTCGCAAGGTTCTTGGACTTGGTGTCGTGGGTGCTGCCGCGGGCTTCGCGCTTTCGTTCCTTCCGACGACCGTTCGCAGTCCGTTCCAGATAGTCGAAGCCGGAGGGTGCGGCGGAAGCCCTACTGGCGACTGCCACGCCCAAATTGGGCGGGACCGTGCTTCGCTTCAGCGGCCGACATGAGTTCGAAGCTGCGCATAAGATCCTTGATCGTTGGGCAGCACGCAGTGCCGTCCATCTGCCCACCGCAGGTAGGACGGCTACACGGATCTGCAAGCGGTTCGCCAAAGGCGGACAGTGACCATGATCGGCGCCACGACGAGGACGATCAGCAGTGGCACTCCGACCCACGGCGGCAGTGTCCAGCCGGTCTGGAGTGAGAGTAGCAGCGCGGGTGCAAGCAGCCCTCCAGGGATCACGAGTGTCCCCAGGAGCTTATGCCCTGACGTCCACGCGTTCGACGACCACATTAGCGCTACACCCACGAACCAGCCGAGGACGGGGAGCAAGATTCCTCCGAAGAGGAGGAGCAGGATCGCCGCTGCCTCGCGCAGGCCAGCACGGGCAACAACAAGAGCTTCACCCGAATCGGACCGCGCGGCGGCAACAATCTTGCGCGGATCTCCCAGCCCGTCGAGTAGGTTCCGGACATCCGCTTCACCGCTTGTGCCTTCGTTGAGTGCTTCCCGGAGGTGGCCACGAATCTCAGTCAGCAGGTCGCGCCGGGTCTGTGCTGGAAGCACCGCTGCCTCGTTCTCGAGATCCTTCAGATAGTCCCGGATGAGCCGATGTACCAATGGATCGCCGGTCATTGCATCTCTCCCGTTTCCAGCAGTTCTTCAACCGCATCGCGGAACCGCTTCCATTCAGCCTTGAACCGATCAAGCGCGTCCTGTCCGCGCGGCGTGATTGCGTAGTACTTCCTCGGCGGCCCAGACGGTGACTCCCGCCAGGTTGTCGTGACATATGCATCACGCGCGAGCCGCGTCAGGACCGGATAGACCGTACCCTCGCCGGCGACCAGTCCTGCCTGGCCTAGTGTTCGCACCAAGTCGAAGCCATATCGCTTGTCGCGGGACAAGAGAGCAAGTAGGCAGTACTCGACGACGCCGCGACGAAGCTGCGCAAGACCAAGGACGAGGGGTGCCATGCGACGCATGGTACCATGCGTCGCATAGTACCACAAGACCCTGTGCTCGTCGATGCCACGGCAGATATCTCCCTCCGTGGCAGTGAGCGCATCCA
>CAZNBS010000336.1:0-4710 GCA_964570955.1 uncultured Burkholderiales bacterium | reverse complement strand
CGAAGTGCACCACGCAGCGGCCGAACTCGAAGAGCTTCTCGCGCGGATCGCGGTCGCGCTGGTACTGCTGGACGGCATCCTCCAACGTCTGCTTGGTCAGGCTGTTCTTCAGCTCAAAGGTGGCAACCGGCAGGCCGTTGATGAACAGGCCCAGGTCGAGCGCGCGCTGCGTCTCGTCGCGGCTGTAGCGGAGCTGCCGCGTCACGCTGAAGCGGTTGGCCGCGTAGCGCTCGGCGGCCTTGGCGTTGCCCGGCGACGGCGTACCGTAGAATACGTCGATGTGGTGCGGGCCGTGTTTGAGGCCGTGGCGCAGCACGTCGATGGTGCCGCGCTTGGCTGTTTCGCCCTGCAGCCGCGCCAGGAACTTGCGCCGCGTCGGCCCGTCCTGGCCGAGATCGAGCGCGTCGCACACTTCCGGCTGCGTCTCGTGCAGGAAATTCGAGAGCTGCGCGAGGTCCACGCAGTACTCGCGGTCGTAGTCCTCGGCCGCGCCGCAGATCCAGCCGGCGGCGTAGGTCGCCGGCCGCTGCTGCACCATGTTGGCCGGCACGCCCGGATCGCACGGCGCGCCGGTCAGCGCCGTGCAGATCAGGCGCTCGAGGCCGCGCTCGGAGGTGTCGCTGGTCATGGCACCCGCCCCCGGATCGGGTCTTTGCTCGATCCTTTGCTAAAACCTTTGCTAGACGAAGGAATCGCGCCAACTCCTAGCAAAGCCGTAAGCGCCTGGTTGCGAATGACTTTCCCACCCCCAAGGCGGCCGTGGCCTGCGTTTCCACCCGAATGACTTTGCCAAGTCATCGCGCGTCCTCGGTCGGGGTCGACTCGACGGCCACCCACTGGGGCTTCGACCGACTGCCGCGGTTGTCGATCAGGCCGGACCGGCGCAGCTCCTGCAGCAGGTTGTGGACTTTGCGGAGCTTCTGCTCATGCGAGAGGCGGTCCGGAAGCTTGGTGAGCAAGAGCTGATCCACGTCCTTCCGATCTACCGGCTGGTGCTCGCGCACCAGCGCCAGAATCAGGTCGAGGTAGTACCGCTTGTCGAAGCCACGCTCGCGGATGTGGCGGCCCGCCTCCCCGGCCGCCCGCGCCACCGCACTCGCCACGATCACGTTCGGATAGCGGCCTTCGACGAGGCCCGAAGACTTCAGCCGTCGGTGCTCGTCACGATCGATTCGCTGCCCCTTCTGCACCCGATCGAGCAGCATTACCTGCCCGAGGTCGAGGTCGGTTCGCTCCATCAACAGGCGCGTGTAGCGCTCGTCCAGGATCCGGCCGCTCAGACTCACCGCCACCTGACCCGGCGCGCTCAGGTCATAGTCCGGCAGCGGGAACCAGCGCCGTCGCTGCGTCTCGAACATGCGCTTGATGCCGCCGCCCTGGGTGTCTATCAGGTTCAGCTCGACCATCGCATCGGCGAGGAACGGGTTGCGGTAGAGAGCCTGCGGCGCGTCCTGGCGAATCACCGTCTCGACGTCGCCGGGCAGAAAGTCACCGACATTCGTGACCAGCACCCGGTCGGGGAACTCGACCACGACGATGCGCCCGTGGCGGCGATAGTCCTGATGCGCGATGGCGTTGTGCAGCGCCTCGCGGATCACCCAGGGGTCGTACTGCGCGATCTCTTGCGGAAACAGCGTGCCGCTCGGCAGCGCGCGCACGATGAGATTGCGGATGCGCTTGAGCAGCCGGTCGCCGACGAGCAGGAACGGTGGCCCGAAATGCTCATAATCGAGCTCGCGGTTGCTCGCGTCCTTGAGAATCCACGAGATCTTGGCCACTGCCGGCGACAGCAAGGTCGCCGACTCGGGGCGCCCGAGAAGCAGCAGCGCTGTGTTCGTCACCGCCCCCTGCTTCAGCACGCGGGCCTTGTTCAGGAAGGTCGTATCGTCCCAGCCGGCAATGGCCGCAGCCTGGCCCGGATGCTTTACCACGAACTGCTCGCGCGCCTTGGCGATGGCTTCCGGGTCCAGGTCCACCAGTGATGCCGCCGCGCACACCTCCGCGGACCAGTCGCTGCCTCGCGTCCAGAGCGCCCGGGCCTTCTCCGGGTGCTTGCCGAGCTCGGTTTTGCTGGCGCCGACGCGAATATAGGGCGTGCCATAGAAGCCGACCGGCTCGCCGTTCGCGGGGCCGATCTCGAACAGGACGACGCGGCCGTCCGGATGCGCGACGACGTGCGGCTCGAAGCCGGTGTTTGGCCGCAGCCCCGCAGCCAGCCATGGCAACAGGTCCTGATTACCTTTGGCCTTCGTCGCGTAGGGATCGAATTCCGTGCCGACCACAGCGTGCGTGGCGTCGTCGATACCGAACACCAGATAGCCGCGCGGCTGGCCGGCCAGGCAGGCCGCGTTCGCGAGCGCGGACAGGTACTCGCCGAGCTGCTGCGGCTCGTACCGGTTGCGCTTGAACTCGAACCATTCCGTCTCGCTCGGCAGCGCGCGCAGCCGATCGATCAGTGCGATCCGCTCGCGCTCGATCACGCCTCGGCCTCCTCGGGCACGTCGTCGCCGTCGCCCGCTTCGTTCTCCTCCGCCTCGCCCTCGACCTCGGTTTCGTCGAGCGGTTCGAGGTCTTCGGCTTCCTGCGGCAAGCGCGCCGCCGCCTCGCGCACGTCGAGCTTGCCGGTGACCACGTCGGCGATAAGGCGGGTGCGGTATTCGCGCAGTAGAGACATTTCAGTCGTCGCCACAGTGTGCATGCGGTTCGCCTCGGCAAGCTCGGCATCCAGGAAGTCGACGATTGAGTCCTGCTCTCCGCGTGGAGGCACAACGATTACCAAAGCCTTGATGTCTGCGACGTTGATCCGATTGAACGTCGAGCCGACTTGCAGCAGGGCCAACTGGTGCTGCATGGCCGGGCTGCGCAGAAAGTAGTTGAGGTAACGCTGACTCTCTGCGTTCGATCGGATCAGGCACACGTCCTGACCCATTGCCAACGGCTCGTCAGTGTTCACGATCGCCGCGGCGCCAACGCTAACGTTTCTACAGTAGATCAGGTCTCCCTTGCGGGGTTGACGCCCGCCCTCGATCAAGCTCTTGAACGAGTTCTCGGAAGTACGCTTCGCCTTCGAAAGAGATAACTCGAACGACTGAACTTCGCGCACGCTCGCGAGCGGGATTCCGTCCGCGTCATCGACGAACGGAACTGTTAGGTGCTTACAGTCCGTCACCGACCAGCGACGCCGCATCGGGAGAACCTCCCAATGCTCCGGCACATCCCCCAGCCACTCCACGCCGGAGGGCTTGAGGCGGACGTTGGGGTCGAGGCCGCGGGTGACGGCGCGGTGGATGATGGCCTGCTTCTGCTCCTCCAGCAGCTTGATCAGCTTCTGCTTGGCGCGGATGTACCGCCGAATCCGCCGGTCCGCGTGGTCGAGGAAGCGGACGATGGCGGCTTGTTCGTCTCTCGGCGGCACCAGCACGGGCATGCGCTTGATGTCGCTGAAATCAAGGTTCTGCCTCAGCCCGGATCCGAACCCATAGGTGATCTTCAGCAGGTCATAGGCGTTGAGATACTGGTAGCCGAATTCGTTCAGCACGATCGGCTTCGTCTCCAAGCACATATACGCAGCGGTGATGATGCCGCGATGGCGTGCATGCCCAATCCGTAGACTCGTTTGGTCGTTCTGCAGGTCCGTGGAGCGAACGATGATGTTGCCCGGTTCGACGATCTGGTATGTCTCGAATGTCTCGGGCACCAAGCCGCGCAACTTCTCGTGCGCTTTGACGATGATTCGGCCGTAGCTCAACGAGAGTACGGTCGGCTCGACCAAGCCCGTGTTCTTGACCTGCCTTGGTCTGTACACGGCGAACGCAGACGAGACCTGCCAGTGCTCCGGTACCCGTCCCAGCCACGGCACGCCGGAGTCCCTCATCGCGGGATAGGCCTCAAGGCCGGCGATCATGTTGCGCCTTCCATGATCGCCCATACTCGATGGTAGCTGGCGCCACGCTCGCCCATCGCCTTGGTCCACTCACTAACGTTGGCCGCTCGCAGCCGTCCGCGTACCCGGTGAAGCGGCTCGTCCGCCTTGACTCCAAGAACCTCAGCGAGCGCGGGAGCAGCAGTTCGTGGCACTCCGAGAAGCCTTAGGGCGACGGCCTCGTCGGTGTTGACACCGTAGTACACGCGAGCAGGGAGATTGCGCAGGCTGCGCTGCTCCACGGCCGACATCTCATCGAAGGCGCTTCCGACCGTGAGTGACTGCAATGCAGACAGCCCCCAAGACGCGGTTTGCGTAAGCCTCCCGAATACGCCTTGGCAGCACTTGGTCATTGCTGCCACGGGATCCGCTTCGGCGTCGGTGCCCTCTTCTTCGGCTGGCTGACTGAAGTAGGCGGTCGCCATGTCAGCCAGTGGACGCCCCTGGACCCAATCACAGATGATTCGGGCGAGCTTGTCTCCGTTTGCACTCGTGCCTCCGGTGACCTCCGCCAGCGGCTCTCGAAGCTCCGGTACCTGCAGCAGCAATCCCATCATGCGCCGGAGGTCATCTCTTCGCCCCGCGAATAGCTCGGGCGACCAAACATCGTCGGGCAGCTGTTCTTGCCCGATCCTCACCAAGGTATTGCTGACCGACTCCCAGGAAAACCCAGTGGCATCTACCAGGCCAAGCGGCTTGCCCTTGATTCTTTCGGCGTAGGCGTACACGCCCTGAACGAGGGTGTCTGCCCATCCCTTGTGGCTCTTGCGAAGCGCCTGGAAGCCAAG
>CAZNBS010000335.1:0-4716 GCA_964570955.1 uncultured Burkholderiales bacterium | reverse complement strand
GCGACCTACAACGGAGTGTTCCGCGACACCGCAACGCCCGATACGTCTCTTGCCAATTGGGCGATCAGCTTCGCAGTGGGCGCTTCGTACCTAGTGCTTGCGGCTCGCCTTGGGTGGGCCAACGGTGTCCATTGCGCCCTCCTGCAAGACTTTGCAGGAGGGTTCGATCAGCATCACCGTCTCACAGAGGAACGTATTGCCGCCGAGATCCACCGGCACGAAAACACGGAGGAAGCAAAGCTAGCCCGTTCGCACGGGAATGCCGCTGCTGATTTGGCAGAAGAGCTTCAACTCCTCGATGGCCGCATTGACGCTATTCAGGGCGCTCACTTTGACCGTTTGGCGCAGATCCTCTCCCAGGCGAAGAACCCTGACCCTCGCCAGAATCCCGAGTTGATGGCCTTCGAGATCGCCGCCTATAAGCGCCACATTACGTCGTACTTAACAGTTCTGCGACTCTCTTTGAAGTTCCGAGTCAAGATGAGGGCTGCTGCAAAAGTGGCCAAGCAACTGGCCCTCCCCGGGCCCGCACATTCGGGGGGCTGCCAAATCCGGCGAGTGGGAACTTTGCGTCGATTCTTCGACTGGATCGGCAGACTGCTGGGTTCAGCGGGGCGGGTCGCCTAGGTGCTGGGTGGAGCATGAATACGGCGAACATCGCGATCATTGCCATCCTCGCAGCCTTTGCAGCCTATGTCTGTCTCCGCGTTTTGTTAACCGGGCAACACTGGTTGGCAACTCTTGCCCGGAGTTCGCGGCCCTTAAGGGTGTTCATCGATCACTGGTTCGCGATTGAAGTCGGGACGACCCATCGAACGGGTGTGGGCTCTCTAGTTTCAGCGTTCAACGAGAAGCTTCTGAGCTTCAAGGATCCGCTTGTCCGGATTGTCCAGCCAATTGGCCTTGGGCGCGGCGTGGTGACGCTTGCCGCATGTAGAAACGCCAGCACCTTCCTCAGCTTCCGCCGCATTTACGCTTTCGTTTTCGTCCGAGAATTCGAAGGCGGCGCTGAGTGGGTCATATGCGGTTCGGAGTTCCGCATGTGGTCAAGGACGGACCGGCACTTCAGCCACTTCACCTATCGTCGCGGCCATATGGCCAAGGGGCCGGACAAGCATCGAGATGTGGCGTATCGAACAGACATGGGAGCCTACGAGGCGGATGCCGCGTTGAGTTTGGTGACAAGGTTGTGGCACGAGACACTTCGCCGTTCGAATGGCGGGCCCGGAATGGGCCTGCCGGTTGCGGCCGAAGGGAAGCGGCCCTCAACGGGCATCACTCCGCGATTGCGACCGTTCGTGCCTGTTGGGATCGTGCCCCCTGAAGTAAGAGCCAAGAGCGGAATCAAGGACAGGAGAGCAAATCCTCATGGCTAACTCACTGCTATTTGGAAACGACCTTCTCGACATCAAGGCGGCGCTTGAGCACGGCCTCGTGATCGGCGCTACTGGCAGCGGCAAGACGACAATCTTAGGGCGATCGATGTTCTCAACGATGAGGGGTACGAAGCGCCGCGCCTTGGCATTCGATGCGAAGCAGGATCTGATCCCGGTTTTCGCAGGGCTCGGGCGATGGGCTGACGTGCGAATCCTGGATCCGTTCGACCAGCGGAGCTTTTGTTGGGACATTGCGAAAGACATCTGTGACCCGCTAGCAGCTCGCCAGTTCGCCACCTTGCTGATTCCCGGGAACAAGGCCGGCGCCTCATCCGATGTTTTCTGGGACCAGGCTTGTCGCGATGTCGTTTTCGGAGTGACAAGTGCCTTGATGTCCTGTACACCGGCAGAAGAGTCGTGGACGTTTAGGGACGTGATTCTGGCCGCGCTATACTCCCCTTATCTGCGTTTCTTGCTGGAACAGCCAGTCACCCGGGAAGGCGACGCGTTCATTCTTGGATCCCGCCTTTGCGACAGCTACTTGAACGGCGACGAAAAGACCGTCCTGAATCTCCGCACCAGTCTTAATGCGACACTCGGGATATACGAGCCGCTCGCGGCTGCCTGGCAACTGGCATACGAAGGAACCGATGTAAATCCGCCACGTCGATTTAGTCTTGCTGAATGGGCGAAGAGCTGCGAGATCGTCGTGTTGGGCAACGATGAGAGCGCTCGAGCGGCCACCGAGCCGATCAACCGTCTGCTGATGAACCGTGCTTGCGAGATGCTCCTGGCCAACAAGGACCTGACAGCCTCCGAACTTGAATCGGGTGATGGATTCACCTTCATCTGGCTTGACGAAGCCCGAGAGGTCGGTAAGGTCGACATGCTCCCCAGGCTTATGCTCAAAGGAAGGTCGAAAGGAGTGTCGGTGTTTCTTGGCTCGCAGACTCGCACGGCGATGACATCGGTGTATGGCGAGGGGGAGGCCGACATGATGTTGGGGCAAGTCGGCAACATCGGTGTCCTTCGGCTCAATGATCCGGCAACGGCTGAGTGGGCAGCTGGCCTCTTTGGCAGGGGGTTTATAGAGAACCCCTCAACGGGCTACTCGCTGGGCCCGGAAGGAGGCTCAACGAATTCTCAGTTCGGACAGACCGAAGGCTATTACGTCCCACCGGCAGACTTCCTTCACCTCCCGAAGACCAGCCGAGAAACTGGTTTGACCGGTTTCTTCAAGAATTCGTATCGAAGCGTTGAGGAGGGGTTCCGAGTGCACATTGATTGGGATCCTGATATTTCGGCCCACCTCCCCGTTCCGTCCAAGCATCCGGACCACGCGGCAGTTGTTCCAAGGGAAAGAAAAGGGCTCATCCTTCGCCCCTGGGACGTGACAGACTGGCAGCGACTCGGATTTTCGGGAGAGCCCCCTCGTTGGTCGAGCACCGATTCTGGGGAAGGATGGTCGTAGGCGTTGGTGAGGAACCTCAGCAGCGTCGAATCCATGGGCTGTCCTCCAGGAGAGCTTCATGGAGTTCCTGCAACGCTCAAGCAAGAAGGGGACTTGGTCGTGGTCCGGTGTCGCGTGAATCACATTTCGCTTGGCAACGGCAGGCACGTCGTTTCGATTCAAGGAGACGGATTGGTCGACCGTGCCATCGTTGCCCAGAACAAAGCCTACTTCGTGAAGCGGGTCATGGCGTCAAGGTCCCTGGATCCCGAGAAGGTCGACGCGATGATAGACGATGGAAAGCGTTTTGAGAGAATGGACTGCCGGACGAACCCAAAGACCCGTCGGGTGGAGGTCAAGTCTACAGGCGCACATGCCGACTTCACCAAGACCGTGAACCGACGGATTGCCGACCACAAGATACAGCGCTATCGTGGAGCTCCTGATCGGTAGCCTTTTACGAGAGGTCCCCGTGCTACTGCTTCCAACGATGTTCCTGTGTCCCCTGAATATTCATCTTCACGGCTCTCCTCGTGCGGCCGCCTTGTGTTGCCATCAGCCGTCATGGCGCGAGATTCTCAACCCTTCCTCCAAGAACTATCGGTGCGTGAGCGGAAAGCACTCTTGGCAATATCGTTCGGTTGCCAAGAGCTGCTGCAACGGATGGCTTCAGTGCCTGGCTCCGCATGCGTATGGCCGGCGCCCGTTCCTTGAGGTCGACGTCGCCACAATGGTCTTCGAAGGGTTGGCGACCAAGGTCGTTCTTGTTCCTGCCGACCGACATGACGTGATCCAAGCTTTGGCCATGCTCTTGCCCTTCGAGCGTCGCTCGTGGCCGCCAATGCCCTCTGTCTCGCGGCGATGGCATTGAAGGTCAGCGATCGATGGAAGGACGTTGCGGCCACGGGCGCTCAGTTAAGGAATGAGCCATCGACTTTTGGCGCGACCGTTCCATCTCCCTTGCCAGTCGCGCGATCTCGTCGCCGGCTCGTTCTCTGGTTGAGAAGTACCACGTCTCCTGGCGGGCGCGAGAGCTTTGGACATAGCTAATTTCCCGGTCCTGCATGGGGCCGCCTGCGAGCACGAATGTAGCCTGGCTGGTAGCGCCCTGGGCTTTGTGAACGGTTCCCGCGTAACCGAGCGCGACATGAGGAAACTCGTCAACACAGACCGAGACGCAGCGGCCGGAGTCGAGCTGAACCGAGATCGTGTTTGCGGTCGGATCCACCGTCACAACCGTCCCACGCATGCCGTTGTCGATACCCCTTGCCCGGGAGTTCTTGGTGAACATGACGCGATCGGCCGGAAAGATCCGGTCCTCGTTCAGTTCCACTGATTCAGCACCGAGAACCTCTGATGCTTGGCGTTGGTCCTGGGCGCGACGGTTGAGCTCCGCTACTTCGGCTCGAGTAGACGCTAGGATGAGCTTGTCGGTCAAAGGAACGGAGCTCGATTTCCAGCGATCAAGTAGCGCGTCGATCGCGTCCGGCTTGCTGTCATGGACGGAGAGAAAACCGCGTTGAGCAATTTCGCGAAGGGCCTTCCTTGCCTTTCCGTCCGCGATGTCCTTTACCGCACGTCTTGCCCAGGGTTCGTTTTGGCGGCGGATCTCGACGAGCTCGGCTTTCCCGTGGCGGCTGCCTAAGAATTCGAATGGAGCTCCCGGTCCAATCGGTTGGAGCTGACGTTCGTCACCAATGAGAACCAGCTTCGCGTTCGAGGAATGGCAAGCTGCGGCCAACCTGTTCATGTCGGGAGTGGCTATCATTCCAGCTTCGTCCACAACGAGGACCGTCCGCTCGTCCAAGACGGCCCTTCCACTTGATAGGTCGTGTAGCAGCTTGGCAATGGTCTGCGACGGGATCTCGGAACCAGACTCGAGTTCGCGGG
>CAZNBS010000334.1:233-4720 GCA_964570955.1 uncultured Burkholderiales bacterium | reverse complement strand
CTTCGCGCTCGGGCGCGACCGGGTGCCGCAGTAGCTGCGCCGGTGCGTCGCAGGCGCTCAACCGCGAGGTCGACGAAAGCGCGTACGTTCGACGATAGCAGCCGTCCGTGTGGATACACGACGTGCACCGGCAGAGGATCGGGCTCGCAGTCCCTCAGGATGCGCCGCAGCCTGCCACCGGCGACCAGCGCCTCGACCTGATAGCACAGAAACTGGCCGCAGCCGAGACCCCGCAGGCAGGCGTCGATGGCGACATCGACCTGGTTGGTGCGAAGCGTCGGCCGGATCGGCACACGATCCGTCGGCCGTCCGCCGAAAGACCATTCGTTGGCGGCGGCAAGACCGGTCAACGCGACACATCGGTGTGTCGCCAGGTCGGCGGGCACGCGCGGCACGCCGGCGCGCTTGAGGTAGGCGGGCGCGGCGCACACCACGCGCCGCGTCTCGCCGACCCGCTGCGCGATGAGCGAGGATTCCGGGAGATGGCCGATCCGCAGCGCCGCATCGATGCCCTCCTCGACCAGATCCACCACGCGATCGAGCAGCAGCAGTTCGACCTCCACGGCGGGGTACTTGGCGATGAAGTCGGCCACCAGCGGCGCGACGTGCATGCGCCCGTACATCACCGGTGCGGTGAGGCGTAACCGCCCCTTCGGATTCACGCGGCGCGAGGACAGCGCGGCATCCGCGGCTTCGACCTCTGCGAGCACGCGCTTGCAGCGCTCGTAGTACTCGCGCCCCTCGTCGGAGAGCGACGAACGGCGGGTCGTGCGGTTAAGCAGTCGCACGCCGACCTCGCGCTCCAGCGCCGCGAGCGAGCGCACCACGGCCGGAACCGACATGCCGAGCGCCTCGGCCGCCGCGGTGAGGCTGCCCGCCGCGACGATGTGCACGAAGGTCTCCATCGCCCGCAGCTTGTCCATGGCGCCAGTATTGCTGCGTTGGATGCAGCAATCAAGTGACGTTGACGGCATTTTTCCGGTTTCCGGCGGCAATCAACATACGCAAAGCGCCGCAGCCGAATGGTCGGCTGCCCGGAACAGGAGAACGCGATGAAATCCTTCGCCGAGATCGCATTTACGCCTGCCGTGCAGGCGCTGCAGGCGGCACACGGTTCCCGCGGCGCGTATGCCCGCATGACGGCGGCAGGCGCCCCCGACGGGCTAAGCGAGCGGGAGGCTCACTTCCTCGCCGCCACGGATAGCTTCTACCTCGCGTCGGTGAGCGAAACCGGCTGGCCGTACGTGCAGCACCGCGGCGGCCCGCGGGGTTTCCTCAGGGTGGTCTCGCCCACGCGCCTCGCGTTCGCCGACTTCGGCGGCAACCGCCAGTACGTGAGCGCCGGCAACGTGTCGCGGGACGACCGCGTATCGCTGTTCGTGATGGACTATGCGAACCGGCAGCGGCTGAAGCTGCTCGGACATCTGCGCTTCGAGGACGTGGCGGATGCCGATCCGGCGCTCGTATTCGCAGTGGAGCTGCCGGGATATCGGGCACGGGTCGAGCGAATCGCCACCATCGACGTCGAGGCGTTCGACTGGAACTGCCCGCAGCACATCACCCCGCGTTACACGCTCGAGCAGGTCGAAGCCGCCTCGCAGCCGCTACACGATCGCATCGCCGCGCTCGAGAGGGAGGTTCGCGCGCTGCGGTCGGCGGCCGCGACTGGAATATCATGAGCGCATCATCGCAGGAGCACGCTATGGAAAGCCGCCCCCGCTACACCGACAACCGGATGGTCACGCCATGCGCGTGAATGCCGATTTCTCGCAGCGTATCGTCGTGCGGCCACGGCCCGAGGATTGGGTCGCGTCGCCGCAGCCGGGTGTGACGCGTCTCATGCTGGACCGTGTCGGCGCAGAGGTGGCGCGGGCGACCAGCCTGGTGCGCTACGCCCCGCGTTCGACCTTCCCCGCGCACACGCACGGCGGCGGCGAGGAGATCCTGGTGCTGGAGGGCACCTTCTCGGACGAATTCGGCGACCATCCGACCGGCACGTACTTCCGCAATCCGCCCGGGACGAGCCACGCACCGCACACTGAGGAAGGCTGCCTGCTGTTCGTGAAGCTGTGGCAGTTTGCGCCCGGCGACACCGCGGCGGTGCGGATCGAAACCCGAGGCGCCGCATGGCTGCCCGGCAGCGCCCACGGTCTGGAGGTGATGCCGCTGCACGAGCATCAGGGCGTGAGTACCGCGCTCGTGCGCTGGGCGCCGGGCACGCGGTTTCCCGCGCACACGCACCCCGGCGGCGAGGAGATCCTCGTGCTGGAAGGCACCCTCGAGGACGAGGAAGGCACGTATCCCGCCGGAACCTGGCTGCGCAATCCGCGCTTCAGCCGGCACGCGCCGTTCTCGCGCGAGGGCGCGCTGATCTACGTGAAGGTGGGCCACCTCGGTGCGCCCACGCTTGGCGACGCGATCACCGCGTGAGGCCCGTGCACGGTGGCGGTCGTTGCGGCTCCCGGCAGTCAGCTATCCCCGTGGGCTTCGACAACTTCTGCACAATCCGCTCGGCATCGGCCTCGGCGCTCGAAGAGCGCGCGCATCACTTCCTCTTCAGGCGCACCGCCATCATTGCGTCAGCATCGCCCTTGCTGCTCAGCGAGCCGTCTTCGTTGGCGACGAATGGCATGTCCTCCCCATCGAGCGTGACGGTGACGCCTTCACTCGTCGACGCATAGGTGCACGGACTGGTCATCGGGCCCATGGACATGTAGCACTTGTTGCCCGACTGGAATTCCAGTTTCATCATCCCGTCGGCGTTTTCCCATTGCCCTTGCAATTCGAATCCCTTCGGTTTCGTCGTCGGATTGTCCTTGGGCTTCGCCGCGGGCGCCTGGGCCGACGCTTGAGACCGTGCAAGCGACTTGCACTCGAGCCAACCGACGGTTGTGGCGTCCGGCGTCTTGACTTGACACCAGTTGCCCTTGACCTTGACCACCGTACCTTTTTCCTTGACGTGCTCACTTACCCAACTCACCGGTTCGCCGATCGCCATCGGTGCGTCAGGGGTGCCAGCCGGTTGAATCAACCTAAGCTTCGTGACGTTCACCGGGATCTCCTTGCCGGTGGGCAGGCGTACAACGACATAGTTGGAGGGGTCCGGGCCCACTACGATCTCGGCAAGCGTGGGACCCATGCCGCTCACGTACTCGACCAGATCTCCTACCTGCGCGGTGGCACCGTATGCCTGTCCAGCGACGGCAAGCAGATACGTCAAGGCTACCGCACGAACTCTTGCGTCAGGCATCATTTGCTCTCTCCTGTCTACCGGTCCGGGACTTACTCCACCACCGCCACCGCCTCGACCTCCACCAGCAGATCTTCCTCCACCAGCCGATCGATGCCGATCATGGTGGCAGCGGGCGGATTGGTGTGCGAGATGTAGCGGCCACGCACGCCCATCACCGCCTTGCGCGCGGCCGGCGTCAGGTCCTTGATGAAGATGGTGAGCTTGAGCACGTCCTCGAACGTCGCGCCGGCCGCGCCGAGTGCGAGCTTGAGGTTCTCGAACACCTGCACCGCCTGCGCCTCGATGTCTCCACGCCCCACGATCTTGCCCTCGGCATCGACCGCCACCTGGCCGGCAATGAACACCATCGTGCCGCGCCCGCAGGCGGCATTGGAGTACATGCCCAGCGGCTTCAGGCCGGGCGGGTTGACGAAGCGCTTGTGTGCCATAGGTCTCCTCCTCGCTGTGGCGCCGGTCATGTTGCGTTGATAATACCTTTGAAGACGAGCAACGGTGCACGCCAGGATGGCAGAGGTGGATGATCGCCGAGCGGCCCTTGTGCAGGCTCGACCTCGCTGCCGCTTACTTGCCGTACCCCAGCTTTCGCTGGTGCCGAATGCGCAGCACACGCACCAGGTCGCGTGCGGGATAGAAGCGGTACAGGGCGAAAAATCCGTCCATGCCTTGAGCAATCACCAACTCTCGGATTTCACGACGTACCACCCGGCCGATCATCGGATGATCATGCAGGATGTGCGTGGCCTGGAGCACTTTCTCGATCTGGAATGCAGCGATGTAAGCCGCTTCCGGCCCGTGGAACGCTCGTATGCGCTCGAGATCTTCCAGCGCAGTGACAGTGAACGCTACTTGCGCCAAGTTCTGGGCTTCGGCCGCTTGACTGCCTGGCCGTGCGCAAGGTTCGCCATATAACGGTAGACATCTTCGGCGGCGTAATAGAGGCCGGTACGCTCGGCGTCTTCGTCGGCCTCGATTGCCTCCTGAACGAACGCCTCGTACAACTCCGCGCGCGCGGTCTCCCGCTCGATCGCGTCGATCATGAAGGCGTGCGGTGTCTTGCCGGCCGCTTCGGCAGCGGCTTCGACCCGGGTCTTTAGATCCTCGGGCAACTTCAGGCTGGTAGCAATAGTCGCCATGGTAGTCGTACGGTATACCGTCGAGCGGAGAGGTCAAGCGCGCGTCGGGTCGCTTACCCAAACGGTGTCATTCCGAGCACAGCGAGGAATCCTCGGGGTGG
>CAZNBS010000334.1:0-223 GCA_964570955.1 uncultured Burkholderiales bacterium | reverse complement strand
GACACTGCAGAGCGAGGACCCCCCGCCTTCGGCTCGGGATGACACCGTGGTACAGGCATCGTCTCGGGACGATTCCGTTGCAGCAGTGGATGACAGAGTGCCGTTGCAGCATTGGATGACAGAGTTCCGTTGCAGCGTTGGGTGACACCGTGTGGTGGGCTACCCAATCGGTGTCATTCCGAGCGCAGCGAGGAATCCTCGGGGTGGACACTGCAGAGCGAGG
>CAZNBS010000333.1:3048-4724 GCA_964570955.1 uncultured Burkholderiales bacterium | reverse complement strand
GGGGGCACGGCGCCGGGCGCGCGCTCTACGACGCACTCACCACGGCGCAGGGCGCCAGGGCCGAGCCGCTTGTCATCATCATCGGCACGCAGTCGGCGGATGACCTGCACCTGATGTCCGAGCTAGTCGATTACGCCATAGCGGTGCGCGATGGGTCCATCGATGATGCGACGTTCTCGGGGCACGTCTACGAGGTACCGACGGATGTCGACGTTTTCGCCGAGGCCAATTGGCCGTTGGCGAATCCCGCCATCGGTGACTTCCGCAGCCTCGATGACATGCGCATGCTGGCCGAGCGGGCGCAGCGCATGCCCACCCTGGAGGCAGCATTCCGCAACCTGTTCTGCAATCAGCGCATCGACGCGGAGGAGCGTTGGCTACCGGGCGCCGAGTGGGACGCCTGCCGGGCCGACGACATCGACATCGATGCGCTGGCCGGGCAGCGGTGTGTCGGCGGGCTCGACTTGGGCTCGGTGCGCGACTTGACGGCGTTCGCCTTGTTCTTTCCCGAGTCGGGCGTGTTACTCGTCTGGACCTGGTGCCCGGCAGATCACCTGCGGGTGCGTGCATCCTCGGATCGCGTCCCATACGACGTATGGGCCGAGCGTGGCTACATCGAGCCCACACCCGGCCGGGCGACCGACAAGCGCCGGGTGGCGCTGCGCCTGGCGGATATCTGCGCGCGGTACACGCCCGAGGCGATTGCGTTCGACAGATGGCAGATGACGGAGCTCGAGCGCATCTTGGCCGAGGAGGGCATCACGCTACCGCCGATGCGTTCGTGGGGGCAGGGTTACCAGACGATGAGCCCGGCCATGAAAGCCTTCGAGGAACGTGTGCTCAATCGGCAGCTACGCCACACCGGCAATCCTTTGCTGACGTGGAGCATATCGAACGTGGCCGTCGAGCGCGACGCTGCGGGCAATCAGAAGCCGAGCAAGGAGCGCTCGCGCGAGCGTATCGACCCGGCGGTAGCCGCCATCATGGCGGTAGGGCTCGCGGCGACAGACCCGCGCCCCGAGCCGTTCGAGCTGCCGGAGTCGTTGGTACTGGCGATTTAGCCAGCGCTGGATGTATTGACAGTTCACGCCATTGGGTGTATCTGCGACTTTTCGAGAGAGAGCGACATCAAATGAACCTACGCGATATGCATGAGCGACGTGCCGTCCTAGTGACCGAGATGCGCGCACTTACCGCCGCACCGGCCGGCGCCGGTGGCGACCTTTCCGCCGAGCAGGCGCAGAAGTTCGACGCACTCAAGACCGAGTTGGAAACCATCGAGCGCGGCATCGAGCGCCAGCGCACGGTCGATGACGCCGAGCGCCGGATGCAGGGCACGCAGGTTGCCGGCAGCGGCGACAATCGGCTCGACGACGCGATGCGCGAGTTCAGCTTGCGCCGTGCGATATGCTCGATGATTCCCGACTTGGCCGCGCACGTCGATTGCGGCCGGGAGCGCGAGCTGTCCGCCGAGCTGGCGAGACGTGCCGGGCGCCCCTTCGAGGGCATCGCAGTTTCGATGGCGGTGTTCGAGCGGCGCGTCGTGACCGGCGCGGGCGAAGGTGCGAACCTCATCGCGACCGACCATTACGGCGCGCAGTTCATCGACGTGCTGCGCGCGCGCATGGTCGTGCGCCGTCTCGGTGCCCGCGTGCTCACGGGCCTGGTGGGGAACG
>CAZNBS010000333.1:0-3038 GCA_964570955.1 uncultured Burkholderiales bacterium | reverse complement strand
CGTCGATATTCCCAAGCTGGCCGCATCCGCGAATACCGGATGGGTTGCCGATAACTCGGCGCTGACGCCGGCGGACCCTGACTACAGCAAGGTCCAGATGGCGCCGAAGCATGCCGGCGGCATCACCGAGTTTTCACGCTCGACGCTGATGCAGTCGTCCCCCGACATCGAGCAGTTGCTGCGAGACGACTTCGCGCGGGTGCTGGCGAACCGCGTAGACATCACGGCAATCAACGGCGGGGGCTCGAACGAGCCGAGCGGGGTGCTTCAGTCGAGCATCGACACGTCGGTGACCATGGGCGCGTCGCCCACGTGGGCGAAGGTGCTCCAAATCATCGAGGCCGTCGAACTCGACAACGCCGAGGGCACCGCCTGGGTGACTACGCCGAGCGTGGTGCGCTTGCTGCGCTCGACCGCCAAGGTCAGCAGCACGGACTCGGTGATGATCATGCAGGAGCCCGGCATGCTTGCCGGCTACCCGCTCGCCGCCACCAACAATTGCCCGGGCGATAGCATCGGTTCCCCGAACGTGCCGCACAAGCTCATCTTCGGCAACTGGTCGGACGTGCTGATTGGCTTCTGGTCCGAATTGGATATCCTCGTGAACCCCTACGAGAGCACCGCGTACTCGAAGGGCAACGTCCAGGTTCGCGCCATGATGACGCTGGACATTGCTGTGCGTCACGCCGAGTCGTTCGCGGCTTGCACGGACCTGTTGCCGTAATGACCCTGGAGCACCGAGCAGTCACCGAGCTGCGCGCCCGGGAGCGGCGCCTGGAGGGCTACGCCGCGAAGTTCGGCGTGGAAACGCGCATCGGTAGCTTCGTCGAGCGCATCGCGCCTGGCGCGTTCGCCGCGTCCCTCGCGGGTACCCGCGACGTACTCGCGATGGTCGATCACGACCCGAGCAAGGTGCTGGCGCGCACCCGCAGCGGCACCTTGAAGCTTGCCGAGGATTCCGCCGGGCTCGCCTTCGAGCTGGCGGTGCCGGACACGCAGCCCGGGCGCGACGTGCTGGCACTGGCCGAGCGCGGCGACCTGGGCGGTATGTCGTTCGGGTTCGTCGTGGCACGCGACGGCGAGCAGTGGGCCGGCAGCCGCCGCACGTTGACCGCGATTGACCTGCACGAGATTAGCGTCGTGTCGGCGTGGCCCGCGTATCCTGAGACGACGGTCAACGCCCGGTCCCGCACGCCGTTGCTGGCGCTCGCGCATCGGTATCTGGAGACCGTATGAGGCTGCTACAGCGCATCGGCCAGTTCCTGGCGGGTGCGGGCGAGCAACGTGCTCGCGAAGTCTCCTGGGACGCGCTGCGCGGCGGTATCGATACCGGGGCGGCCATCATTCATCCTCGGGTTGCCGAGAACCTGGCGACCGTGCTCGCGTGCGTGGGCGCGGTCTCATCGGCCATGGCGAGCCTGCCGGCCTACGTCTACCGCCGGCTCGATCGCGGGCGCACGATCGATGAGGCGCACCCGGTTGCCCGGCTGATTGCCGCCGGGCCGAATGCGTACCAGGCCTGGCCCGACTTCATCGAGTGGACAGTTGCCAGCGTTCTGCTGCGCGGCAATGCGCTCGCCGAGGTTGTCACCGATGCGCGGGGCGCCGTGGTAGAGCTGCGCCCGATACCATGGGAGTGGGCATCGGTGCAGTTGCTGCCCAGCGGCCGACTTGCCTACGACGTGACCGAGTTGACCAGCATTGCCGGCGGCACCGGCCGGCCGCGCAGACTCTTGCAGCATGAGGTGCTGCACCTGCGCGACCGTTCCGACGATGGGCTCATCGGCCGCTCCCGGTTACAGCGCGCGGCGAGTGTCGTGCAGGCAGGGCTCAGCATGCAGGACTTCGCCGTGGCACTCTATCGCAACGGGGTAAATCCGAGTGGGGCGCTTGAGATGGAAGGCAAGCTCGCGAACGAGCAGCGCACGCAATTGACCGAGATGTTCCGCTCGGCGTTTGCCGGCCCGACCAAAGCGGCCAAGGCTCTCGTGCTCGACCAAGGAATGACGTGGAAGCAGATTTCCATTTCGCCCGAGGATGCCGAGTTCCTCGCATCGCGGCGGTTCACGACCGAGGAACTGTGCCGGCTCTTCAACGTCCCGCCACCCATCGCGGGTGACCTGACGCACGGCACCTTTGCGAACACCGAGACGTTGGTTCGGCTCTTCGCCACCAACACGTTGACACCCTGGTGCCGGAAGATCGAGGCCGAGTTCACGCGCAGCGTCTTTGGTGCCGCGAGCCGCTCGACGCACCGCCTCGAGCTGGACCTGTCCGGGCTGCTTCGCGGCGACCCGGCGCAGCGCTGGTCCGCGTGGGAAGTCGCGGTGAAGAACGGCATTCTCACGGCCGACGAAGTGCGCGAGGAAGAGGGGTGGAATCCGCGCGCGCAACCGACGGTGCCGGCATGACGCCGGCCGAAGCGAGCGAGAAACTTGCGGCGGATTTGGCCGCGCTCTTCGGCGGGCTGACAATCCTCGATGACGAGCAAGTGTTCTGCGTTGACAGCATCGAGATGAGCGCCGATCGCGCCGTGCTGCGGCTCACCATGGTCCACGGCGCCGAGATTGAGATATCGGCGCAGGAAGGCTGTCCGATTCGCGTCGCGAGGCACGCGAGCCCGGAGGCTATCCCCCTAGCTTGACGGTGCCGCGGCGCGTCCCTGGCGCGTTCTAGCCAACCTGGATGGGCATCCAGGCTGTACACTTGCACATATGCCCGACGACACGACACCCGGCGAGCATCCTCGGCTCGACGCGCTGCTCGACAACTGGGTGACCTGGCAGCGCGGCGGCGGCACACGGCATCTGCGCGTTGCCACGTCGCGGTTCTTCGCCTCGGGTTCGAGCGACTTCGATTCGATGCTGGGCGAGGTCGATCGCCGCGACGCGATCGTACTCGATGCGTGCATCTGGGACTTGCCACCAGTCGAGCGCTCAGCGGTGATGCATGTGCACCTTGCGGCCGCGTGGCGCTTCCAGCGTGAGCCGCTCGACGCCGTGTACCTGCGGGCTCGCCTGAGCCTCAGTGCGGCGCTG
>CAZNBS010000332.1:0-4729 GCA_964570955.1 uncultured Burkholderiales bacterium | reverse complement strand
TCGCGCCGCACGTCGTCGTCCATTGCAGCATCCGGCTTTCGGAGCAGACGATCCAGCAGTACCGCGTCTTCGAGGCCGCCGTGCACAAGATTCCCGAGATCGTCGAATGCAGCCTCATAAGCGGCGACTACGACTACCTCCTGAAGATCGTGGTGCGCGACATGCAGGACTTCCATGAGATCCTGAACCGGATGATGGAGATGAACATCGGCATCAAGAACCACGCATCGAACGTGGAGGTGCGAAGCGTCAAGCGCTCGCTCGCGATGCCGTTGCGGAGCCTGCTGAAGGATCCGTTGTAGCCAAACGCGTCACTCCTGACGCTTCCGGTCAGCGGTTTCCGGGCCGTTTTCTCTTGACTCGAAACACAGACCCGCGATAACGTACGGTCATGGTACGGGACGACGTTCACACATATGAACATCCACCTTCGGTCAAATCCGCTGCACGGCTACTCGATCTGCTCGAGATGCTTACGGTGGCCCGGGCGCCGATGGGCGTTTCAGAGATTGCGCGTCAGCTCGATATCCCCAAGAGCAGCGCGCACATGCTTCTATTGACGCTGGAAGGCCGCGGGTATGTCACGAGCGATGAGCAGCGGCGGTTTAGGTTGAGCGCAATTCTTGGACGACGCGGCCGCGAATGGGTCGGTGGAGAGATCGGAGCGCTGCTCGATATTGCGAAGCCGGTGATGAGCAGGCTCGCGCAAGTAACCGGAGAGAGCGTTTTCCTTGGGCGGCGGCGAGACGACCAAACGCTTGAGTACGTCCACAAGGTCGTCAGTACCCACGAGATTCGATGCGATGGCGAACTGAACGAGCCTCGCTGGTTGCACTCGACTTCGGTTGGCTTGGTGATCCTGGCGTTCCAGGATTCCGAGTCCGGGGAGAAGTACTTTGGTGGTACCCACCTCGTTCGCCTGACGGACCGGACGCCGCGGGATAGGAGGAAGCTGCGCGACCTGGTTGGCGAAGTGCGAAAGCAGGGGTACGCAGTCACTCATGACACAAATGCAGTGGGCGCGTCGGGAATCGCCGTCCCGATCCATGGCAGCCAGGGCTGCATCGCAGCACTCAACCTCGCGGCGCCGACATCGCGCTTCGACCGCATCCTGGAGAAGCACAAGGACCTGCTGATCCGGTCGGCTGCTCAGATCAGCACCGAAATGAGGGGACCTTAGCGGTATCGGGGCCGCGCGCTGCGGTGACGCGGAACGGAGAGGACAGTTCGCGGCCTATCGCTCTGATCGTGGCGACCGTGGGGGAAACAACTCGATGCAACGAGGTAGCACGGCAGTTGCGGTCGCCTTGCTAGCGCTCTCGTCTTGGGCGCTAGTCGACTCGGCTCGCTACGGGATAGGCAGCGTCACAGCGCCGGGACCGGGGCTCTTCCCGCTTCTGCTGGCTGGCGCGCTGTGCGTAGTTAGCTTTGCGTTGCTCATCCATCAAGGAAGGCGCTCAGGCGCGCAGGCTCGCGCGGACGACCCGCAACCTGCGGACGACCGGCGCGGACGCAAGACGTTCTGGCTCGTTGCGGCGCTCCTGTTCGCCTATACGTTGTTGCTTGAACCGCTCGGCTTCTTGGTGTCGTCGTTCGTCTGCCTGAGCGCACTGTTCAACGTCGGTAACGCGTGGCGCTGGCCCACGGCCTCCCTGGCCGCCGCAGCAACGGTCGCCGTTGCCTACGTCGTCTTCATCGTTCTTCTGAACGTGCCGCTTCCGCGCGGCCATTGGATTTAGCGTCGTCGTGGAAGGCGCCATCGCCCTGCTTGTCGGAGGATTGGGGCAGCTGCTGCACCCGGCGACCTTTCTCCATTGCTTCGTCGGCGTCCTGATAGGCACGTTGGTTGGCGTACTTCCCGGACTCGGGCCGGTCGCCACCATGTCGATGCTGTTTCCTCTCACCATGGGCGGCGATGCCCTGCACAGCATCGTGATGCTCGCCGGCATCTACTACGGAGCGATGTATGGCGGTTCGACGACGTCGATCCTGGTCAACATGCCGGGCGAGGCGGCGTCGGTCGTCACCTGCCTCGATGGCTACCAGATGGCGAAGCAGGGGCGTGCCGGGCGTGCCCTCGGGATAGCTGCATTCGGTTCGTTCATCGGGGGCACGTTGAGCGTCGCCGGGCTGATGTTGCTCGCGATTCCGCTGTCGCGCGTGGCACTCGACTTCGGGCCCGCAGAGTACTTCGGCTTCACCGTACTCGGACTGTCGGTCTGTGTGTTCGTGGGCGGACGGTCGTTGCTCAAGGGCTGTGCGATGGCAGCGCTCGGGCTGCTGCTAGGTTGCATCGGCACGGATCTGGTGAGCGGTGAAGTCCGCTTCGCGTACGGCGCCTCGATGCTACAGGATGGGCTGGACATCGCTCCAATGGTCATGGGTCTTTTCGGCATTTCAGAGATCCTGATCAACGTTTCAAAGCGCACGAGCACGTCCGTTATCGACGCCCAAGTGCGGGGACTGCTGCCGACCCGCGACGACTGGAAGCAGTCGCTGCCCTCGATCGGCCGCGGTTCCATCGTCGGCTTCCTGCTGGGACTGGTGCCCGGCGGCGGATCGATCCTTTCATCGTTCGTGTCGTACTCGATTGAAAAGCGCGTGGCTCGCGACCCATCGCGCTTCGGAAAGGGCGCTATCGAAGGAGTGGCCGGTCCTGAAACGGCCAACAATGCTTCCGTAGCGAGTGGCTTCATTCCCCTGTTCACGCTCGGCGTTCCTTCGAACGTCGTGATGGCGCTTCTCCTGGCGAATCTGATGGTGCACAAGGTGGCGCCCGGGCCGACTTTCATCGGTCAGAACCCACAACTCTTCTGGGCCATCGTGGCGAGCATGTACGTCGGCAACGTGCTGCTCCTCATTCTGAATCTCCCTCTCATCGGGCTTTGGGTACGTCTTCTCAGGATCCCCTATGGCGTCCTGTTTCCGATCGTCATTCTGTTCTGCGTAGTGGGTGCGTACAGCATCAATTCAAGCTACGTCGACGTCCTCGTCATGGCGATTTTTGGCTTGCTGGGTGTGTGGTTTCGGCGCTTGGACTACCCCCTCGTGCCGCTCGTGTTCGCGTTCGTTCTCGGCCCGACGCTCGAGCTTTCCCTGAATCAGCTCTTGATCGTCGGGGGCCAGGACTACCTGTTTATCTTTACGCGCCCGGTCGCTGCAACGGCGTTTGTGCTGGCGATCCTGCTTGCCATTTCGGGGCTGGTCGCGTCTGGAAAGCGGTTCAGGCAAGGCGTCCTGGAGAGCGGCGGCGAAGTTTGAGCGTGGAACGAACGTCGGAGAAATAACACTTGATCGAGCTCTCGTTTTCACTGGTTCCATCGTATCCACTTGCGCGCTATGTCGACGTGATAGCGCAAGCGGGGCGGCAGGGTTTCGACCGGCTCTGGGTGCCGGATCAAGGTTTCCATAGGGATCCGTTCGTCGCGCTGGCCACGGTTGGAATGCGCGTGGACGCCCTTGACCTCGGGATGGCCGTTACGAACGTCTTCACGCGTCACCCGGTGCAGATCGCGCGTGCTGCTGCCGCCCTCGCGGAGTTGCGCCCGGGCGGTATAGCGCTGGGTCTTGGCGCCGGCGAACGCAGGGTCAGGGATGCGATCGGAGCGGCAGACGCGCGGTTCATTGAAGTTACCAGGGATGGCATTGTCGCGATGCGGCGGCTGTTCGCGGGTGAGACGGTGACGATGCAGAACGGCGCATTCGCTCTCAATGGGGTGAAGCTCGAGTTCACGCCGTCGAAACCCGTTTCGTTTTATGTCGCCAGTACGGCGCGCTCCGCGTTCCGAATGGCCGGCGCAGTTGCAGACGGCGTGATCATCGGCGACATCGCTGATCCGACGGCCATACGCTCTGTGATCGCCGACGTTCACGAGGGTGCGCGCGAGGCAGGGCGAGACCCGCGCGAGGTGAGGATCGTCTGCTGGACCACTACCGTCTGCACTGACGACCGCGATTTCGTCCTCAAGCTCATGCGGCGACGACTGCTGCCCGTGACCATCGCAACGATGAGTGAATATTCGAGAAATCTGGCGGGAGTGGACATGCAGGTCTACAACGCGGCTGCGCAGGCACTCAAGGAGCGCACGCCGGTCTCCAAGGAGACGATTGGCGACGAGCTGGTCGACCGTGTTGCCCTTGTCGGGAGCGGAAGCCGGATTGCAGAAAGGATCCTCGAGCTGGAAGCGGCTGGTGTCGACATGATCGGCATGCGAATGCCTGGCGCACTGCTTGGGTTGGTGGATTTCGAAGCAAATCTCGAAAGACTCGGAATTGAGGTCACTCCCGTGGTCAAGGCCGCGGCGCGCAACAGGCGGATACATCATGGTTGAAAGAGATCTTCCACTGGCGGAGCGGGACGATGATGCCGTGCCGCTCCATGTCGTTCGCGAAGGGCAGCTCGATTCGGTTTGCAATGATGCGAGGCGATGGGCACAGGCCATAGGCTCCGAACTCGATCGCGGGCGCATACTGCCGTTCCCCGGTGCTGCGGGCGAGCTGGCCGGGGTGGTCGCTGTGGTTCCAGAGCGCGACTCGGTTTGGGATTGGGCGGCCTTGCCGCTGGCGCTTCCGCCGCGCACCTTTCGCCTGCACGACGAGGTTGCATACGACCCGGACGTTGTCGCTGAAGGCTGGGCGCTGGGCAGCTACCGACCTGACGTGAAGCGTCGGGTTTCCGCGTCACGCTCACCCGCGAGCCGTGGACCGTCGACAACGGTTTGCTCACGCC
>CAZNBS010000331.1:0-4770 GCA_964570955.1 uncultured Burkholderiales bacterium | reverse complement strand
TAAGCCGATTCGGCTCGGCCGCCAACCTCAACATCCACCTGCACTGCCTGGTGCTCGACGGGGTGTATCGGCGCACCGAGGCAGAGCCCATCTTCGATGAGGCGCGTGCGCCCACGGGCGATGAACTCAAGGGCCTTCTCGACCAGACAACGAGCGCCTGAGTTGCAATGACAAGGGCCAGGTCGTGTTGCGACTGAACAGCCCGTATCGCGACGGCACCACGCACATCGTGATGTCGGCGCAGGAATTCATGCAACGCCTCGCCGCGCTCATCCCACGCCCGCGGCTATACCTGATCCGCTTTCACGGCGTGCTCGCCCCGCATGCGAAGCTGCGTGCCGCGCTCGTGCCCGATGTCGTGCAGCCGGCGAGCGAACCCGCGCACGAGCACACGCACGGCCAAGCGTCGAGGATGATTCTGCGGCAGAATCGACGAACTCGCTCGGCCTGTGGCTGCGCAGCACGCTCAACGCGCGTCGAAACGACGCAGCTCGGGACGATTCCGAGGCCAAGAACTCGTCGAGCCCCACGAAACCTCCGCGAATTCTCCCCCATGACCGTGCGATCGATCGCTCGATGCAAGGGCGTTGCCGTACCGGCTGGCGAGAGAGGTGTTTTGAAAAGCCTATTCGCGACAGCCGGTCGGCGAACTGGCGGGCGCGGGCACAGCAGCGATCGACAAGATCGGCGACGCGGCGACGCCGTCGCGACCGAGTGCGCGCAGCGCGGCGTACACGGGGATGCCGCAGGCGCGGCGGGTGAACTCGGGCACCCAGTCGACGGCATCGCGCTCCGCACCGCGGGTCTGGACCAGGTAGGCGGCCGCGGATGTCATGGCGTCGTGGTGATCCGTGGCATTGCGCACGATGGCTACGCCGCTGTCGTAGGGTACGTTGAGCCACTTGTGCGCGTCGGTAGCCCAGGAGTCGGCGAGTTCGATGCCGTCGGCGACCGCGTGCAATGTCGTGCTGGCGCGCGACCACAGGCCGAAGGCGCCATCGACGTGCAGCCAACCGCCATGCACGCGCGTCGTTTCGGCAATCTCGCGCAGCGGATCGAAGGCGCCCGTGTTCACGTTGCCGGCTTGCGCGCAGACGATGATCGGACCCTGCAGCGTCGGCAGGATTTCGCGCAGGTGGTCGGCGCGCATGCGGCCCTGGGCATCCGACTCGACGTGCACCAGCGCGCCCGTGCCGAACCCGAGGTAGCGCAGGGCGACATCGACGGTTATGTGTGCTTCCTGCGAAGCGACGACGTGGACGCGCGGCGAACCATTGAGGCCACCGGTCTCGGGTCCCAACCCGCCCTGCGCAGCGCGCCATGGCGTGCTGCGGCGAGACAAGTGAAGTGCGCCATCTGGCAGCCGGTGACGAAGCCAACGCTGCTCTCGCGTGGCAGGTCGAACAGGTCCAGCAGCCAGCGCGCGGCGATCTCCTCCATCGCGGCGGCAATCGGAGATATGACGTGGATGCCGGCGTTCTGGTCCCAGGTCGACACCAGCCAATACGCTGCCAGCGCCACGGGCATCGATCCTCCGATGACGAACCCGAAATAGCGCGGTGCGGCGCAAGCAGAAGCGCCGCGCTCGACGTTGCGGGCAAGCAGGTCGAGTACCGCGGCGGGATCTTCGCCGTGCCGCGACAGCGGGGTGTCGAGTTCGGCCATCATCTCCTCGCGCCCCACGCGTGCGCCGACGAAGCGCTGCGAAAGTCCGCCAAGGAAGGCACGCGCGTGGCCGTGCGCCTGGAACAGGAGTGGCTCGAAGTCTTCAAAGGTCATGGTGGTTCCGGCAGTGGTGGGGGGCACAAACCATTGGAAATGAAAAAGCCCGGCGAAACAACGAGCGAAGGGGTGTCGACCCGATGCGCGGCAGACGAAAAGGAGCGGAAGAAGCCAGGTCGGTGCTGATTGTGCCTTCGACCCGTTTTGGGGTGTGTCGGTCAGCGAATGATGATGACGATCAGTGCGAAGAAGCAGGCCAGCTGGACCAGCAGGAACGAGAACCGCACGGCGACCACGGCGCTGGTTTGCCGCACGCACACGTGCACCAGCGACTGCATCACCCGGGCGGCCAGGACGGAGGTAGAAGCGAAGTCCACGACCGGTCCGCCCGTCCCGCTCGCGTAAAGCGCAAAGACGATGGCGCCGAATACCGGAAGGTTTTCGATGCAGTTGGCGTGGGCGCGCATCGAACGCCTGTACCAGTCGGCGCCTTCAGGCTGCTCGGCGCGGAATCCGTTCACCGGCATTCGTCCGGCGAAGATCAGGGCCCACCGGTACAGGCCGATGGTCGAAGCCAGCAGCAGGATCGTCCAGGCGGCGAAGCCCAGAAGCATCCAATTGGGTATGGTCATGGGGCGCTCTTCGGCACGGTGTCGATGGGTGGCGCACCCGGTTCCCGCCCGGAAGTGCGGGGACCGGGGCGCCACGGTTTCGCGCGCGTCTGCTTTGCAAGCGTGCGGATCAGTGCGTGTTGACGATCGGCGCAAGGGCGGAACTGATTTGTTCCGCCTGCTCCGGCGTGATCATGTCGCCGAGTATCCGCATGAAGCGCGGCTCCTGGACGCCCGAGACGATGTATTGCCAGCGATAGGCTTTCAGGACGAGCGTACGCACTTTTTTTGCTTCGTCCGCGCTCAAGGAACGCCCGCAGTTGCGCAGGAAGTATTCCACGTCGCTGGCCGCCTGCACTTGCAGCAAACCATCCACCGCGGCGACGAGGTCGATGAGGTCGTCGACCGCGAGGTCGCGCTGGCCGGGTGAAAGCGAGGCATCCTCCCGTCGCCACTCCAGCTCGTCGAGGATCGCGTGCTGCGATTCCTCGCGCCAGTGGTAGAGGAACACGTCCTTGTACAGCTCGGACAGGTTTTCCTCCGGTTCGATGCTCTGCCGATAGTGGGCCTGGGTGAAAAGTTCGATGTGGCAGGTGAGTGCGAGGACGGCCCAGCTCGATTTGTGGAGCACTACCGATGCGACTTCGTTCGGTTGCGGCACGAAGGCATAGCCATCGGGCATTTCGGCCGCGGTCATGCGCTCGATGCGACGGAACAGTTCCTGGTGTTTCAATTCCTCGTCGCTGAAGCGGACCAGCGCCTCGAGCTTGGTCTGGTCTCCGAACCAGTACCCCTGGGTCACTTCGAGCACCTTTGCACCGATGAAGCGCTCGACGAGTCCGAACATGTTCGCGTACGTGCGGCCCTGGATCTGCGAGAGGAAACGCCGTTCGTCTGCACCCAGGAACGCGAGTTCGTTGACCTTCGAAATCCCGTCGGGAAGGAACTTCTTCGTGAAGTCGAAACGGCGTCCGCGAATGACGTCGCGGTCGATGTCCCAGCGAATGCGTTTCGAGACATCGATGCACTTCGCGTACTGCTGGTTGTCGCTTTCGAGTGGCGTGGCTTGCATGACATGGACTCCTGGAATTTTGATCGCCCGGAAGGGCCCTTGGCGCGGTGGTTTTCGCCGGCCGCTGCACGGGTGCTACTATCCCGGTCCGCCGCGCGTCTGCCCATGACTGGTTTGCCGGATCTCTTGCCCGGAACGCCACGACCAACCCGGAGGGTCCTTGGACGCCCTTTCCGATGTGCTCCGACTCGTGCGCCTGACGGGCGCCGTCTTCCTCGACGCGGAGTTCAGCGCCCCGTGGTGCATCAGCGCGCCTTCCGGCGTCAGGGTTTGCACGCAACACATGCCACAGGCGCAGCACGTCGCGACATACCACCTGGTCACGGCGGGAAGTTGTGCAGTGGTGTTCGATGGCGAGACCCCGCAACATGCGCAGGCCCACGATCTCATCGTCATCCCCGGCGGCGACCCGCATCTCCTCGGCAGTGACCTGGCCGCACCACGAACGGACATGACGCGTCTGGTTGCGGCGACGACGCCTGCAGAGGTACCGCGTGTCAGCCATGGCGGCGGCGGCGAAGCCACGCGGCTGGTGTGCGGCTATCTCGCATGCGATTCGGCGCTGTTCAAGACGTTGCTCGCGGCGCTGCCGCGCGTGATGATCATCGGCATGCAGGAAGGCAGTGCACGCGGGCAGTGGCTGGAGTCTTCGATCCAGTTCAGCCTCGCCGAGTACGCCGTTCCCAGCGCGGGCGCAGGCGCGGTGCTGGCGAAGCTGTCGGAGCTCCTGTTCGTCGAGGCGATCCGCCGCTACGCCGAGAGCCTGCCGCCCGGGCAGCATGGGTGGCTCGCCGGACTGCGCGACCGGCATATCGGCAGCGCGCTCTCGCTGATGCATTCGAAGCCGGCCCACCCGTGGACCGTGGATGAACTCGGCAGTCGAATCGGGCTTTCTCGCTCGGCGCTGGGTGAAAAATTCACGGTGCTCCTCGGCCAGCCGCCGATGCAATACCTTGCGCGCTGGCGCCTCCAGCTTGCCGCCGACCTCCTGCACGGCAGTCGCCGCACGATCGGCGCGATCGCCGCCAACGTCGGATACGATTCGGAAGCCGCATTCAGTCGCGCGTTCAAGCGGGAATTCGGCGCGGCACCGGCGGCTTGGCGCCGCTCTCGTCTGGCGTCGTGACATACGGTCGCTGAAATCGCAAATGCGAAATGGGCATCCAGGCGCCGTGCCACGGGAAAAGGGGACGGAGGCAATCAAGCCCGTTCTTCCTTCGAGGCAAGAGGCAGCGCAAGCGAACTGCCGGTAGCGGGCTGCTCGGCGTGTTTCGCCCCGGGTCAGTCCTTTCCGATTTTGCGGTTGCTTGCTGGAATGCGGCATCCTTGCCCATGGCTTCCTGCGTGTGCGTTGCGCCGAGTGCG
>CAZNBS010000330.1:0-4770 GCA_964570955.1 uncultured Burkholderiales bacterium | reverse complement strand
CCGATTCGGTTGACGCGGGGTTGCGTCCGCGGCCTGGACGGAACACGAACCGCTTTGCGATCCCTAAAATGCATGGGCGCAATCCGAGCCAATTGCGGCCTATACACTCCGCATCAGTGCGGAAGCGGGCCAACGTGGGACATCAGGGAGCGCACCGAGGCGGCTGAAGGTGAAACGGATTCGTGCGATCTGCGAACGCTGGCCGGACTTCCGAGAGAGGCTCCCGGAAGTGTGGGCGGCGCTGCGCGACACCACCGTACCAGCATGGTCGCGGCTCAAACGCGTATGGAGGATTGCGGCCCGGCGTCTTCTTGACAGGCCAGAATGGCTGTCGTCGCGCACTGAGTCGCTTCAAGACATCCGCTTTCGTCGGCAACGAGCCGAGCGCACGACCGCCGCGGAGTCGTTCCACCGTCGTCTTCACGCGCTGCACAGCGTTGGACGGAGTACGGTTCTTGCTGCTGGTGTGTTCGCGGTCTGCGTCGGCCTCTCGGTAACGGTGGGCGCAGCGCTTGCCGACGACAGGACTTCCGATCAGGCGTCCGGCCTTGCCGGAACGCTGGTTACGATTGCCGAGGTAGTGGGTGGCGCTGCCGGAATTCTGTTCGCCGTCATCGTGTTCGGCATCCAGTACCACGGCGAGAAGCTCGACAAGGCCGCATTCCTTGTTCGTTACCTGCGTCGACGCGAGGGTCTGATTCCCATTGCCGCCTTCACTCTTGCTGTCGTCGCGGCCAATGTCGTTGTTTCCCTGATATGCTCGCTCGCCCTGCCTCGCGCAGCGGTCCCGATGGCGATCTTGGATGTCCCGGTGGTGCTGTTCGTGCTGTGGCTCGTTCTGTGGCTGCTCCATCGGATGACCACCAGCGTGTCCGACGATTTCGTGGCGCTGCTAACGCCAAGCCTCACTTGGGAGTACGACCGGGCGCTGGACGAGGACATCCACCACGCACGGCAAAGGAAAGTGTTCGATGAAGCTGTCGAAGACGCGGGGTTGAAGTATTCCACGGTCGGCGGCCTTATCGATCTTGATCCGGTTGCTCCCGTCAAGCTGAAGCTAACTGGTTGCGGCTCCATCGTGGATGTTAACCTCACGGCGCTGAAAGCACTGGGTGATTACATCAGGGCCGCCCGCCCCAACCACGACGCGACGCTGTGCCTCGGCCCCGGTGATTCGGTGGACAACACGGTTGCGCTGGTGCTGTCGGCGAGCCGAGACGATCAGGGTCGCCTGAAACAGAATGTTGTCGCGCCCGGCGAGGAAGTCGTCGACGGGATACGCCGGAGGTTGCGAGCCGTCTTTTGTCTTGGGTCGGCTCGAGGACGCGATGTCGTCGATGTTCTTTCCCGATTCGAGGATGTGCTGGTGAGTTATGCACGGCACGACTCGTCAGAACAACTGGAACGCGGGCTTGAGATTCAAGAAACGCTGGTGAAGCGCGGGCTGGCCCGCGCGGATGCCGTGGCCGGACAGTTTTCGATGCACCGTGAGCGCCTTCCCGACCTTCTCGCGGGGTTCAATTTCTTCAACATGGCCAAGCACGCCGTGGCCTCCGGCGACCGCGAGAAGGTTTCCGCTCTGCTCACCTTCTCCTGTCGGATGATGGGGCTGGCCGTTCAGCATCTGCATCCGGGGCTATATCACCGCGCGGGTGAGATCATCGTCGCCGTCTACTACCGGGCCATCGAAGGCAAGGAGCTTGCCGATTATGTGGGCGACTACCTTGATAATGCCGTTCTCACTTTTCTCGGCTCCCAGTTCGAGTACGCACATTCATCCGGGCGGAGTGATCCTCCAAAGATCGCTGCTCAGATGCCCGTGCTGATCGTCGATCTTGCTTGGCGGCTGGAACTCATGCGAGCCGCGCAGGGAGCGGGCCGCACGACCGACGCCGCCAACTTTCAGGATCGGCTGTTCCGGTGGGATGAACATACCGGGAAGCGATTCGCCGATCCACACGAGGAGGCAAACGTTCCGCCTGAGCTGCGCGAGGCAAGCGACCTCCTGAGCTACGCCACGCTCATTACAGCGGCTTGGTGCCTGCACGTCTTTGGGTCCCAGCGCGAACAGAACGACGCGGCCAAGGCTCTGTTTCAACGATGTGCTGCCGACCTCGGTTCGCGCGAGCATTTGCTGCGGCTTTGGGAGGCCGTTCGCAGCAAGTCGTTCACGGATCGGCCTCTGGACGATCCGTTCGGCGTGACCCGATGGACAATGGCGTCTCCCAGACGATCGGGGGTCAGCGTCGTAGGCGTTGTTTCCGATGCCTGGATCGAACGCGGTTTCATGGCGCTGATGCTGGCTCGCCCATCGTCGCCCAAGTACGAAGTACCGAATGCGATGCGCACCTTTCCGCCGTTTCGCCCCCAATCCCCCGACGAGGTCAAGGCGCTCTCGGATTCAATTCTCGGCAACGATGCGGTGCGGAAGGATTTGCTCAATATCGAGGACGAGAAACGCGACGGGACCGTAAATGCCGTCGTCTCGCTCTTCGCAGAGCGGCTCCGCCTGTTCAAGCTCGACCGCCTCTCAGCCGTAATTGCCGCTCCCATGCACGACGAGCATCGTGTTCGGCTCCGCGCGGATATCGCCAGGGAGCTGGAGAATGATTATGGGCTGCGAAGCACACTTGCGAAGCTCGGCGGCCTTCGAGCCGAAGCGCGGGCGTGGTTCCTGCCGCGTATCCGATACGGCGTGTGGCTACAGAAGGAATCGATTGTGCGCTGCCGGGAACACCCGATGGATTTCGCGCCCCTGATTGCGAGAAGCATCCAGGAGAGCCAAGATACCTGGATCACGCATGCTGCGGAAAGGATGGCCAAGCCGACGGTACCCATCCATAGGCTTGCCGAGCTTGCGGCGGCAGTGCGTGAGGCGGCAGCACGGCTCAGGAAAACAACAGACAATCCGATCCTCATATTTGTGCCACAGCAGCGGCGTATCATTGAAGCGATCATTGGCCATAAGCTTTGGCAATTGCCAAACGCCCGTTCGCTTGGAGGTAACCACATTGGTGAATGGAACGGATGCCATCTGCTACGGTTTCCGTATATCGATCCGTCGTCGATCGTGATCGTGGACGCCCTCGCTTTCTACGGGAAGATCACGGAAACCGCCGACGCGAGGCTTGACTTCGACATCACCAACCCCCAAGAGGCGAAACACGACGAGGTGCTGCGTCAAGCCCAGTCCGAGAGCGACCCGACGAAGATCCCCGAGACGGACACGATCACGGTTCTTGCGGCTGCTCGCTATTCTGCGGACATTGGCCTGCATGACCCACATCCAGCGCTTCGCGTGGACCTCGACCTAACACGGATCGGTTTTGCGATGGTCGAGGGCGAGAGCGTCTATCACCGCCCCGATTGCACCTTGCTCGCGGGCGTCTAAGGCAGGATAGAGCATACGCTTGCTCACCGCCTGCCCTCCGATGACGAGTTTCGAACACCTTGCGAGCATTGCCGACCAGATGAATGGGACGAGCAGGCCGATTGCGTGGTGCGCGACGCCACTGCTGCGGGGTAGGGGATAGCGCACGAGTAGGCAGCGTTGCGTTCGCAGCGCGGGGGCCATACGAGCCCTTTGCAAAAGGCCCTCAAGAGGGAACATTCGCAGGCGTGAAGCGGTTGAAGGCGCGGGTGTCGAACCACGCGGCCGGAGGTACAATTCCGCATTCGCGCCGCCAAGTCGGCGGTCGGCTTGACTGCCTCCACGGAAGGTTTGGCGAGCGACGAGTGAACCCAATGCAACCGAGCGAGACGTTCGAACAAGCTCGGGCAGGGCTGCCGGACATTCCACAGGAAATGTCGGTGTACTGGAAGCCGCTCTATCGCCTCTTCGATGACGGCAATCCCATTGATCCGGTGACAATCCTCTTGTATGACCTGGGAGCCGAAAAGCGGCTTCCTTTCGCTGCACTGGCGAAGACACGCGGCAACCGTTTAATTCTGTGGCCTCCGTCAGATTCGCGCGAGCCACATGAGTTCGCGGATGGAGACGCGGCTCCGATTCACCACGTGACCCTTGAATTGTCCAGCGGCGAAACGCACTTCACTAGGTTCGAGCAGAAGTCGAAGCGCGTACACGAGGATCGCGGCTGGAAACTGGCCGGCTTTGATGGCGGTCTCAAGTTGTGGCTGATAGCGGGGTTCCAAGTTGGATACCTGGAAAAGCAAGTGGGCGTCGTAGGCGGAACGATCAAGATGCCCAGGACGGACTCGAATCGTCGCGAGAGCGAGTTTCGGCGGTACGCGGCCGAGTTGCGCAGCGCCTTGGTTGTGACACCGGCCGTCCGTGGCGACTGTCTCGTGACGGTTTTCTACCAGCTCCCGGGGGCGGATTACCAAGGGCCGCTGGACCGCTCGCACTTCCCCATGGGCGAATTCTGGGATGACTGGATCGCCGATTGGCCGGATGGCGATAAGTTCCAAGCGGCCACATCGGTTGTGACGGTCGGGGACGTGTCTTTACTATTTTTGACGGCCGCCCCGCTGGGTCAGCTTCGAGGCGCGTGCATGCTTGGCAGCGTTGATCGCGTTGCGCGCTGATCGTGCCGTTGTCGCGTAGTCTCGCGGGTACACGGCCACTTCAGGGACGTGACGCCCGGATCGAGTTCACGCCGGGTTACGTCCGCAGCCCGGCGACAACTCGAACCCGTTTCGCGTACATATCTGGTAGCGCCGCCGCGTCGCGCGGGCGGCCAGCATCGACATCATCGCCGGACGACCGGCCGGGCGCGGAGCGCACGTCGGCGTGGGCAGCACGGAGGC
>CAZNBS010000329.1:0-4822 GCA_964570955.1 uncultured Burkholderiales bacterium | reverse complement strand
CTCACCCTTCCGGCTCTCGTAGTTGGTGTAGAAGACGAAACCGGCGTCGTCGTAGCCCTTGAGCAGGACCACGCGCGCGGAAGGACGGCCGCGCGCGTCCGCGGTGGCCAGCATCATCGCGTTCGGTTCCGGAAGAGACGCGTTGAGCGCTTCCTGAAACCAGCGCGAGAACTGCACGATCGGATCGTGGGCGACATCGTCCTCGTCGAGCCGCTCGCGCGCGTACTCCTTGCGCAGGTCGGCGATGGACCGGGAGGTGGACATGCTGGTCGGGATCATGAGCGCAGAGGCGTCCATGGTACCGGGTGCACGGGCGCCAGAACAGACATGCCGCCGGCGACCGAGCGTGGAGCCTGTACACTAGGCGGCCCCATAACGACGGACAGTGCACGCCCATGAAACCGCTTCGCTTCCTGCTCGCCGCCGCGCTCATGATGCCGATGGTGGCGCCGACAGCCTCCGCCGCCGACCCCGAGAACACCCTGTTCCTGGATCTGAAGGACGGTCGCGTGGTCATCGAACTGCGGCCCGACCTGGCGCCCAAGCACGTGGCGCGGGTGAAGGAACTGACGCGCAAAGGCTTCTACGACGGACTGACCTTCCACCGGGTCATCGACGGGTTCATGGCGCAGACCGGCGATCCCAAGGGAGACGGCACCGGCGGCTCCGGACAGAACATCCCGGCGGAATTCACCCGCACGCCCTTCGAGCGCGGCACCGTCGGCGCCGCGCGCGCCGCGAACCCCAACAGTGCCGATTCGCAGTTCTTCATCTGCTTCGAGCCCGCGCCCTTCCTCAACGGTCAGTACACCGTGTGGGGCAAGGTCACGCAGGGGATGGAGTTCGTCGACATGATCAAGAAGGGCAACCGTTCGGCGAACGGAGCGATATCCAATCCTGACCGCATCGTCAAGGTGCAGGTGGCCGCCGACGCAAAGTGACGCCCGGCATCGCCGCGGCGCTGGCGGGCCGTGCACAACGGGTCGACGCGTCAGTACGACGCGTCGAGGATCTCCAGATAGTCGGCAACGCTCGGCTTGCGCGGATTGGTGGCGTGACAATGATCCTTCGGGGCCGCTTCGGCGATTCCGGCAAGCGCCGACTTGGGTACGCCCATCGCGCGCAAGCCGTCCGGTAGTCCAAGCCTCGCGTTGAGGCCCGCGATGGCTTGCGCCACGTCCGTTCCGGCGGCAAGTCCCATCGTGGCCGCCAGGCGCTGCATCTTCTCCCCCACCGCCGGTGCGTTGAAGCGCAGCACGGCCGGCAGCAGCACGGCGTTGAGGGTGCCGTGATGCAGCTTCAGACCGGGCAGGGCGCCGAGCGGATGGGACAGTGCGTGCACTGCACCCAGTCCTTTCTGGAAAGCCATCGCGCCTTCCATTGCCGCCATCATCATGTTCCAGCGTGCGTCGCGATCCTGACCGTCGCGCGTGGCGCGCTCGATGTGCGCGCTCGCCCTGGTCAGCCCGTCCAGGGCGATCGCCTCCGCCGGCGGATTCACCAGCGGCGAGAGGAAGGTCTCGATGCAATGGGCCATGGCATCCATGCCGGTGGCGGCAGTCAGACCTGAGGGGAGTCCGAGGGTCAGTTCCGGATCGCACAACGCGACCTTGGGTAGCAGGTGCGGCGACAGGAAGCCGAGCTTGCGGCCGTCCTCGAGCACGATCACCGACCCGCGTCCGACCTCGCTCCCGGTGCCGGCGGTGGTGGGGACAGCGATCAGCGGCGCGACGGCGGCGGTGATGCGCGCTGCACCCCCTTCCACCGCGGCGTACTGCGCAAGCGGCCCGTCGTGGGTGGCCAGCAACGCGACGGCCTTGCCCAGGTCCAGCGATGACCCGCCGCCGATGGCCACGATTCCATCGGCCTTGTGCGCGCGATAGGCCTGTAGTGCGTTGAGTACCGCAGACTCGGTGGGATTGGGCGGTGTCCCGTCGTATATCGCGTGCTCGACGCTCGCGCCGAGACTGGCGACCAGCCGATCGAGCAGGCCGCTGGCGCGGATGCCGGTGTCAGTGACGACGAGCGGGCGCGCGATGCCGAGGCGTGTGCACTCGGTGCCGGCGGTGCTGACGATGCCGAAATCGAACTGGATGGTGGTGAGATAGGTGATCGTTGCCATGTTCTTTGTCTCGTCTGCGTCGGCCGGAAAGCCGCATTATCTCACCCCGCCCCAGGCGCGGCCGCGGGCGCTGCCGCGCCCGCATGCATGGCCTGCAGCCCACGCGGTCGCCGACCATTCGGCGCGGGACACAGGAACTCGAGCGCCGCTTTCCGGGCCTCACGGTGGCCGTCGGGGAACGCGTTTCGGGTGGGGCCCGGGGGAGGTTTGCCACCCCATACCCGGCGAACGAGCCTTGACCGATCGCGGATGCGGCCTCGGGCGGCGAACGGGCGGTCCATGTCGCCTGGCGCTGCGATTGTCAGGCGGGCAGCGCCAAGAACTTGTACGATTCGATCATCGGTACACTGTAGCCATTTGCCGACAGTTGGGTCATCCGTGGCACGACCACCCCAGGGAACGGACGAAGGGTCCCCCGCGGGCGCGATCTCGCGCCGCGGCCGCTTCTGCGGCGCGGTGCAGTGCCAACATCCATACCGGCGGGATGCCGGGCTGGCCGCGTAAGCACATGAAGTAATTGAAGATCTCGCTGCGGCCTGGACGATGGGGCGGTGACGGAACAGCACAGACAATGAAGACCTTATCCGTTTTGGCAACGCTGTCGGCAGCGGTCCTGACCGGGCTCGCCGGTTTTGCCGCGGCCAATGAAGAGGCAGAGCGCCTCAAGCTCAGGGCGCTCACGGAGGAGGCCGGGCTGATCCTCGACGAACAGGCGCAGCTGCAGCCGATCACCGATAAGCTGGCGAAGGAGGGCGAGCAGCTGGACAGCGTCGAGCAGACGCTGCGCACGGAGTCGAACGCCGTGAACGAGGCGGTCAACAAGTACAACGAGGCCAACAAAGGGCTGGAGCGCGCCGTCCAGGAACATGCGCAACGCTGCCCCAAGGAGTCCGACGACAAGGCACTGGTCGAGTCCTGCAACGCCATGGCGGTAGGGCTGAAGGGCACGCAACAGAAGCTCGAACAGGAGCGCCCGGCCCTGCAGGCGCGTCAGCAGGAACTGAAGCTACGCATCGAACAGCACAACGCCGCCCGCAAGGAGTGGACGCAGCGTAAACGCGAGCACGACACCAAGCTGCTGGCAAACAAGGGCGACTGCGAGCACTGGGTGAACGGCGCAAAGCCGTTCCTGGCCTCGGAGGCGTTCAGGAGCCTCGCGAAGAAGGCGGGTAACCCCGCCGCATGCGAGCCCGCAGCCCTCACTGAAGCGCTCGCGCTGCCGCAGGCGCAGGCGGTCGGGCGCGTGCACCCCTGCCTGACAGCGGTGGCCCCCAAGCCGTAGCGGGGGACCCTGGCCGGTCGTGCGCTGGCCGATCGCTCCAGGATGTTGCAACATTCCGGCGCAGTGCCGATAGAGAGGGCACCTTTTGCCTGGTGGACGCGAATGACTCTCCTGAAAGCCTTGTTGGCGGCACTCGCCTTGTGTTTGGCCGCCGCGTCTCCGGCGCGCGCCGATGAGGCGGCTTCCCGGCTGCGCATGGCCGCGCTGCTCGAGGAGGCGCACCTGCTCCTGGACGAATTGAAGACGCTCGATCCCACTACGGCGGTCGTCGAGACCGAAGGCAGGCGGCTGCGCGAAGCCGACCGGGCGCTCGCCGACGAATCGGCGCGTGTGGCGAAGGCCATGGCGCAGCACAACGAAGCAGCCGCGCAGCTGCGGCGCGATCTCACGCTGCACCGGCAGCGCTGTCCGCGCAACATGGCGGACAATGCGGCCATCGAGGCCTGCAATGCGCGGGGTGCCGAACTGGCTGCGCGCGGACGCGAACTGGACGCACGCTATGAGGCGCTGCAGGGCGAGCGCCGAGAGCTGAACCGGCAAATCGAACTGCACAACGGGGCGTGGCAGGCCTGGCACCGCGCCCGACGGGAGCATGCGCCGCGACTCGACACCAACGAGGCGGATGCTCAGCACTGGGTCGATCGGGCGGTCCCGTTCATGCAGAGCGCGGATTTTCTCCACCTGAACGCGCAGGCGCGCAGCCCGGATGCGTGCCGGGGCGTGCGGTTCGATACCACGCGCGTGTACTCCGGGGTGCGCGGCATGCGCCGGCTGACCGCCTGCCTCGAGGCGGTCGACGCGGGATTGCCGCCGCTCCAGGAGGAAGGCATGGCCTCTTCTCCCGACGGCGGAAATGAGGTGCCGGCGGTCACGGTGCCCGCCGCTCCCACGGCGCCTGAGGCGCCGCCAATGCCAGAGTCCTGAAAGCCTCGGCTCAGCGGCCGCCGATGCGTTCGCGCCAGCGCTGTGCGAGTTGGCGGCGGGCCCGGCGATCCGTGCGACAGGCGAGCAACAGGTCACGCTCCACCGACAGCGTGACCGTCTGCCAGCCCTCGCTGACGGGATGCTCCACCTTCAGCTCCCATCCGGTTTCGCGCGGGTCTACCGTGAACAGGTAGTTGTCCAGCCCGACCTCTTCCAGCACCTCCCGCGCAGCCTCGCGCGCGCTGAGGATGTGCGATGCAGACCACGCCATTTTTCGCCTCCGACCGGCTCGATTCCGACAGCCCTGGCGGCAAGCACCGCGCGTGCCGACGACGTTCGAGCCAGGCACGCTGCCTGCCCATCGCACACCGTAGTGCGTGCTCGGTCGCGGCGCGTTCCGCCCCTGGAATGCCCGCACATCGTGGATATCAGAAGAGGAGAGTATCGATGCTTAGCTGGGCTGTAGTATTTCTCGTGGTCGCGATCATCGCCGG
>CAZNBS010000328.1:0-4838 GCA_964570955.1 uncultured Burkholderiales bacterium | reverse complement strand
GGCGACACCTATCGCAGCCGGATCGTCGCGCGCGCCTTCGAGATGGATCTGCGTTTCGTCGCCACGCAGCCGCCGCTGCTGCAAGGCGACGCGGGGTTCAGCCGCAAGGGCACACGGCCGGAGCAGGCGAGCTACTACTACAGCCGCCCGCAGCTGCGCACGCAGGGAATCCTGGTCGTGCGCGGACGGCGCCTGGCAGTACGCGGCATGTCCTGGCTCGACCACGAGTGGTCGAGCACGATTCTGGACGAGCGCGCTGCCGGCTGGGACTGGATCGGTATCAATCTGCAAGACGGCGGCGCACTGATGGCCTTTCGCATCCGCGCACGCGACGGCGGCGTGCTGTACGCCGGCGGCGGGCTGCGCGACGCGCAGGGGCGGATGCGTGCACTGTCGCCGGAGGAAGTGGCGTTCGAGCCGCTGCGCACCTGGCGCTCCCCGCGGACGAGCGTGGAATATCCGGTGGCGATGCGCGTGCGCGCCGGCGCGCTGCAGTGGGAGTTGCGGCCGCTGATGGACGATCAGGAACTCGATTCCCGCGCGAGCACGGGCACGATCTACTGGGAGGGCGCGGTGCGCGCGCTCAGCGAAGGACGCGAAGCCGGACGGGGATACCTGGAGCTGACCGGCTACTGGCAGCCGCTGAAGTTGTGAGAATGGCTCGGGACCCTGCGAGGCATTCCGGTACTCAATCGAGGAAGTAGCGGAACCCCACCTCGATGTTCCAGTCCGGGACGAAGGCCAGCCGGTTGCCTCCAATGCCTCCCCCGGGGCGCACCCAGAGCGCGAGATTCCGGGTCATCACCCGCCCGACCTCCAGTTCGAACGCAGCGGCAGTCTTGCCGTCGTCACGCCAGTTCACGTACAGGCTGGGTTCGAAGAAGGTATAGAAGCGATTCGGCCAGCGCGTGAGCAGCGCGGTGCGGAACAGGCTCATGTTGACGTCGTTGTCGCCGGCGACGTCGACAAAGTGCTGCACGTAGGGAAAGAACACCGATTTGAGAGATGGCACGTCGACCGTGGCGAACACCACCGGCTGAAACACGGTCATGTCGAACCCGACCCCGTTTTCGCCTGTGTCGAGCGAGAACTCCGGACCGATGACCAGTGCGTAACCCGCCCCCCGCAGTGCGCGCCAGTTCAAGCGCGCCGTGATGTCGCCGAAGCCGCGATCGTAGGGCTGGCCGTCTGCACGGTTCCACAGATACGGCGTCTCGAGGCGCAGCGCCAGCGTGTTGGTGAAAGCGTACTCGAATCGCGGCACGAACAGCGCACGGGTGCCGCCGTCATGCAGGGCCTGATGCTCGTAGCGAGCCTCCACGCGCGTCTGAAAATCGGTCGGGTCGAGGCGTTTCCTCACTGCGTCGGCGGTGGACACCGCGTCGGCGAAGGGGGAGGGCTGCTCCTGCGCGGCAGCGCTCGTGTGGCTCTGCGCAGCGGCGTCCACGAACGCGCATGCGCACGCCAGCTTGGTGAGCAGGGCGAACGTCGATAGCTTTGCTGGCACAGTCTTCCCGATGTGGCCGTTCTTGTGGAAACGGGCAGGACGCCCTTCTGAAGGGTGCGCAGTCTAGGGCAAAGCGCCGACGCGTGCAGAGGCTACTGAGCGCGTCGCCTCGAAAGGGTGGAGGCCCCGTATCAACCCAGCCGCGAGCGCAGGTCCGCGAGGAAGGTACGCACGCGCTTGGCGTTCTGGCCGAGATCACTGCGGCCCAGGCGCGATTTCGAGCGCACGTCCACGCGCGTGCCCTGCGGCGTCTCAACGATGCGCACCACCATGTCGTCGGTGAAGCCATACCAGAAGCTGGTGTCGCTCGCTTCGAGTCTGCCCTCGCTCGGGTCGGCGTCCGTGAGCTGCAGCTTCATGTCCTGAAGGGTGGCGCGTGCGGCTTCGAACACTCGTTCACGCGGAACCGTGGTGATCAGCGGCGCGAGGTCCGGATACGCCGCCTTCTGCTGCGCGGCGACCTCGGGACCGTCGTAGGCGACCGGATGATCCCCTTCCTTGCGCAGCTGTGCGGCGGCCACGAACTGCGGTGGCGCTTCCGTGTCGGTGGTGATGTCGTGGATGTAAGGCAGTGCGTCCAGGGTCTGCTTCCACTGCCACGGGACGTACGCGAAGCCCGCCGCGATCGCCAGACCGACGATGCCGGTCACCAGCGCGAGGCGATTGCCGCGCGAGAGCAGCAAGCCGAGGAGGGACAGCGCGCCCGCGGCCAGCGACACGAAGAACGCCGTCCTCAGGATCAGGAAGCCGGTACGGAAGTGCCATAGTCCGGCCTGATAACCGAAGCCCGAGAGCATGGCAGCCGCAACGCAGACGAGAACGAGCGCCAGGCCCACATATGCCAGCCAGCGTCCGAATCGACCCTTGTCCATGTGTGTCCCGTGTCCTATTCGGCGCCGAGCTGCCGACGCAGGAATTCGTGCAGATGCACCATGCCGTCCTCGTGGGGCGAGTGATAAGGTCCGGCGTCCTCCTGGCCATTGAGCCACAGCGCCTTGCGTCCCTTCTGCAGCCACGCGCAGATCTCCGAATCCTCCGCTGCCGATTCGGCGTAGGCGGCCTGGTGCGCTTCGACCAGCTCGCGCTCGAACAGCGCCACCTCCTCAGGGTAGAAGAATTCCACCACGTTGAGCGTGCGCTCGGGCGTGAGCGGAACCAGCGTGCTGACGACCAGCGAGTACGGATACCACTCCAGCATCACGTTGGGATAGAGAATGCACCAGAGCGTGCCGTACTTGGGAAGCTGGCCGCCGCTGTTCTGCAGAATCGCGTTGCGATAGCGCGTGTAGTGCGGCGAGACCTGGTTGCGGAACTCGTCCTTGATGCCCAGGATCTGGTAGGACCAGCGCTCGCCGAAGCCCCACCGGTAATTGCCGGGATCCACGAAATACTGCAGTCCCGGGTGATAGGGCACGACGTGGTACATCTCGAGGAAGATCTCGAGGAAGTTTTTCCAGTTGTACTCGAGCACCTCCACCTGGGAGCGCTCGAATACGTACCCGCTGAAGTCGAACTCGGATGCGAGCGGGAAATCGGCCAGATCCTTGGCCGGATCTCGAGGTCCTTTGAACAGCAGGCCGTGCCAGTTGGTCAGCGGCGTCTCCACGAGGCCCATGTCGGGATTACGGTCGAACTCCGGCGCACCCATCAGCCGCCCGTCCAGATCGTAGGTCCACTTGTGCACCGGGCAGACGATGTTGCGCACGTTGCCGCGACCTTCCAGCAACAGGGACTGGCGGTGTCGGCACACGTTGTCGAGCAGGTGCACGCCCCGGGGGCTGCGCATGAGCATCTTGCCGTGGTGCGCCCAGTCCAGCGTGAAGTAGTCGCCCTCGTTCGGGACCATCAGCTCATGGCCGACGTACCCCGGTCCCTGGTCGATCACCAGCTTGCGTTCCTGCTCGAAGATGGCGGGATCGAAATACCAGGAAACCGGCAGCTGCGAGCGGTGCGGCGCGAGCTGGCTCTGGGTCGGAATGGCGGACATGTCAGCGGGTCCAGGAGTGCGGGAAGTTCACGCGCAGTGTAGCCCCAAAGCGGCATGTGGAAGTGGTCGAGCAAGGGCTGCGCCGAGAGCAGGCGGGCGGCGGGCAGCGCCTTGCGTCGCGCCGGCGGGATTGTGCGCGGCACGGGCGGTAGAGGGCGTGCGGTCGCCCCGGCGAAAGCAGAGGCGCGCCGATCGCGTATAGTGCGCAGTCCGCTTTTTCTCTCCACCTTCCCGCTGATGCTTCCTCCCATCGAGCAGCGCATTGCCGCCGAGCTCGGCGTGCGCCCGGCACAGGTTTCCGCCGCGGTGGCGCTGATCGACGATGGCGCTACCGTGCCCTTCATCGCGCGCTATCGCAAGGAAGCGACCGACGGTCTGGACGACACGCAGCTGCGCAACCTCGAGGAGCGTCTGGGTTACCTGCGCGAGCTCGAGGAGCGGCGCGCGGCGATCCTCGTCAGCATCGAGGAGCAGGGCAAGCTCACTCCGACCCTGCGCGCACAGGTCGCGGAGGCCGAGACCAAGCAGCGTCTCGAAGACCTGTACCTGCCGTACAAGCCCAAGCGCCGCACGAAGGCGCAGATCGCCCGCGAGGCAGGCCTCGAGCCGCTGGCCGATGCTCTGCTCGGCGATCCCACGCGCGATCCGCAGACCGAGGCCACGCAGTATCTGCGCGAGGCCTTCAGCGGACCGGATGGCGACAATCCCGGCGTGCCCGATGCAAAGGCGGCATTGGAGGGCGCGCGCCACATCCTCACCGAGCGCTTCGCCGAGGATGCAGAACTGATCGGCCGTTTGCGCGCACATATGCGGGCGCATGGCCGCGTCGTATCCAAGGTTGCAGAAGGCAAGGAGGAGGCCGGCGCGAAGTTCCGCGACTACTTCGATTACGACGAAGCCTTCGAGGCGGTGCCCTCGCACCGCGCCCTCGCCCTGTTCCGCGGACGCAACGAGGAGGTGCTGCGCGTCGCACTGAAGCTCCCCGAGGAATTGCAGGAAACGCTGCCCGGCACCCGGCCTGAACCCAGCAGCGCCGAGCGCATGATCGCCACGCGCGTCGGCATTGCGGACAAGGGGCGCGTGGCCGACGCTTGGCTCCTCGAGACCGTGCGCTGGGCCTGGCGCGCGAAGATCGGCTGGCAGCTGGAGAGCGATCTGTTTTCCGGCCTGCGCGAGCAGGCGGAAGCCGAAGCCATCCGCGTGTTCGCGCGCAACCTCCACGATCTGCTGCTGGCGGCGCCTGCCGGTCCGCGTGCCGCGATCGGGCTGGATCCGGGATTGCGCACCGGCGTGAAGGTCGCCGTGGTCGACCGCACCGGCAAGCTGGTCGACACCGCCACCATC
>CAZNBS010000327.1:0-4843 GCA_964570955.1 uncultured Burkholderiales bacterium | reverse complement strand
CCGCGCGCCAGCCTGAGCTGACCCCGATGCTGCAGGGCCGCATGTTCCTGCTCGCCGGGCTGATCGACGCCGCGTTCCTGATCGGTGTCGCCGTGGCAATGTTCTTCGCATTTGCCAATCCGCTGCTCGCCGTACTGCAGGCCCAATAAGCGCTAACGAGACGACGGGAGTGTCGCAATGACCATCAACGCGACGCTGATCGGGCAGGCGATCCAGTTCGCCATCCTGATCTGGTTCACGTACAGGTTCATCTGGCCGCCGCTGCTCAGGGCCATCGACCAGCGCCGCACGCAGATCGCCGACGGGCTTGCGGCTGCCGAGCGCGGTAAGCGCGATCTCGAGCTGTCCGCGAAGCGCGCCGACGAGGAGATTGCAAAGGCGAAGGAGCGGGCGCAGGAGATCATCGCGCAGGCCGAGAAGCGCGCCGCACAGATCGAGGACGAGGCGCGCACGTCGGCGAAGGTCGAAGGGGAGCGCATCGTGGCGGCCGCGAAGGCAGAAGTCGATCAGGAGGTGCTGCGCGCCAAGGAAGCCCTGCGCAACCAGGTCGCCACGCTCGCGGTACGCGGCGCGGAGAAGATCCTGCGCCGGGAAGTCGACGCCAAGGCGCATTCGGACCTGCTGAACGCCGTGGCCGCCGAGCTGTAAGAGAACGACGACATGGCCGAGTTGATCACGGTGGCACGCCCCTACGCCAGCGGTGTGTTCGCACACGCCAAGGAGCAGGGGCAGCTTGCCCAATGGTCCGACATGCTCGCCTTCATCGTCGGGGTCTATCGCGACCCCGACATGCAGGCGGCGCTTGCCAACCCGACACTCACGCGCGCGGACGTCGAGCGGCTGTTCCTCAGCGTGTGCGGCGATCGCATCGACGGGGTGGCACGCAATCTGGTGGGACTGCTGGTCCGCAACGATCGGCTCGAAGCGCTTCCGCAGGTACAGGCGCTGTTCGAGGAACTCAAGGCCAGCGAGGAGAGCATCGTCGACGCACAGGTCGAGAGTGCTTTCCCCATGACCCAAGAGCAGCTCGGCGCCCTCGTCGCGAAGCTCGAGGGGCGGGTCAGGCGCGCGGTGCGGGCGAGCGTCAAAGTCGTGCCGGAGCTGATCGGGGGTGTGCGTGTCCAGATCGGCGACGACGTATGGGATGCATCGGTGCGTGGCCAGCTCAATTCCATGGCCACGGCCCTGACGAAATAACTAGGAGCGAGCATGCAGCTCAACCCATCGGAAATCAGCGAACTCATCAAGAGCAAGATCCAGAACCTGGCGGTCGGTGCGGAGATGCGCACCCAGGGGACGGTCGTCTCACTGACGGACGGCATTTGCCGCGTGCATGGTCTTTCCGACGTCATGCAGGGCGAGATGCTCGAGTTCCCGAACAACACGTTCGGCCTCGCGCTCAACCTGGAGCGCGACTCGGTGGGTGCGGTGATCTTGGGCGAGTACGAGCACATCACCGAAGGCGACGTGGTCAAGTGCACGGGCCGCATCCTGGAAGTCCCGATCGGTCCAGCGCTGCTCGGTCGGGTAGTGAACGCCCTCGGCCAACCGATCGATGGAAAGGGCCCCATCCAGGCCACGGAGACGGACGTCATCGAAAAGGTCGCGCCGGGCGTGATCGCGCGCAAGTCGGTCTCGCAACCGGTGCAGACCGGATTGAAGGCCATCGACTCCATGGTGCCGATCGGTCGCGGCCAGCGCGAGCTCATCATCGGCGACCGTCAGACCGGCAAGACCGCGGTCGCCGTCGATACGATCATCAACCAGAAAGGCAAGGATCTCTTCTGCGTCTACGTTGCGATCGGTCAGAAGGCGTCGACGATCGCCAACGTGGTTCGCAAGCTCGAGGAGCACGGCGCGATGGACTACACCATCGTGGTCGCCGCCACCGCCTCCGAATCCGCCGCGATGCAGTACATCGCGCCCTACGCCGGCTGCACGATGGGCGAGTACTTCCGCGATCGCGGGCAGGATGCACTCATCATCTATGACGACTTGACCAAGCAGGCCTGGGCGTATCGCCAGATTTCCCTGCTGCTGCGTCGTCCGCCCGGCCGCGAAGCCTACCCCGGGGACGTGTTCTACCTGCATTCCCGTCTGCTCGAGCGCGCCGCCCGCGTCAACGAAGAGTACGTGGAGCGCTTCACGAATGGCGCAATCAAGGGCAAGACCGGGTCGTTGACCGCGCTTCCGGTCATCGAGACCCAGGCTGGAGACGTGACCGCCTTCGTGCCGACCAACTCGAGACCGACCTGTTCAATGCCGGTATCCGTCCCGCCATCAACGCCGGCATTTCGGTGTCCCGCGTGGGCGGTGCGGCGCAAACGAAGATCATGAAGCGCAAGGACACCGGCGGCGGCGTGCGGCTTGCGCTCGCCCAGTACCGGGAGCTGGCTGCGTTCGCGCAGTTCGCGTCGGATCTCGACGAGGCGACCCGCAAGCAGCTCGAGCGCGGACGCATGGTCACCGAGCTGATGAAGCAGCCGCAGTATTCGCCGCTGCAGGTGTGGGAAATGGCGCTCACGCTGTTCGCCGTCAACAACGGCTTCTTCGACGACGTCGACGTGAAGCGTGCACTGGCGGCGGAGCGTTCGATGCGCGACTACATCAAGGGCAAGTACGGCGATCTGATCGAGCGCATCGATTCGACGAAGGACCTGTCGAAGGACGACGAGTCGAAGCTCTCCGAGGCCATCCAGGACTGGAAGAAGAACGGCACGTACTGAACGCCCCGCACGGCCCGACTAACCGTGCGCCGCAAGGCGCTCGCAGCAAGAGCCAGATATGCCAGGCACCAAAGAGATCAGGATGAAGATCCGGAGTGTGCAGAACACCCGGAAGATCACCAAGGCGATGGAGATGGTCGCCGCCTCCAAGATGCGCAAGGCGCAGGAACGCATGCGCACTGCGCGTCCCTATGGCGAGAAGATCCGAACCGTCGCCGCGCACATCTCGCACGCAAACTCCGAGTACCGCCATCCTTTTCTGGTTCATCGCGACACCGTCCAGCGCGTCGGGCTGATCGTGATCACCACCGACAAGGGGCTGTGCGGCGCGCTCAACACGAACGTGCTGCGCATGGTGCTCGGCCAGTACAAACAGTGGCTGGCGGAAGGCGAGGAAGTCGAGGTCTGCGCCATCGGCGCCAAGGGCCTGGGTTTCATGCAACGGCTCGGCGCGAACGTCGTGTCGCAAGTCACGCAGCTGGGCGACCGCCCGCATCTCGAGCGGCTCATCGGCGCGATCAAGATCATGCTGCAAGGCTACATTACCGATCGCTTCGACCGGTTGATGCTGTGCTACACGCGCTTCATCAACACCATGAAGCAGGAACCGGTCATCGAGCAGCTGCTGCCCATTTCCGGCGACCGGCTCGGCGCTCCCGAAGGCGGCTGGGACTACCTCTACGAGCCCGAGGCCAAGGTCGTGCTGGATCAGGTTCTCACGCGCTACGTCGAGGCCATCATTTATCAGTCGGTGGCGGAGAACATGGCCTCCGAGCAGTCGGCACGCATGGTCGCGATGAAGGCTGCCTCCGACAACGCGGCCAACGTGATCGACGAACTCACGCTGATCTACAACAAGAACCGGCAGGCAGCCATCACCAAGGAACTGTCTGAGATCGTCGGCGGCGCAGCGGCCGTCTGATCCTCACCGAATCAAGAACCATCAGGAACATTCATGGCACAAGCACTAGGCACCATCGTCCAGAGTATCGGCGCGGTCATCGACATCGAGTTTCCGCGGGAGGGCATGCCGAAGGTGTACGACGCCCTGGTTCTCGACGAATCCGAGGGCGACTCGTTCGCCGAGAAAGGGCTCACCTTCGAGGTCGAGCAGCAACTCGGTGACGGTGTCGTGCGCTGCATCGCGCTCGGGTCCAGCGACGGTCTGCGCCGCGGCATGAAAGTACGCGGCACCGGCGCCCCGATCTCCGTGCCGGTCGGACCCGGCACGCTCGGCCGCATCATGGACGTGCTCGGCCGCCCGATCGACGAGGCCGGCCCCATCCAGTCCGACAAGCGGCGCGCGATCCACCAGCCCGCGCCCAAGTTCGACGAATTGTCGCCCTCGGTCGAGTTGCTTCCGACGGGCATCAAGGTCATCGACCTGATCTGCCCCTTTGCGAAGGGTGGCAAGATCGGCCTGTTCGGCGGCGCCGGTGTCGGCAAGACCGTCAACATGATGGAACTCATCAACAACATCGCCAAGTCCTACGGGGGCTATTCGGTGTTCGCCGGCGTGGGCGAGCGCACCCGCGAGGGCAACGACTTCTACCACGAGATGGAGGAGTCCAAGGTGCTCGACAAGGTGGCGATGGTGTTCGGTCAGATGAACGAGCCGCCGGGTAACCGCCTACGCGTGGCCCTGACCGGTCTGGCGATGGCGGAGAGCTTCCGCGACGAGGGCCGGGACATTCTGCTCTTCATCGACAACATCTACCGCTATACCCTTGCCGGTACGGAAGTGTCCGCCCTGCTTGGGCGGATGCCCTCCGCGGTGGGCTACCAGCCGACGCTGGCCGAGGAGATGGGCAAGCTCCAGGAGCGGATCACGTCCACCAAGGTCGGATCGATCACTTCCATCCAGGCCGTATACGTGCCTGCCGACGACCTGACCGACCCCTCCCCCGCCACCACCTTCGGACACCTGGACGCCACGGTGGTGCTGAGCCGCGACATCGCGGCGCTGGGCATCTACCCGGCGGTGGATCCGCTCGATTCGACGTCCCGACAGGTGGACCCGAACATCATCGGCGAGGATCACTACAACACGACACGCGCCGTGCAGGCCACGCTGCAGCGCTACAAGGAACTGCGCGACATCATCGCGATCCTGGGCA
>CAZNBS010000326.1:0-4852 GCA_964570955.1 uncultured Burkholderiales bacterium | reverse complement strand
CGAGGATGCGGCTCTTGGTCTTGGTGGTCATTGGCAAATCTCCTGCAAAGCGCCATCGGCAACGGCTTTATCCAGTTGCGGACCTGTTCGAGCCAGCAGGTCGGCGGCGATGGTCTGCAAGCCTTCGAGTTCCTCGTCGCTGACGTTCGCGCGCTCGTTCTTCTCGAAGCCGAACACGAAGAGCCAGCGGTTGCCCTTGTTGGTGGCGACCAGCGTGCGCACGCCGCCACGCTTGCCGCGCGCGGCCAACCCGACGCGCTTCTTCACCACGCTGCCGCCGAGGTCAGCGTCGAGGTGATCGCGCAGGCCGACCGCGAGGGGCGTCCTCCGATGAGCCACTTCGGCCCGGACGCCAACGAGTGGGCCGAGCTCGAGACGCAGTTCCGCAGCTACGGCGAACAGGGCCGCTGCCGCACACGACTGTACCTGTACAACGACGCCGAGGCGGCACCCTGGAAGCAGAAGCAGGGCACGTTCACGCCGTGGTACGACACGCCGGTCGACACCGACCTGCTGCTCTACGAGGGCCTGCACGGTTGCGTGAAGACCGACCAGGTCGATCTCGCGCGGCACGTCGACCTGAAGATCGGCGTCGTTCCCATCATCAACCTCGAATGGATCCAGAAGATCCACCGCGACACGCGCGAGCGCGGCTACTCGAAGGAGGCGGTCGCCGACACGATCCTGCGCCGCATGCACGACTACATCCACTACGTCTGCGCGCAGTTCGGCGAGACCGACATCAACTTCCAGCGCGTGCCGGTGGTCGACACCTCGAATCCGTTCATCGCGCGCGACATCCCGACCGCCGGCGAGAGCATGACCGTGATCCGCTTCCGGAACCCGCGCGGCATCGACTTCCCCTACCTGCTGTCGATGATCGGCGAGTCGTTCATGTCGCGCGCCAACACGATCGTCGTGCCGGGCGGCAGGATGGACCTGGTGATGCAGCTGATCCTGACGCCGATGATCCTGAGGTTGATGGAGATCCGGCGCGCGCAACTCGCATGAGCCGGCGCAACGACCCGCGCCTGGCGCGTCGCCGCGCCAGCGCCTTCATGCGTGCCGGTTCCTGTTGGCGCGTATCGTCTCGAGCGTGTCGCGCAGCGACTGCTCCATCGTGATCGACTGTCGCCAGCCGAGCGTCTCCCTGGCCCGCCGGTTGCTGACGTTCCAGACCTTTCCTTGCAACGACGCAGACAGTTCGCTCGTCAGGCTCTGCGGAGTGCCCAGCATCGCGTGGTTCAGACGGTCGAACAGCGGAAGCGCCCTGGTCATGATGCGCGGGATCCGCATCACCGGCAGCGGGATCTTCGGGTCGATCGCGTGCATCGTCTCCAGCATCGCCCGGAAGGTCGGCTGCGTGTCGTTGATCGCCGCGAACCGCCCTTCGCAGTCCTGCTCGGCCGCCAGGACGTGCGCGGCGACTACGTCGCGCACGTCGACCAGTGGAAAGTTCAAGTCGGGAGCGCCCAGCCGGAGCGCGCCCATCGACATCGCCTCGATGACGTCGATGCTCGGCGTGTTGCGCGCGAAACCCGGCCCCAAAATTCCGCCCGGCAACACGGTGACCATGTTCAGCCCGAGTTCCCCGGCGACCCGCCAGGCGACCCGCTCGCCCTCGGTCTTCGCCCGGATGTACGGCACGCGAAGGTCGGTGGTCCAGTGGCGTTCGTCGGAGGGCGGCGCGCCGGGCGCGGTGAGCGGAAGCGTCACGACCGACGACGTCAGCACCACCTTGCGCACGCACGCGTCTGCGGCGGCGCGCAGCGCCGATTCGGCGCCCTTCACCGACGCGTCGAGGATCTCCTGCCCGCGCCCCGGCGTGACGTAGTCGTAGACCGCCGCGGCATGGAACAGGACGTCGACGCCGTCCATCGCGGCGCGCAACTGGTCGGGGCGCCCCAGTTCCGCCTCGACCAGCTCGACGTCGCCGAGCGCCTTCAGCCGACCGGTCTTCCCCGGATCGCCCAGCGACCTGACCCCTGCGCGCACCCGATGCCCGGCGTCGCGCAACGCGGCGACCAGGTTGTAGCCAAGGTGCCCGTTTGCACCGGTGACCAGTGTCTGCATGGTCGCTCCCCTTCCGGCAGGCGTCGCGCGAGTCTGATGCATCGCAGCCGCCGCGACAAGGCACCCGCCAGCGTCAGGGCTTCGGCTACCGCCTCGAGGCATGGCCGGTCTGCGCGACGGCCGGCTCTTCGGCCATCGGTCAGGTTTCCTCGGGCCTGGAACCCGGATACCAGCTCGCTGCCCGCTTCTCGCGAAACGACGCGAAACCCTCGGACGCCTCGGCGGACTGGCGCTCTGCCGCGTGCTGCTCGACGAGCCGCTGGAGCGCATAGGAAATTCCAGGGCTCTCCATTTAACCGGACCTCCAGGGTCGACCTGCCGCTGCGCGCTCCAGGCTCGCCGGCTTGCCTCGCGAGGAGGGTGGCGTCGGTGGCGTCTTGCGCGGCCGATGGCCCGCGGTGATGTCTGCGTAGCGCACGGGGGCGTGCCGCACCGCAAGCTCGAGCACCCGGTAGAACACCATTCCCCGGCTGCGGGAGTGCCGCCGATTGAAGCGGAACACGAACTCGTCGAGGTAGTCGTGCAGATGCGCGTGGTCGATGGCACCTTGGTGGGTGCCGAGCACCCACCGCTTGACCAGCGAGGCGACTCGATGCACGGCGGGCAACAACTCCGCAGCCTGCTCATCGCCGCGACGCCGGGCCGCGCGCTGACTGCGCGCGTTGTGGGTGTAGCCGCATCGGTCCAGTCCAAGGTACTCTTTCCAGCCGTCCGTCATGACAGTCGAGCGCGGATTCCGGGTGCTGAAGTCCGCGCTCGGGATCGGCCCGGTGTATCACCGCTTGCCGGAGCGGATTCGCGCGCACGCGGCGATCTGCTTCATGGCGTTGATCCTGCATCGGGTGATGCGCTGGCGATTGCAGGCGGCCGGCACCGGCCTGTCGCCGGATCGGGCGCTCGAGACGCTGCGGCGCATCCAGCACCACCGGGTTCGACTGCAGGCCACGCAGCCGGTCACCGGCGTCTCCTCGATCAGCACCGAGCAGGCGAGGGTGCTCGGCGCCTTGAACGTGCGCAAACCCGTCGCCTCGGAGCAATTGGCGCTCTTGTAGGGGAGCGTTTGCACTTCACCCTCCACAGAATCAGAGAGTTACGCGATTAACTGTCGAACTCCGGTGTTCATGACATCACTCTGCCGCGAGGGCGAAAGACCGTAGCCAGGGATCAAGGTGGGCGATGTCGAACGTGCCTGATTCGAACATTTCCATCATCTCTTTGTAGATCTGCATCGGCGCACGCTGCAACCGCCAGCCGTTGATCCGTAAGAACACATCAACCGCAGCAAAGGCAATGCGCTTGTTCCCGTCCACGAATGGATGGTTGATGGCCAGGCTTTCCATCAGCGCAGCCGCCTCCGCAACAAGGTCTTCGTAGTAGCCGGTCTGCGGGCGGAACAAGGCAGACTCCAGCGCTCCAGGATCACGCACACCCGTCGCCCCACCGTAGCGCTGCATCAGCACCCTGTGCATACCAAGCACATCGGCCACCGTCAGGTAATCGTGCGCCACAGCTTACTTCGCCAATTCGCGATAGAGGTTGTCGAACTCATCCAGACTGGACGCAAATGCAGCCATCACGTGGCGACGCGGCCGCTCCTTCTGCTGCCGGTCGATGTAGTCGCGCAGGGCCTCATCGAGCACTGCCTGGAACTGACGACCTTGGCTTTCTGCGATCTGGCGCAATGCAGCCAGCACATCGGGTGCGGCTTGGGAGGAAAACTTTTCGCGGACAGCAACGGTCATGGTCATCTCCATCATGATTTGTCTTGATGCATCATGATAGAGCAAGATAGCTCCGTGTGCCACTGCTCAGACGGCGTTCGATGCGTGACCGCTCACCTTGGTTGACGATGAACCGATGCGCGTAAGTGCTTGAGTTTGCAATGCAAAAATCTGTGCCTACCCGCAGGCCAAACAGAGAATAGATGATGTCGACGATGGAATCCGCTGGCACCCGACATCGTGGCAGCCATCCTGGACGACGTGCTGCCGAACCACATCACTCTGTTTGATCTGGCGGTCGATCCGCCGGCGCTGTGGGATGAGCAGCGGGAAAGAGTCGGGCTCTGAGGCGGAAACTCCGCCTCAGCTCAACATGCTTTTGAGATCCTTGAGCATCAGGAACAGATGGTACGGATCGGTCGGGCTGGGCTCGAATTCCCAGGATTCGTACCACTGCCGCGCCGCATCGTCCTTGGCATGGACCAACAGGCAGCGGATGCCGGCGATGTCGGCGGCCTGTGCGGTACGCAGCAGCGCATCCTTGAGCAAGGCCTGGCCCAGGCCTTTGCGCTGATGCTCCTTGTCCACTGCAAGCCGGGCCAGGATCATGACCGGCACCGGGTGACGCGCCAGCCCCTTCATCACTCTCGACGGCGCAGCGATCGGATCGACGCTACCGACGGCGATACTGTAGAAGCCGAGCACCACGTCACCCTGGCAGCAGACGTAGGTCTGCGCGCTGTTGGCCTTCTGGTTGACGAGCGCGTAGCGCTGCAGGAACTGGTTCAGCGCGGCCTGGCCGCAGTCGAACGCATCGACCTGATCCGTTGCAGCGAGCTTGCGAACGGGTGAGTAGTCATTGCTCAACCCAGCACCCCGGGTTCACGCAGCAACTTCTTCAGACGGGGCTTGCTTTGCACCGGGCGGTCTAGCGCCTCCTGGAATGCCTGCCACTGTGTGTCGTCCAGCACGAACTGGCGACGATCTGCCAGCGTCTGCGCAGCCGCCGTCACGCCCGCGTCGAGCAGGAACTCGCTGACGTTCTTGTGGCAGGCGCG
>CAZNBS010000325.1:0-4878 GCA_964570955.1 uncultured Burkholderiales bacterium | reverse complement strand
CTCCCACCCGCCTCGGCACGCTTGAAGATCGCCAAATATTTCTTCTCATTCGCAGAATCACCGAGTTCGGAATAGGCCCAGGCAAGTTCTCCGTAGATGAAGTAAGAGGAAGGCCCTTCTGTCACGGCGATCATGAACATTTCCGCAGCTTCTTGAAACCGCCGCTCGTCCCTGAATATGTAGCCGAGGTCTTCGGCAATGTAGTTCTTTCGCTGCGCAATCGCCAGGCCCCGTTTGAGGATGTCGATGCCGACTTGGGGGCGTCTCTTCGAGTAGAACAGTTCGTAGACCCCAAAGCAATCCAGGGCCGCCGCCGGCAGGATTTCACCGGGGAATTCGTGCTGCAATCCAAAGCTGAGTGCGCCGCTTTCGACAAAAAACGCGTAGTCGCTAGCACGCTCCGGCAAGTATATATCCATATAGCATTCACGTATCGAGTCGTCAGGCAAGAGATTCAGGGCCTTCATCACATGCAAGCCGCTGGAATCGCTGTCTGAGAGGAGGTTCGTTTCAAGAGGTTCAAGCTTCCATTCGGTCGGATTGTCGGCGTGTGAGTCAACCACGCGAAAGAACGTGTTGAGCGGGTTGCTGCTGACGGCGTCGAGGAACCGTAGGGCGTTCCGTCCTTTGCTTCGCGGCGCCCAATCGGGCGCCCGCGCCTCGTTTACCGTAAGCACGCGCCCTTTGAATTTCGTGCCGTTCAAGGCAGCTATTGCTTCGTCGCCACCTTGTGCCATTTCAACAAAGCCAAAACCCATCGGACCACCAGCCGTTGGATGGATAGGGACCTGGGCCTTTGTGACCGTACCGTACTTACAGAAGAGGCGGAGGAGACGAGGCACCGTAACGTTGGGATGAAGGTTTCCGACGTAGAGAGTTTTTGCCATGAGATGCGATGAAAGAGGCAGATTCCCGAGTCGATGGAATCACGCTACAGGTTGTCATTTGCCGTGTCAACGCCGAAGGAGCCGGAAAGGTGTTGAGATTGATTCATTGGCCTGACGCCTGTTCCTCCTCCGCCTGCGCCGCGTGGCTGTGGTAGACCTCGGCATACGACGGCATGTGCTCGATGAAGAGTTCCGCGCTGCCGGGGCCGGCCGGGTTGCGCCAGTCCCACAGGAGTTCGCAGGCGATGGCGAACCAGGTGCCCATCGTCGCGCCCGCGTCGGCCATGCGCATCAGGGCCGCCTGCTGCGTGTCGGCGTTCATCGAGCCGGACGCGTCGACCACGACGTACACCTCGTAGCCCGCGTCCAGGGCTGACAGCGCGGCAAAGGCCACGCACACGTCGGTCGTGATCCCGGACATGACGATCTTGCGCCGGCCGGTCTTCTCGATCGCGGCGACGAAGTCGGCGTTGTCCCATGCGTTGATCTGGCCCGGGCGCGAGATGAGCGGCGCGTCGGGCAGCAGCTCCAGCACCTGCGGCAGGAACGGGCCGTTGGGGCCGTCCTCGGCACTGGTGGTGATGACCGACGGCACGCCGTGCAGCTTGGCCGTCTTGGCCAGGGCGATCACCATGCTCTTGAACTCGGTCGCCCGGGCGTTGTGGACCAGGTTCATCAGGCCGGTCTGATGGTCAATGAACGCGAAGACGCAGTTGTCCGGCGTAAGCCGCTCGCGCCGCCCGCCGGGCGCCCAGGTCGGGCTGGCCGCGTTGGCCATATTGGCGGCCGCGTTTTGTGCAGCCGGGGTAGCCGGGGTTTGCGCGTAGGCTGTGAGCGATTCGCCCTGCCGCGCGATGAACATGCCCGCGACGATCCCCAGCGCAGCCAGCAGCACCCCTGACGAAACGTGTCGAGCAGTCATGTCAAACCCCCTGTGAGAAGTGTTGCGAAACCTGGCCCGCCCGCACAAGGGCGGTCCGAATACCCCCATTGTAGCCCCCCGCCCCACATCCCAGCCCCCCACTCCGCCCCGAAACCCGCCCCCCGAAACCCGACACCCGGAACCCGCTACCCGAAACACGGAACCCGATACCCCAATCTGCCCCATCACCGGCTCACGCGCCGCTCCCGCCCCGGCGAGGCTTCGGCTTGCGCTGCTTCGCCTGCGCCTTGCGCCACTGGGCCAGTACGTTGTTGACCTCGTCAAGATCGAACGCCTCGGGATCGAAATCATCGTCAAGCCATTCGACCACGTCCCCATGGTCCTCGTGGCCGGGGTCGGCCGCGATTTCGAGCATGTGGTAGTAACCGTACGTACCGCCGCAGTCTTCGGGTGGACACGCCAGCTTGCCGGCCAGGCACACCGGGTATTCCACGCCCTCGCGGGCCTGCTCGATCTTCTGCACCTCGATGGTATGCTCCCACCCGTCGCCGAAGTCGTACTCGTAGAACAGCTTGCTCTTGACCTTCGGACACAACTGGGCAAGCGTCACAGCATCTTCATCTTCACCGTCGAGTTCGGTGGCCTCGCCGAAGGGTGTCGCCCGGGGAACGAAGTATCGCTCCCCCCGCATCCGGTCGGCCAGTTCCGTCGGCCAGTGGTCAGCCTCCATCGCCTGGCGGATTTCCTCGGGGCCGGGCCGCAAAGACCGGTCGCGCAGCACGAAATGGTGCAGGTGGCAGTCCGTCCAGCCCATGGCGATCTGGATGATCTCGTGCAATTGCCCGAGCGTGGTGCTTGCGGGCGTCACCACCCGCCGCCAGATCGGCGGCTTCGTGTCGCGCGGGGTAATGCGAAGCTGGTGGACGAGCTCGGACACGTCCGCCAGTTTACACCAGGCACGCGCAGGACGGGAATTGCGGTGGAGCCGCGATTCAAGGAACGCGGAAATGGCGCCTCGACGGTTCAACGTCCGCGACCACCACATGTCCCGGAAACGAAGCGGCTGCGCTTCAATGAATGACCGCAACCGCCCCTGCAGGCATCGCACATAGACACAAGTCCGGCCCGCGCCTGCCCCACGCCCTGACGCCATTATGTCATCGACCACAATCCGGGATGTCGGCTGACGGCTTGGATGTAGGCCGAGTCTGGTAACCTATGTCCGCATACCGCATACCGATCGGTCGACCGGTGTCGATGCTTGCGAGGGCGCGCCAACACGTGGACACATAACATGTCGAATGAGCAACTCACAGCCGCCACTGTGCGATTGAAGTCCGTCCTCCTCCGGGCCCAGTCCGGTGATCCATCGGTGGCAGACATCACGAGAATTCTTGAGGCAAAGGACGTGGTGATCCCACGGTACCGAGACGTTTTTTCACCCGACCGCCTGGATGACCTCAGCGAGGACACGTTTCGGGAATTCTTGATGTTCCGAAACAACCAGCACTGGAACGGATTGCACCGACTCGGCCCGAAGATCTGCAACGATATGCCACGACTTCGTGAGGCCCTGCAAATCCTGCTCGATGAACAACGAGCGCTGCGCGAGCGACTTGATACATTAATCCCAGTGGGGAAAGCTGCATTTGTTCCCGGCTTGGGCAAGGCTGTTCTGACGGCCATTTTGTTGATTCATGAGCCGAGCCGCTATGGCGTATGGAACCGTATTGCTGAGGAATCCATGCGATCACTGCAAATCTGGCCCGACACCCCGCCGAAGATTCCCTTCGGAGAAAGATATGTTCGGGTGAATGACGTGTTGCTGCGAGTCGCCGGCGCCGTAGGCGTGGACTTATGGACCTTGGATGCGCTCTGGTGGCAACTGGCGCAAACCCAGGAGACGACCGAACGGGCATCTATTGAGGAGGAAGGGGATCAGGAGGAGAAGGCTTCCCACTTGGAGCCGAAGGCTGCTTTTGCCTTGGAGCAGCACCTTCAGCACTTTCTGTGTCAAAACTGGGAAAATCTGCAGCTAAGCCGGGATTGGCTGATCTTCGAGGCCGATGGTGATCCGGAGGCCGGCCGCGAGTACACTTGTGACGTCGGGCGTATTGATCTTCTCTGTCGGCATCACGATGGCAATCGATGGCTCGTCATCGAACTCAAGAGGAATCAGAGCAGCGACCAAGCCCTTGGGCAGGTGCAGCGCTACATGGGATGGGTCAAGCAGAATCTGGCGCAGCCGGGTGATGCGGTTCAAGGCATGATTATCTGCCGCGGGATCGACGACCATCTCCGCTACGCTTTGGTCGCTGCGTCCGGAGTGGAGGTTCGTCGATACTCAGTGCAATTTCAGTTGGATGCGGTGTCACATGAGTGATTCCATGGCCCACACGCCGGAGATTGCGCCCCTCCTGCCCTTCATGGCGCCGTTCGAGGCTGGTGAAGTGCCTGCCGGGCGATGGCACGGCGGAGACGGTGTATTTCCATACTTTGAGTACAGCAAACCCGTAGACAGGTTGGTCCATGCCCTTTATAAGCACGGCTGGATCGGAATGGAGGGCTTCGCGTGGGGCGAGTGGCAGGATGAGGCGGCGCGCTATGTCAATGATCCCTCGCTTGTCGCTTCGGCTGACATCACAACGATCCGACGACTTTTGACCACGCACGTCCGCAAGGACCGATTCTGCGAGGGCCATCTTTCGATCATGATCTGGCGAGGCCACATCGGCGCGATCCTGCGCCGGCTCCACCAGATCCATGATGAAGCAACAGGCACGGCCCGCCATACGGACTGACCCACAGGTCGTGGCCACTGGCTTCATCCCCCCCCCTCCCAGCCCCCGGAACCCGCCCCCCAGACCCCGATACCCGGAACCCGACACCCCAGACCCCAGACCCCAGACCCCAGCCCCCCCCAAGAAATTTTCTCCACGCCACTTGACAGACCAGTCTGTCTATGCGATAGTACCGGTATGGACACAGCCACTCCCGGAATCACTGCTGCGCGCTCACCCGTGCAGGACCGGATCATGGCCGCGGCCGCGGATCTGTTCTATCGCCAGGGCTACCGGGCCACGGGCATCAACCAGGTCATCGCCGAAT
>CAZNBS010000324.1:0-4909 GCA_964570955.1 uncultured Burkholderiales bacterium | reverse complement strand
GCGCCACCGCCAGCGGACTGGACGTATTCAGGTCGCCCGCCACCCGCCGGCCTTGACAGCCTGCCGCCGGCAGCGCCACCCAGTGCGCTGGCCCGCTTCATGGCGCAGATCGACAACAGATCGCGCGACCGAGCGCTACTCGCCCGCGACGGTCATCCGGTCGATCAGCACCGAGCCGCAGCGGCGCGCGCTGCGCGATACGACATCGTTGCCGATCGCGGAAATACCCTTGAACATGGTCTTGAGGTTGCCGGCGATCGTGATCTCGTGAACGGGGTAGGCGAGGGCCCCATTCTCGACCCAGAAGCCGGCCGCGCCACGCGAATAGTCGCCCGTGACCTGATTGACGCCCATGCCGAGCAGTTCGGTGACAAGCAGGCCGCGCCCGAGTTGGCGCAGCAGATCGTCGAAGGCCTCGCCGGTGCTGTCGAGGATGAGGTTGTGGCTGCCGCCGGCGTTGCCGGTGCTGCGCATGCCGAGCTTGCGCGCCGAGTAGCTGCCCAGGAAATATCCGTTCAGCACGCCGCCGGCGACGACGTCACGGGCGCGCGTCGCCACCCCCTCGTCGTCGAACGGGCTGCTGCCCAATCCGCGAGGGATGTCGGGCACGTCGCGGATGCGGACGAACGGCGCAAAGATCTGCTCGCCCAGCGCATCGACCAGGAAGGAAGATCGCCGATACAGGCTGCCTCCGCTGGCTGCGGAGGCGAAGTGGCCGAGCAGGCTGGCCGCAATCGGCGCCTCGAACAACACCGGCACGTCCATGGTGCCGATCTTGCGCGCACCCAGACGCCGTGCCGTACGCTCCCCCGCGCGGCGTCCCACTTCCTCGACCGACTCCAATTCCGCGGGCGCACGCGCGATGCTGTACCAGTCGTCGCGCTGCATCTCGTCGCCTTCACCGCCGATGACCGAGCACATCACGCTGTGGCGTGAACTCGGATAGCCGCCGACGAAGCCGTTGCTGTTGGCATAGATGAAATGCGACTGTTGTGTCGACAGCGTGGCGCCCTCGGAGTTGCGGATGCGCGGATCCACCGCGAGTGCCGCCGCCTCACAGGCACGTGCGCGCTCGATCGCCTCTTCCACGCCGAGGTTCCAGGGATGATGCAGATCGAGATCCGCCACGGACTGTGCGAGCAGATCGGGATCCGCCAGACCGGCGCAGTCATCCTCAGCGGTGAAGCGTGCAATCGCGTGCGCCGCCTCGACCGTCTCGCGCAAGGCTTTTGACTTGAAGTCCGACGTGCTCGCGTGTCCGCGTCGTCGACCGATGTACACCGTGACGCCGACCCCCTTGTCGCGGTTGTACTCGATCGTCTCGACTTCGCCCTTGCGCACCGACACGGTCTGCCCGAAGCCCTCGCTGACTTCCGTCTCCGCAGCGCTTGCGCCCAACGCGCGCGCGTGGTCGAGCACCTGCGCGGCGATACGTCGAAGTTCTTCCTGGGGATGGGAGAATGCGGTGTTGTCGGGCACGGGACTTGACTGGGAATTCCGGGGCAGGAGTCGCCCCGGATCGATTGGTTATCATACCAGCTGAGGCTCACGCGTCCCCCGCCAATGCAGCGACCCGACATCGAACAGACATCCGAAGACGATCTCCCGGCGTCCTCGGCGCCGAGCAAGACACAGCGCAAGCGCGCCAGCCACGACCTGCAGCACCTGGGTGAGGAACTGGTCGCGCTCAGCGAGGCAAGGCTGGCCGAACTGGATCTTCCCGAGAGGCTGCGCGAGGCGGTCATGGAGGCGCGACGCATCTCCAAATTCGGCGCGCTCCGACGGCAACTCCAGTACATCGGCAAGCTCATGCGCGCCGCCGAAGTGGACGTGGCGGCCATCGGCGCCCGGCTGGAGGCATGGAAAGGCCTGTCGCGCGAAGCCACGGCCCACCTTCACGTGCTCGAGCGGTGGCGCGAGCGGCTCGTCGCCGATGACGCCGCGATCGAACAGCTCGCACAGCGCTATCCCGGTTGTGACCTGCAGCGCGTGCGTGCACTGGTGCGCAATGCGCGCAAGGAGCACGCAGGCGGCAAGCCTCCAGCGAGCTACCGCCAGTTGTTCCAGATGCTCAAGGAGATCGTTCCCGAACCCCACGCGCAGGCTCCCGCCGCGCACTCGAACGAAGAGGCAGAATGAGTAGCGACGAAACCCTCGTCATCGGACTGGTGTCGATCAGCGATCGCGCCTCGCAGGGCGTGTACAAGGACGAAGGCATTCCCGCACTGGAGCAGTTCTTCCAGCGCGCCCTGACCTCGCCCTGGCGTACCGTCACCCGCCTGATCCCCGATGAGCAGCCGGTAATCGAGGCGACCCTGAGGGAACTGGCAGACGAGCAAGGCTGCCATCTGGTGCTCACCACCGGCGGGACCGGACCTGCACCGCGGGACGTGACACCCGAGGCGACCCTTGCCGTCGCCACGAAGACGATGCCCGGCTTCGGCGAGCAGATGCGCCAGATCAGCCTGAACTTCGTACCGACCGCAATTCTGTCGCGCCAGATCGCGGTGATCCGCCATCGCACGCTGATCGTCAATCTCCCGGGCCAGCCCAAAGCGATCCGCGAGACGCTGGAAGGCCTGCGCGATGCGGAGGGCAGACAGTCCGTGCACGGCATCTTTGCCGCGGTGCCCTACTGCATCGACCTGATCGGTGGACCGTACGTGGAGACCGACGAAACCGTGGTGAAAGCATTTCGTCCCAAGTCCGCCATCCGTCCGAAGCCGCCCGCCTGAGGGCAGCAGGCGCCGTGCTCGGCGGCGCGCCGGTCCGACATCCCCGACCGACTGGTTACCTGGTCTCGCTTGCCAGCGCGACGACGCGCCCGCGCGCGACGTCCACGCGTGCCAGCACCGCCAGACCGGCGACAAAGAACACGCCGGTGATGAGCATGGCCAGCCGATGATCGCTGCCGCTGATCCACGTGACCGCGCCGTACGTGATGGGCCCGAGAATGGATGCCAGCTTGACGGCGAAACCCCACAGTCCGAAGAACTCCGCCCGGCGCTGCGGCGGACTCAGGTAGCCCACCACGGCTCGCCCCGCGGACTGGCTGGCCCCCAGGCACAACCCGGCGATGTTGGCAGCCACCCAAAAGGAGGGCGCACTGCGGCTCTGCCATGCAACGATCACCATCGCGCACCAGCCGAGCAGTGTCAGCGCCAACGTCGGCACATGGCCGATGCGGTCCTGCAGATGACCGAAGAGCAGCGCGCCGAGGCTCGCCGTGACGTTCACCACGAGAATCAGCAACAGGGTGTCCTGGGTGGTGAACTGCATCACCTGCTCGGCGTAAATCGCTGCCAGGGTGATGACGGCCGACACGCCGGCCTGATACAGCACGATGCAGAGCAGGAAGCGGCGCAGGTCGGCATAGTGGCGCGCGCGGTGCAAGGTGTCGCGCACGCGCGTGAACGCGCGCGCGTACAGCCCCGGCGCAATCGGCTGCGGCTGTGCGCGCTCGCGCAGGAACAGGAAAGTGGGGATGCTCGCGAGAGCGAACAGGCCGGCCGTGATCACCATGGTGACCGGCACGAAGGCCGTGGATGCCTGCCCCTGCTCCTGCGCCCAGGTGACATAGACGAGACACGCACCCAGGCTGACGATGCCGCCCAGGTATCCGAGCGCCCAGCCCCACGCGGACACCCTGCCGATGGCCTCGCCTTGCGCAATCTCCGGCAGGAAAGCGGCCACGATGTTCTCGCCCAGGCCGAAAAAGAAATTGGACAGCACGATCAGCAGGCAGGCAAGCCACAGCTGGCCGGGGCCGGCCAGTGCGAGCAGCGCCGTACCCAGCACGCAGCCCACGGTGGTCGCGAGCAGCAGCCGCTTCTTGTTCGCGTGGGCGTCGGCAAAGGCACCGATCACCGGGCCGCATAGCATGATGAGCAGATAGCTGACCGATAGCGCCGCCGTCCAGGCGAACGTTGCCCAATGCGCGCCGCCAGCGACCACGCCGACGAAGAAGGCGTTGAAGATGGCGGTGATGACGACCGTGGTGTAGCCGGAGTTGGCGAAGTCGTACATCGCCCAGCCCCACACCTCGCGCGGACGCACGTCCGCGGCCAGCGCGATCGGCCTCACACGGCCCCGGCCGCGCGCAGTGCCGCGATCTCCCGCTCCCCGTAGCCGATCTCGCGCAACAGTTCGTCGGTATGGGCACCCAGGGCGGGTCCGAGCCAGCGCGTCTCGCCGGGCTGCCCGCTCAGCTTCGGAACGATGCCCGGCAATTTCACCGGCGTGCCATCGGCCAGTGCGTGCTGTTCGATCATTCCTCGCGCGCGATAGTGCACGTCGCGCGCGATGTCGGCGATGTCGTAGATCTTGCCGGCGGGCACCTCGGCCTTCTCCAGCAGCGCCATGGCATCCACGAGGTCGACGCCCGCGGCCCAATTGCCGATCACGCTCTCCAGTTCGTCCGCGCGCGCCACGCGACCCGCGTTGTCGGACAGCGTCGGGTCGGCGGCGAGATCCGACCGGCCGATGGCGAGCATGAAGCGCTTGAAGATGCTGTCGCCGTTGGCGCCGATGACGAGGTACTTCCCGTCGCGGGTCGTGTAGGTGTTGGAGGGCACGATGCCGGGAAGGGCCGCGCCGCTGCGACCGCGCACGAAGCCGGTCACGTCGTACTCGGGCAGCATGCTCTCCATCAGGCTGAACACCGCCTCGTACAGCGCCACGTCGACCACTTGGCCGCGTCCACCGTTGCTGCCGCGCGCGTGCAGCGCCATCAATGCCCCGATCGCCCCGTACATCGCCGCCACCGAGTCTCCCAGACTGATGCCGGCGCGTACAGGCGGACGGTCCGGATAGCCGGTGACGAAGCGGATGCCGCCCATCGCCTCGCCGATCGCCCCGAACCCCGGCTGGTCCCGATAGGGACCGCTCTGGCCGTAGCCGGATAAACGGA
>CAZNBS010000323.1:3164-4943 GCA_964570955.1 uncultured Burkholderiales bacterium | reverse complement strand
AGCGCGCACGCGCCGGGTGCTACCGCGAAAGCAGTCTGAAGGAGTTGCCCGTCGACGGACTCTCACGAATGACTCATCGAGGAAGCGGCGCGCAGATCGCCTCGAAGCGCGAATCGCCGTGCAGTGCGTCGAATGCGGGCGTGACGCGCAGGAATGGCAGGGAAGTCGACCGCTCCTTCACTGCCGCTTCGAGCGCCAGCAGTGCCTGCTCGGGGCGGCCGGCGGCCACTGCGCTGCGAGCGAACGACCAGGCCGGCACGCGCTGCTGCCGCGCGAGTCGCGCGAGCGCGTCGTGATGAGCGGCAGCCGCCTCGATGCGACCGGATGCGGCTTCGACGAGTGCCGCGTATTCGAGCCCGGCGACGTCGCCGCCGTGTTCGGGCCCGCACCCCGCCAGCGCTTCGCGCGCCGCATCGGCCTGCCCGGCGCACGCCAACGCCCACGCCAGGCGTAGCCGCGCCGGCCGGTGACCTGGCGCGAGCCCGAGCGTGCGCTGAAGTGCGTTCGCAGCGTCGCGCCAGCGCCGTTGCAGCATCATGTGATCGCCCAGATTCATGTTCACGCCGACGTCGAGCGGGTCGACCAGCAGCGCCTGCTCGATCCATGCGCTGGCCTCGGCGAATTGACGACGCACCGCGTACACACTGGCAAGCTGGATCATCGCGAGCCCGTAACTCGGCAGCAGCGCCAGCGCGCGCCGCAGATCGCGTTCCGCGGCGTCGAAGTCGAGCGCGAAGAAGAAGCGCAACGCCCCTCGCAGTGACAGGCCGATCCCGAGGTCCGGGTCGAGCCCGAGCGAACGCTCCAGATGCGCTTCGCACGAAGCGAGCAATTCGTCGGGCGTTGCCACCCCGTAGTGCATCAGCAGCAGCTCGCACTCGGCGCACGACGCCCATGCCGGGGCGTAGTCGGGAGCCGCGCTGGTCACGACCTCGAACGCCGCGATCGCCTCGCGCAGGGCCGGCACGGTGCGCCGGCTCAGCAGGTGGCGACCACGCAGATATTCACGCAGGGCCGTGGCATCGAGCGCCGGCGGGCTGCGGCCGGCTTCCCGGTCGCCCGTCAGGCGTGCGTGAATCGCCGCGGCGATGCGCTCGGCGATCTCGTTCTGGACGCCGATCAGATCCCGCAGCGTGCCCGTGTAGTCGCCCGCCCAAACGTGTGCGTCGGTGCGCGCGTCGACCAGCCGTGCGATGACCTGCAGCCGCTTGCCCGCCTGGATCACGGTCCCTTCGACCACCCACTCGACACCGGTTCGCTCGGCGATTTCGGACAGCGTGGCGCTGCCGTCCTTGAACCGCGAGGCCGTGGTGCGCGACAGGATGCGCACGCCGTGCAGGCCGCACAGACGAAGGCTCAACAGTTCGGTCACCCCATCGGCCACGAGCGCATCGGCACCGGCCTCGGCCGAGACCGGTCGGAAGGGCAGCACGATCAGCGACTCACCCGGCGTCGGCTCCCTGGACGCAGCCGCATGCGGATGCACCGCCGAGTGCAGGCGGTAGCCGCGCGTGGCGATCGTCTCGATATGGACAGGTGTCCTCGGGTCGTCGCACAGCGCGCGGCGCAACTGGCGGACACAGCGCGTGAGCGCGTCTTCGGAGACGAAGCCGCGCGGCCACACCACTTCCTCGAGCTGCCGGCGCGAGCGCAATTCGCCGGCGTGGCGCGCGAGTTCCAGTAACACCTGCATCGCCTTGGGTTCGACGCGACGCGCTCCCGTAGGCCCGACGATACGGCCTTCCAACGGGAAAACGTCGTACGTTCCGATGCGGAAGC
>CAZNBS010000323.1:0-3064 GCA_964570955.1 uncultured Burkholderiales bacterium | reverse complement strand
GGCCCGACGATACGGCCTTCCAACGGGAAAACGTCGTACGTTCCGATGCGGAAGCCTTTTTCGAGCGCCATCGGTTTTTCCTCGGAAAAACATCGGCAAACCGGACTGTGCAGTTGCTTACAGTGCCGGCAGAATCGGAATGTATCAAGTGCCGATTCCTGCGAGGGTGTCATGGGACGCAGCTTCCACGAATGCATCGTTGCGGCAGCTGTTTTTCTTCTGTCGGCGCTTGTTGCAGGATGCGGTTCGGGCGACGGGGAGCCTGCGGCGCTCGTGCCCGCCGGTTCGGACGCGGTGCAGGCGCAGGTGACCAAGGACGGCGGTGCGCTCGAGCTGACCACGACCGGCGGTGCGCGGCTGAAGCTGACCGTTCCGCCCGGCGCGCTGCATCTGCCTGCAACGATCGTCTTGCGCGAAGCCGCGCCACTGAGCGGTGCGCTCGCCACCTTCACGATCGAGCCTGCCGGAACCCGGCTCCATCTGCCGGCGACGCTGGAAGCCACCTTTCCCGTGGAGCCCGATCCGGGCGTATCGCTCGGCGCGTGGTTCGGCACGCCCGACAGCCGCACCTCGATGCCGGGCACTTACGATGCCCGCACGCGCACCTATACGTTCCAGAGCTGGTTTCTCGGCTACGCGGCGATCCCGGCGCCCGATGCCTCGGCGGCGGATCCCAAGGGAATCGAGCGGGAGAAGTCGGTCCGAAGCGTGAAGGATCTGGCCGATCCGCGTGCTGCACCTTCCGGCAGCGACTTCATCAACGTCGGCCTGCTCAGTTGCGAGATCGAACTGGCCAGCCTCGGAGAGCGCATCGAACGGGCGAAGCTCCTGCCGCTTTCGGGTGAATTGGCCAGCCAGCTGATCTCGCAGTTCAAGGCGACTCGCGATCGGTGCCAGGCTTCGAGCATCGACGACGAGGTGGCGAGAACCCTGGCGCTGCAGGAACAACTGCAGGCGCTGGCCTGCGCGAAGTACAACGCGGCGAGCACGACCGCGCGGGTGCTGGCGGGCGCCACGTCGGCCGACGAGATGAATGCGCAACTGAAGCCGATCATCGCCGCGGCAGCGCTGGCAATGCACACCGGCGCCGATTGTGCCTCTGCGGACGACCTCGCGAGCGTGCTCGAGCCGGAGTTCTCCGATTTCCTCGAGAGCTACATCGATCGGGTCAACGCGCCCGGTTTCCTCACCGACGTGCAGATCTGGCGGCAGGCATGGGCAGAGCAGTTCAAGACGTACGACATCGCCGCGACGGCGGAGATGCTGAACATGGAGAGTGCCGATCGGCAAGTCTGGACCGAAGTCCTGCCGCCGATCCTGCGGCAGTTGCGCAAGATCGCCTACGCCGCGTGCCGTGACGAGGAATTCCGCGAGGAACGCTTCCTGGTCGACATCAACACCGGCGGCTGGCTGTTCGGCCACCCGGTGATCAGGGACCCGGAATTGCCGCCATGGGCCGACTTCAGCGCCGACGACCTGCTCCGGGACATCCAGTTGTGTGCGTCGAGGCTGACGATCAGGACATATCTCCCGGTGATCGAAGGCGTCGAGGTGCACGAGGAGATGACCCTGGGTGGCGGCAATGCACCGGGCACGCATTCGGCGACCGCGCAAATGAGTCTGGTGCCCGACGGTGCGATCCACCTGAGCGGACCGATCCAGGATTTCACCTGCGGCAACCCCACCGGGAGCGCCAGGCCGGAGAACGCGACGGTCACGATCATGGCCGATGACCACGTGCTGGGCACCGTGTCATTGCAGGGCGCCTCGTTGCAGACGGTGCCGTTCGTGGTCTCCTCCAGCACGATCCTCGACGCCCTGGCCTCCCCATCTTCGCAGCCTCCGTCGCAATTCAGGTTGCGCGTGCTGCGCAACGGCAGCGGCTGCGGCGGCACGCACGGCCCGGACAACTTCGAGTTGTTCTCGATCGACTTCTATCTAGCACCAATATAGCCTGAAGAACCGGGCCGATCTGGTGATCGAGCATGCGGTGGTCGAGTTCCCGCTGGAACAACCGGCCTACGGCCAGGTGCGTCCAATGAACCTAGACACGGCAGTTGACGCCGCGCCGCTCGCCGGAGACCCTTGCGGACAGTGTGTTTGGGCCCGACAGCGGAGGTCACCCGATGGGTGAGGCGAGATTGCGCCGGAAAAATGCGGAATTGGAATGCACTCCGAGCGTCGGACTGCAAACGGCCGGCGGCCGAGTTAATGTGCGCTGGGACGCGAGCCGCGCGGCAACGCCAATGGGCCAACTCGCATTCTTCATCGAATTTCTCACGCTCACCGGTTTGTGGGAGCGCTGGAAGAACGAGTGCCCGTTGTATTACACGAGCCCGAACGCGCCCGAGATTGGCGACGTGCTGGGCACCTGGCTGCTGTCGATTCTCTCGGGGCATAAACGGTACGCCCACGTCACCGCGATTCGCTGCGACGGCGTCAATCCGGGCCTGCTCGGGATGAACCGCATCGTCAGCGAAGACGCGCTGCGCCGGGCCCTGAAGGCGATCGACCCGGATCTCGGTATGGCGTGGCTGGACAAGCACCTTCGCAACAGCACCCGCGCGCTGCTCGATGCGCCGTGGATCCTGGACATCGACACGACGATCAAGCCGCTGTACGGACGCCAGCAAGGTGCCGTTGTCTCCTACAACCCGCACAAGCCCGGGCGCCCCTCGCATGCCTACCACACGTACCTGATGGCGGGCACCCGCCTGGTGCTGGGGATCGACGTGAAGGCGGGCAACCAGCACGCTGCCAACCACAGCCTGCCGGGCCTGCTGCACCTGCTCGATGGCATGACGCCCGAGCAGCGCCCGCAGCTCGTGCGCGGCGACTGCGGCTTCGGCTCGGATCTGGTGATGCGCTCGCTCGAAGAGCGAGGCCAGTCGTACCTCTTCAAGCTGCGCCTGTCGAAGAACGTCAAGCGTCACATCGAGCGGATGTTCGAGCACGAGGGCTGGGTGGACGCCGGACAGGGCTGGGAGGGACTGGACGGCACGCTCTCCCTGATGGGCTGGGAGAGTTCGCGACGCGTCGTGCTGATCCGCCGCGCGCTCGCCGG
>CAZNBS010000322.1:0-4965 GCA_964570955.1 uncultured Burkholderiales bacterium | reverse complement strand
TTCGCCGCCCTGGTCGCAGATCGGGCAGTCGAGCGGGTGGTTGATGAGCAGGAATTCCATCACGCCCTTCTGGGCGTCGACCGCGAGTGCCGAGTGCGTGAACACCTTCATGCCCTCGGTCACCGGCGTGGCGCAGGCCGGCAGCGGCTTGGGTGCCTTCTCCACCTGCACCAGGCACATGCGGCAATTGGCGGCGAGGGACAGCTTCTTGTGATAGCAGAAGTGCGGAATGTAGATGCCGAGCTTGTTCGCCGCCTCCATCACGGTGGCATTGGCGGGCACTTCCACCGGCGTGCCGTCGATTTCCAGGTTGACGTTGGCCATCAGCGTGCGTGCATCCTCAGGCGTAGGCGGGTTCGGTCACGATGCACTTCTTGTGCTCGATGTGATACGCGAACTCGTCTCGGAAATGCTTGATGAAGGCGCGCACCGGCATCGCCGCCGCATCGCCGAGTGCGCAGATGGTGCGCCCCTGGATGTTGTCCGCCACCGAATTGAGCAGATCCAGATCCTCGGGACGTCCCTGTCCGTGCTCGATCCGGTGAACCATGCGATAGAGCCAGCCCGTGCCTTCCCGGCACGGCGTGCACTGGCCGCAGGACTCCTCGTAGTAGAAGTAGGACAGGCGCAGCAGCGCACGCACCATGCAGGTGCGATCGTCCATGCAGATGACCGCGCCCGAGCCCAGCATGGAGCCCGCTTTCGCGATCGAATCGTAGTCCATGTCGGTCGCCAGCATGATATCGCCGGGCAGCACCGGCATCGACGAACCGCCGGGAATGCACGCTTTGAGCGTGCGGCCGTCGCGCATGCCCCCGGCCATCTCGAGCAGCTTCGCGAACGGGGTGCCGAGACGAATCTCGTAGTTGCCCGGGCGCGCGACGTGGCCGGACACGGAGAACAGTTTCGTGCCGCCGTTGTTGGGTCTGCCCATGCCGAGGAATGCATCGCCCCCGTTGCGGATGATCCACGGAACGGCCGCAAAGGTCTCGGTGTTGTTGATCGTGGTCGGCTTGCCGTACAGCCCGTAACTCGCGGGGAACGGCGGCTTGAAGCGTGGCTGGCCCTTCTTGCCTTCGAGCGATTCCAGCAGGGCGGTTTCCTCGCCGCAGATGTAAGCGCCGAATCCGTGGTGGGCGAAGAGGTCGAAGCTGAATTCCGATCCGAGGATGCTGCGGCCCAGGTAGCCGGCCGCGCGCGCCTCGTCGAGTGCCTCCTCGAAGCGCTCGTAGACGTCCCAGATTTCCCCGTGGATGTAGTTGTACCCGACGCTGATGCCCATCGCGTAGGCACCGATGATCATTCCTTCGATCACCGTGTGCGGGTTGTAGCGCAGGATGTCCCGGTCCTTGAACGTGCCCGGCTCGCCCTCGTCCGAATTGCACACGAGGTAGCGCTGTCCGGTGTAGTGCTTCGGCATGAAGCTCCACTTCAGCCCGGTCGGGAAGCCCGCCCCGCCCCGTCCGCGCAGCGCCGACTTCTTCACCTCGGCGATCACATCCTCCGGCGAAATCTTCTCGCGCAGGATCTTCTTCAGCGCTTCGTAGCCGCCGCGCGCTTCGTAATCCGGCAGCCTCCAGTTGGCGCCGGTGACGTCCTTCATGATGAGCGCGTCCGGTCCGTACGCGCCTGCCTGGAACGGCACGGTAGAGGTCGGCATCACGATTCGCCACCTCCCTCGCGCGTGCGCTGCAGCCACTCGTCCATGCGCTGCGGAGTCATGCCGATGAGCATCGTCTTGTTGTTCACCAACACGACCGGTGCGTCGCCGCAGGCACCGAAGCACTCGCCCTCCTGAAGCGTGAACTGCCCGTCCGCCGTGGTGCCGCCGTAGTCGATCCCCAGGCGCTTCTTCAGGTGCTGCGCAGCCTCGGTCGCCCCCGACAGGGCGCACGGCAGGTTCGTGCAGATGCGCACCTTGTGCTTTCCCACCGGCTCGAGGTCGTACATGGCATAGAACGACGCGACCTCGTACACCGCGATACTGGGCATGCGCAGGTACTGCGCGACGCGATCCATCAGTTCGGTGGTCAGGTGTCCGTTCTCTTCCTGCACTATGGCGAGCGCGGACATGACTGCCGACTGTCGCTGGTCGGGCGGATACTTGGCAATCTCGCGATCGATCTTCGCGCGAGCGCTATCGGAAAGCATGCTCATCTCTCATCACGAAGACACGAAGCAGGACAAAGATGCAGGAGCTTTGCGGTGTGGCATTTTGGGAGTACTCGCTTTCCTTCGTGTCTTCGATGTCTTCGTGGTTGAACCCAATACTTACCGGTCGATCTCACCGAACACGATGTCCATCGTGCCGATGATGGCGACCGCGTCCGAGATCATGTGTCCGCGTGCCAGTTCGTCCATGGCCGCCAGGTGAGGGAAACCCGGCGCGCGGATCTTGAGGCGGTATGGCTTGTTGGCCCCGTCGGATACCAGGTAGATGCCGAACTCACCCTTCGGATGTTCGACGGCCGCATACGCCTCGCCCTCCGGCACGTGCATGCCCTCGGTGAAGAGCTTGAAGTGGTGGATGAGCTCTTCCATGTTCGACTTCATATCCACACGGCCGGGCGGTGCGACCTTGTGGTCGTCCACGATGACGGGCCCGGGATTGCCGCGCAGCCAGTCGACGCACTGCTTGACGATCCGATTGCTCTGGCGCATCTCCTCGATGCGAACCAGGTAGCGGTCGTAGCAGTCGCCGTTCACGCCCACCGGGATGTCAAAGTGGAGGCGATCGTAGACTTCATACGGCTGCTTCCTACGCAGATCCCATTCGATTCCCGACCCGCGCAGCATCGGTCCGGTGAATCCGAGCGCCTTCGCGCGTTCCGGAGACACCACGCCGATACCCACCGTGCGCTGCTTCCAGATGCGGTTGTCGGTCAGCAGCGTCTCGTACTCGTCCACCAGTCTGGGGAATCGCTCCGCGAAGCTCGCGATGAAATCGAGCACCGAGCCCTGGCGGTTGGCGTTCAGGCGCGCGACGTCATCCTTCGAGCGCAGACTCGATTCCTGGTACTGCGGCATGCGCTCCGGAAGGTCCCGGTAGACGCCGCCCGGACGGTAGTACGCCGCATGCATGCGCGCGCCCGACACCGCCTCGTAGCAGTCCATCAGGTCCTCGCGCTCCCGGAAGCAGTACAGGAAGACCGTCATGGCACCAATGTCCAGACCGTGCGCGCCCAACCAGAGCAGGTGGTTGAGGATCCGGGTGATCTCGTCGAACATCACGCGGATGTACTGCGCACGCAGCGGCACCTCGATGCCGAGCAGCTTCTCGATGGCCAGGCAGTAGGCGTGCTCGTTGCACATCATGGACACGTAGTCGAGACGATCCATGTACGGCAGCGACTGGATGAACGTCTTGTGTTCGGCGAGCTTCTCCGTCGCACGGTGCAGCAGACCGATGTGCGGATCGGCACGCTGGATGACCTCGCCGTCGAGTTCCAGCACGAGGCGCAGCACGCCGTGCGCCGCCGGATGCTGCGGCCCGAAGTTCATCGTGTAATTGCGGATCTCTGCCATCTAACTGCTCTTAAAACTCTCAACGCAAAGTACGCCATGGCCGCAAAGAAACTCTTGACGGAGCGCAAGCCGCACACTTTCGTTCAGCCCTTTGAGGTCTTTGCGCCCTTTGCGGTTGGCGCTTTTCAGTACAGCGCCGCGCAGCGTCATGGTTTGCGCTCGCTATCGGCGTAGTTCTCCTCGCGGATCACCCGCGGGACGATTTCCCGCGGCTCGATCGTCACCGGCTGGTAGATCACGCGTTGCTGATCGGGGTCGTAGCGCATCTCCACGTGCCCGGATAGCGGGAAATCCTTGCGGAACGGATGGCCGACGAAGCCGTAGTCGGTGAGAATACGGCGCAAATCGCGATGGTCGGTGAACACGATGCCGAACAGGTCGAACGCCTCGCGCTCGTACCAGTCCGCCGAGGGCCAGATGCCGGTGACGGACGGGACGATCGGCAGGTCGTCCTCGGGAGCGAACGTGCGTACGCGCAGGCGCCGGTTCGATTCCAGCGATAGGAGATGATAGACGACGCCGAAGCGTGACCCCTCCCAGGTGCCGTCGCCGTAGGTCGAGTAGTCCATCCCGCACAGGTCGACGAGTTGATCGAAGCGCAGTCCGGCGGCATCGCGCAACGCCTCGCAGACTTCCGGCAGATCCGCCGCACGCACCACGAGCGTGAGCTCCCCGAGCCGCTCGTCGAGGGAAACGATGCGCACCCCGAAACGCTCGGTCAACGCACTCTTGAGGGACTCCAGGCTGGAAGACATGCGTCGATCGGTTCCTCGGCTAGCGTGCGATCGTGCTGGTTCGCCGGATCTTGTTCTGCAACTGGATGACGCCGTACAGCAAGGCTTCTGCCGTGGGCGGACAACCCGGCACGTAGACGTCCACCGGTACGATGCGATCGCACCCGCGGACCACGGAATACGAATAGTGATAATAGCCGCCGCCGTTGGCGCAAGATCCCATCGAGATCACCCAGCGCGGCTCGGCCATCTGGTCGTACACCTTGCGCAGTGCGGGTGCCATCTTGTTGCACAACGTCCCCGCCACGATCATGACGTCGGACTGGCGCGGACTGGGGCGGAACAGGATGCCGAATCGGTCCAGGTCGTAGCGGGACGCCCCCGCCTGCATCATCTCCACGGCACAACAGGCCAGTCCGAAGGTCATCGGCCACAGCGAGCCGGTCCTCGTCCAGTTGATGACGTTGTCGAGCGTGGTGGTGACGAAGCCTTGCTCGAGAACTCCTTCTATGCTCATGTCGGTCGACTCTCGCTGGTCATTCCCAATCGAGCGCACCCTTCTTCCACTCGTAGACGAATCCGACCACGAGAATGGCGAGGAAGACCACCATCGCGGCGAATCCGAACGTACCGATCTGGTCGAGGACGACGGCCCACGGGAAGAGGAATGCGATCTCCAGGTCGAACAGGATGAAGAGGATCGCGA
>CAZNBS010000321.1:0-4972 GCA_964570955.1 uncultured Burkholderiales bacterium | reverse complement strand
GGCGATGGCGAGTACGGTGTCACCGATCTCGCGCGCCGCCAGCTCGCCGACAAGCTGAAGATTCCCTTCACGTACTTCGAGCGGATGCGCTCGGAGCAGCCGGCGCTTCTGGACCGCAATGTCAACACCTGGCTGCAGACCGACGGTGACCGCAGGATGATTCGCACGTTGGACGGGCAGGTGAGGGCGGTGCTTTCCGACCGCTACCGCCGCCTGGACAACTACGATCTGGCGGAGAACGTGCTGCCGATCCTGCAGCGGCTCCCCGAGGCGCGCTTCGAATCAGTCGAACTGACCGAGACGAAGATGTACCTCAAGGTCGTCACGCCGCGCGTCGAGTACGAGATCACTCCCGGCGATGTCGTGCAGGCGGGCATTGTGATCACGAACTCGGAGGTCGGCCAGGGCACGCTCTCGGTACAGCCTCTGGTCTACCGCCTGGTGTGCCGAAACGGGCTGATCGCATCGGACCGCGCGCTTCGCAAGACGCACGTCGGTCGCTCGCTTTCTTCGGAAGACGAGGCGGTCACCGTGTTCAGGGACGATACCCTGGCCGCGGACGACAGGGCCTTCTTCCTGAAGGTGCGCGACGTGGTCGAAGCGGCGGTGTCGGAGGCGACATTCCGGCAGATCGCGCAGAAGATGCAAAAGACGCTCGACGTCAAGCTCACCGGCGATCCGGTCAAGACCGTCGAGGTGCTCGCCAACCGCTACACGCTCAATGAAGCCGAGCGCGCCGGCGTGCTGCGCCAGCTCATCGTCCAGGGCGATCTTTCCGCCTACGGCTTGGTCAATGCCGTGACGCACTTCTCGCACGAAGTGGAAGACTACGACCGTGCGACGGAGTTCGAAGCGCTGGGCGGCAAGCTGATCGAGCTGCCTTCTGGCGCGTGGAAAGAGCTTGCGGAAGCGGCATGATCGCCGCTGCCGGATTCCTCGATCCGGCTCCGCAGTCCATTGACCGTCAGTCGGGACGGTTGCTCAATCGGTACGGCCCACAAGGCCGTGCCGATTCTTTTCTCGCTCGCCCTCTGTTCGCAGTGCTCACAGACGATGCGCCGCGCTGCCGCGCGGCTTTCTACTTGCCGAGCTCAGTTTACTGTGGCTACCGTCATCTTCCTCCGTAGAAACCCGATCCACGACACGAACGGAGCTGCGCTCGGGCAGGCGGAGTGAGTTCCATATATGCAAATGCTCCGATCGAAAGCTAGTTTTCGACGCGATGATCTGCAGGCCCAGGTCCGCAGCGCCATATCCGGTTTGGGTTCAGGCCTATTGCGCAAGCAGTCGGTTGCATGTATAGTGCAATCATTCGATTGCGCAAATGAGATTCAACCCATGAGACGAGACGTGTTTCAGGCGATCGCAGACCCGACCCGCAGGGCCATCATTGGCTTGGTCGCGCTGCAGGCCATGACGCCGAACGCGCTGGCCGAACACTTCGACACCTCCCGCCAGGCGGTCTCCAAGCATCTGCAGATCCTTACCCAATGCCGGCTCCTACGGCAGGAACAGACCGGCCGGGAAATCTACTACCACTTCAACCCAGTGGAGTTGAAGGAGGTGGCCGACTTCATTGAACCATTCCGCAAACTCTGGGAAACGAAATTCAGCCAGCTCGATAAAGTCCTGGCGAAACTCAAGTCGAGGAAATCATGAGCGCAAGCAAGACATTTGTGACGAAGGATTTTGCGGCAAAGTGCATCACGGTCTCGCGCGAGTTTGATGCGGCGCTGCCTCTGGTATGGCGCGCCTACACGGAGGCCGCTTTGCTGGATCAGTGGTGGGGACCTGCGCCCTGGAGGGCTGAAACCAAGTTCCTGGATTTCAGAAACGGCGGCTACTGGCTCTATGCCATGGTCGGACCCGATGGCCAGAAACACTGGGGCCGCATGAACTATCTCACCATCGACCCGTTGAAGCGCTTCGCCATTGAGGATGCGTTTTGCGATGACCAAGGTGTCGTCAATCCCAACCTACCGGTCTCGAAAGGCGAGATGGTATTCACCCGCACAAGCGGCGGTACCCGCGTGGAGTTCAAGATGACGTACTCGACAGAGGATCAATTGCGAAAGATCGTCGAGATGGGCTTCGAGCAAGGTATTTCCATCTGCCTCGACCAACTCGCTCGGCTCCTCGCCGTCGTCGCGGACAAGCAACAGCCATGAGCGCCCTACTCGCGCAATGGTCGCTGCTGGCAGGCGTTCTTTCGCTGCTCTGTTTGTTCGCGCTGCACTTTGTGAGCCCAGAGTTCCATCCATCCTGGCGGATGGTCAGCGAGTATGCGCTTGGGCGTCATGGGTGGTTACTAACGGCCTTCTTTCAACTGTGGGCGCTGAGCACCGCGCTTCTGTCGGTCCTGCTGTGGGGCGTTGTCACGGGACCGTGGGCTCGGATCGCGGTGGTGTTGCTCGCGATTTCGGCAATCGGCGCTGCGATGGGCGGCCTTTTCGACGTGAAGCACAAGCTCCATGGCCTCGCGTTCGCACTCGGCGTACCCACGCTACCGATTGCTGCCCTGATCCTCGGTTATCACCTGGCGGGGCGTGAACCCTGGGTATCCGGCGCGAACGCCATCCTGGCCGCATCGCATGCGACCTGGATCAGTGCGATTCTGATGGCGGCGGCGATGGCCGTGATGTTTGCGGGGTTCCGCAAGGCCGGTGTGCCCATGGGACCGGACTTGCCCGCGCCCGATCACGTTCCGCCCGGAGTTATTGCGTTGGGCGGTTACGCCAATCGTCTGCTGGTGCTGTGTGACGTGGGGTGGGTGCTGGCGATTGCCGGCACATTTCTGGCGATCGCCAAACGCTGATCGCCTCGCGGGTGCGCGAGGAGTACGCGGCGGCGCGCGTGATGCTTTTGCGGAGGGACAGGCAACCCTCCTCTCCCGACGTGGTCGCACGCATCGCATCGCACGCTGCTCCGCGTGAATTCGAGTGACGATCGCCCCCGCTCGCCCGCGTTGATCCATTCTTGCGGATCCAGGAGCTACGACGATGACTGCACACAAAAATCTACTTACCTAAGTTCAAATAAACCGAGGTGATCGCCAGGCGTTCGTGCCCGAGCTCCTCACTGATCGTGAGGCGCGCTTCGCGGTCGAGCGATCGTTGCGCCGGAGACAGGTCCTTCGAGCGCGGCCCGCCCGCGGCGGGTGCGGCCCAGCCGGTGATCTCCTTGTAGCGCACCTGTGCGTACTGGTGACGGTGCCCGTGCACCCGATGGATGCCCGCCTTGTCGCAGTGATGCTCGAAGCGCCGGAGTTGATCCACGTAGCGCAATTCCGCCGGGATAAGACTGCCCCTGCCGGCGATGCGCTTCGCCTCGTCCAAAACCCGGCGCTGCTCATCGTTGCGGATCGGAATCTCGCGAGCGCGCCCACCCTTGGTCCAGGTGTCCTTGAGGACGAGCCGGTCCTCTCGATCGGCCCACTCGGGCCGGATCTTGATCGATTCCCCTCGACGCAATCCGAACGCCACCTGCAGCTGCAGCGACATGCGCGTGTAGGCATCGGCGACCCTCGACAGATCGCCCGTCGTGAGGTCGCGCGCCTTGCTGGCGTTGGTCACGTACTGCCGCTTGCCGATACCGTAGTGCGTGTTGTCGCTGGCGACGACCTTGTCCTTGCCGATCTTCTCGGCCCACCATCGAAGCTCCGCCATGCGATTCTTGATCGTCCCGATCGCCAGACCCGATGCCTTCCAGCTCGCGACTAGGCGCTCGACGTGCTTCGCCTTGAGGCTCGCCGCACCCATGTGTCGATAGCCCCAGTCGTGGAGCTGATTGGCGATCTGGTCGAGCACCCGCTCGCGGTCGCGCTGCGTGGCGAAGCTGCCGTCGCGGTTGCGACGGCATAGCTGTTTCAATTCGTAGTTCAGGTCCCGCATCCGCTCTTCGCCAGGTTCATTTCCTTTCTCGCTTTGCCGCCTCTTTGCTTCTGCCCTTTTCGCTGCTGCTGGTGTGCGTAATCTGTCCGCTTAGTGTTTCTGCCCGTCCCGAACGCTTGGCGTGTCGGGATCTACAAGGGACTCGGGACACCACTCCCGTTTTGTGCCGTTCCTTTGCTGCTCGCCGCCGCGGCACGCGGCATTGGCGTCGATGGCGCTTCCTGTGGGAAGTCGCTTCATCGCGTGAGCCATTGACCCAGGGCTCGAAGGGGCGCCTTTTCGGCGCGGCGTTGCACGGAGCCCGCGGAGAGCGGGCGAGAGGTCGGGTCGCGTTGCGCGGCCGAGGTTGACGACGGGTCAGGGAGCCCGTCACGTGGGGTCGTCACTTGCGCCAGTCGCCGGTAAGGTCTTGACGGCTGGGGCATCGTGCGCATCGTCACTACCGGCATCGCCCGTAGTGACGATGCGGTTGGCGCAGAGTTGCTGCCGCAGTGACGCGGCAAGGTTGCAGCAGGGTGCGTACTCGCTGGTGCCGCTACGATCTACTCAGGAAGCATGCTTCATGCAAAGCGAATGGACCGCTCGACTGGCGCAGAGCGAATCTGTCTGCGACTAGGCTTGCTGTTGGGGCAGGGGAATAGCGCGGTCGTCCGCAAGTGCGGGCGACGGGTGATCGACGACGGCATGCCGCACTCGAAGGCTGCGGCAAAGCGGCGCTCGTCGCCTTGACGTGTACTGCGAGCTTACGTGTATCTCCGAGCTTTGCGGCCCACCGGCTCCCAGGAGATCAGGCCGGCTTTGGCGCTCGACGTTGCGAGCAAGGGCGATGCGGTTACGGGCATCAACCGGGCTGACTCAGCCAGCGTGAAACGATGTTCGTGCTCCTGCGCATGATGGTCACGGCATGCTGCGCCGTAGCCATCGATCGCAGGGCTGTCAATGTGACCATCCAACGATCGCGCAGGTTCCACAGACAGAAGAATCCGACTGTCAGCACTAACGACCATGCGGTGAAAGGGTTGACGCGGGCAGCTTACCCACCGCCGCGCGTTCCGTGCGTGAGAGGCGCCTCCACGCGCGAC
>CAZNBS010000320.1:741-4978 GCA_964570955.1 uncultured Burkholderiales bacterium | reverse complement strand
ACTCGGCGGGGACCGGGACCTTGATCGGCTCGGGGGCTTTGACCAACTTGCGCACCGTGATGGTCTGAGTCTCGGCCGGAACTTCGATCTCGCGCGTGGTCTCGGGCGACTTCAGCACGGTCTTCGTGACCGTCGCGTACTCGGCCGGGACTTCCTCGACGCGGGTGGTGGCCGCGCGAGCCAGTTCCTTGCGCTCGACGGTCTTGTAGACGGCAGGCTCGTCCACCAGGCAGAGGATTTCGCCCGTCACTTCGTCGATCCGCTCGACCGCGCCGCGGCCGGGCTCCCACACCTGGCGCGCCGGACGCTCCATCACCTGCTCGAAGTAGGTGTTGTACAGCGCCGGAACCTCGATCTCGCGCTTGTAGGCTTCGCGCACCAGCACGCGTTCCTCGACTTCCTCGTACTCCGCCGGAACGACTTCGATGATCTTGCTCGCCGGCTTGACGATCACCTGCTCCTCGACGTCTTCATACACGGCCTCGGTGTACTCGATGCGTTCGGATGCTGGCCTGATCTCGGTCTCGACCTGCTGGATCTCGTACTGCGCGGGGTTCAGCACCTTGGTAAAGCACTGCCCGGGCTGCGCGGACGGCGGCGGAACGTCGGCCACACGCACCGTGCGGGTCTGCGGCTCCTGCGGTTCCTGCGGGGCCGGCGCAGCCGCAGCGGCCGGCTCGGGAGCCGGGGCGGGTGCTTCCGCAGCCTGCGGTGCCGGCGGATTGAAGTCCCGGACCAGCGCGTTCGTATCCTCTTTCAAGCCGTCATCGACGTGCGTGGTGCCGACCGGGGGAGTGCCCGGGCCGCCCGTCATGGTGCCGCATCCCCCTGCGAGCGCGCCCGCCAGGACGACGACAATGATCTTGAGTGGCAACTTCAAGCGACTGTTCATTCTTCGATCTCCATTTGTGGTGCAGCAATGTCGGCTCGCCCCGGTATCCGCCCGAACGAGCGGGTTTGGCGGAAATTCCGCAGACGGCCAAGCCTGATCAGCGTCCTGGCACGGCACCATTGGGACCGAGGTCCCAATGGTGCCGTCGCCAGCGGCGCGAACTCCGAATCCTGAAAAACACCGGCGTGCGCAGCAAAAACACCGGCGTGCGCAGCGCGGGTGATGCATCGAGACTGTCCCCCGCGTTCACCCACTGGATGACCGAGCGCACGCCAGGCCTGCATCACCTGACCGCGATGCACCTTCACGGGCTTCCCGGCCACTCCGAGGCGGCCGGCGCTCCGCTCATCCAGCATCCCGGTCGAAACCCCCCGGCACATCATCGTCTCGCGCGGTTGCACGAAGCGGCGTGCCAACCCGCGCCAGTGCACGTGGCGTTCGCGCACGGCGTCGTCGTGCTCGGCCGGCGCGCCGGCCATGGCGGGAGACAGCGCATCGGCATGCGCCGCCGTGCGCGTGCACGATGGTCTTCGCGATAGGTAGTCCCGATTCAAGCCGTCGCAGCGAGTGCTGAAGAACCGTTCAAAGACAGCAGTGCGCATGCCGAGTTCCATCTCCGGTCGGGAGCGTCGACCAGCACGACCAGACCCGGGCGTGCGCTCAGCACCCCCTTCGATCAGCGTGCTGAAATGGGGGCCAGCCATGGGGAGCGGCAATCGGTCCGTGGCCAACGGAACTTCCAGCGTCGCGACCTGCGCCGCGGCGCGGGGGATGTTGGTGGAATTGATCGGACGTGCACCAGCCATGGTCGATTCTGCGCGAAAGAGGATGGGTTGAATGCTGTGTCGTGGATGCGAGTAAAAACTACTCGCCCTGCGACTCCGCCGTGCAACTGACGAGTGCATTATGCGAAGCGGATCGGACCTGTATTTGATTCAGCGCAACATGTCGCGACATCGGCGTGCCCGGCGCGAGGAAACCCATCGTTGGCGCGCTGGCGATGTGGATAGATGTTTGCGTACACCCAGGGCGGTGCCCCGCCGCGGGGTGAGGGAGAATGACACCCAGGCCAGTGAGGGCTGGGGCGCTGCGCGCTATTCCGGTGCGTGTCTGCCGGACGCGTCGCGGGCGTCCTGCTGGAGGGCGCGCATATCGAGCTTGGCGAGCAGGCTCTTCAGTTGAGGATCGGTCTGGGCATCCTGCTTCATCGAGGCGCAGACAGCCGCGGAAACCTCGAGAAAGCGGATCAGCGTCTCACGCTCGAACTCCGGGACTTCGGGCGGCGTCGCGAACAAGTGCCACTCTGGCCCGACGCGTAACCAACCCTGCTGGGCAAGGCGTTGCACCTTGCGCCGCACCGTCTCGCGCGGGATGCCGGTCGCGCGACTGATGCCGCGGATATTCGCGGGTGAGAGAGGCGGATCCTGCGCCCCACCCGCCTTGACACGTTCAGCGTGGCTGCGCGCAAACTGCGTCTGTCGGTTGTGGTGGGCGATCTCCCCGAGGATCAGCGCGCAGTCGATATCGCCGTCGAACATGGCGCGCGTGCGGTTCATGTTCCACAGAATGAACTCCTCAAGCAGCCACCCTAAATCCGGTGCGGTGTTCGAATTGGTCGTTGTCATGATTGAACGTCCCCGCCAATGCTGGCTTGCTGCCAAGTGCAATTTATACCAGCGTAGTTCTACTGGCGATCACGAACGCTGTAAAGTTCTAATGTCCCAGTTTGGGTATTTGGCTGCGATACGCGACGTTGCGTATCGGATCGGTTCTTCCGCGCCGTCGACGGCGCGGGGCATTCGGAGCGAACGCAATGGGTGACAATTTCATCATCAGAGCCGCCAACGGGCAGGACGTCGACGTCGTGCTGCATTTCATCCGCCGCCTCGCCGAGTACGAGAAACTCGAGCACCTGGTGAGCGCCACGGCGCAAGGCCTGAGAGAGTCCCTGTTCGGCGAACACCCGGGCGCGGAAGCCCTGCTCGCCTATGCGGGCGACATGCCGGTCGGGTTCGCTGTGTTCTTCCACAATTTCTCGACCTTCCTGGGCCGTCGCGGGTTGTGGCTGGAGGACATCTTCGTCGAACCGGCGGCGCGCGGTAACGGCTACGGCAAGGCGCTATTCCTGGCGGTGGCGCGCATCGCGCACGAGCGCGGGTGCGGGCGCTTCGAGTGGGCCGCGCTGGATTGGAACACGCCCGCGTGGGACTTCTATCGCGCGCTCGGTGCGGCGCCGCTGGAAGACTGGACCATGTTCCGCGTCAGCGGACCAACGCTCGAGAAGCTCGCACGGATGTAGTGCAGCTCAGACTTTGCGCGCGACGAAGCGGCCGCCGCCCAGCTTCCCCTCGCCGTAGAGGCCGACGAAGAACGCGTAGGTGTCGTCCCAGCGCGAGAAGTGCGCAGCGCCGAACTTCTGCACCGTCTCCTGTTTCAGGCTGCGATACATCGCCAGGCGGGCGAGAAGAATGCGTGCCCACTCCTGGCTCAGGTCCTCGCGCAACTGGAGCGCGCAAGCGTGCGACGCGAGCAGATCGCGGTAGCCGTCTAGCGTTTCGAGTGTGGGAAAGGTCATCTCACGCCGCAGGCGCGACATCTCATCCGCGCTCAGCGCGTCGCGCCGCAGAATGTCGGTAAAGGCGAGAACACCGCCGGGCTTGAGCACCCGCACGCATTCCGCGATGAGCCGCGGCTTGTCGGGGACGTGGCACCACGCCTCCTGCCCCACGACCACGTCGAAGCTGGCTTCGGGGAAGGGCATGTCGAGCGCGTTGCCGTGGCGGAAATCCACCCGATGCCGTAAGCCGACCAGCTCGGTCAGGCGCTGGGCCCCGACGTAGCGCGTGTAGGTGAAGTCCAGCCCGGTCACGCGGCAGCCGTAGTAGTGCGCAAAGTAGCGCGCCGGTCCGCCCATGCCGCTGCATACGTCGAGCACGTGGTGCGACGGATCCAGTCCGGCCGCCTGCGCCAGGATGTCGTTGACCGCGGTGCCCCCGAAATGGTCCTGGTCGAACTCCTTGAGCGTGTCCTCGGTCAGTCCCTCGAGCGGGATGCCACGCGCCTGCAGCGTGTGCAGGATCTGCTCCTCGTTGATGGGATGCGCATCGTAGAACGCGACAACCTGCGACAACGCGTCACCGCCGTGTGTCGGGGCGCTCACGCGTCGAACTCGCGCATGAGGCGGCCGGGTCTGCCGGCATCGGCGATCGGTCCGCGCTCGTCCACGACCTGCGTGCCGTTCACCCATACCCCGTGCAGCCCCAGGGCGCGAGTATCCACCCGGCTGGTGATGGCCTGCACGGCCTGCTCTAGCGTGAGGTCGCCGCGCTCGCTGATCCGGTGCGA
>CAZNBS010000320.1:0-731 GCA_964570955.1 uncultured Burkholderiales bacterium | reverse complement strand
CGCGTGTGCCCTCGATCAGCAGGTCGTACATGCTCTTTCTACTCCGGGTGGTGCGTCCGGCGTTCAATGCGCCGGTCCGCGGGTTCTCATGGCCAGTTGCGCCATGGCCTCGTTGACCGAATCCATGGTCGGGTGCAGCGCATGCGCTCGCTGCAGCGCGAACAAGGCGAGGTCTCCGCGGTCGTGACGCAGACAGATCTGCGCGAATCCGCAGATGGCACCGAAGTGACGCGGTTCGAGCAGCAGCGTGCGGCGGATGTCGTGCACGCTTTCGCTGTCGCGCCCCTGCAGGAAGCGCAGCGTGGCGCGCTTGTTCCATGCCTCGGCAAAATCCGGGAAGTCCTCGACGATGCGGTCGAGCAGCCGCCCGGCCTCCTCGAAATTGCGGCCGGCGATCGCCTGGCCGGCCCGCTCCAGTGCCTCGCACGCGACCGGTTGCGGATGCCGCAGCCACTGCGCCCAGATCTCGTCCTCCACGCCGGCGGCATGCTCGGCCGACTCGGCCCGGACGAGGCGCTCGAACAGCGCATCGAGGGTGCGCGGCAGGGCCGCGCAGGGCGTGCCGTGCGCCGTGTCGAGCACCAGCTTGAGCGTGTCTTCGAGCATGGCGCAGTGTAGCGTGGCGTGCCGCCGCGCGCCTTCGCCTCTGCGGTTCAGCGATCCCCAGGGTCGATCCGCTGCACCGGCGCCTCCACGCCGACCAGGCGAGCGAGCGAGGCGCGCAACGATTG
>CAZNBS010000319.1:0-4991 GCA_964570955.1 uncultured Burkholderiales bacterium | reverse complement strand
GTCGGGGATCGGGAGGTCGACCAGCGTGTCAGGTGGCGGCTGACCTTCCGGGCCAGGCTGGCCAGGTGGGACCTGCTGCGGGGCTGGCGCAGGCGGACTGTTGAGGAGAGGGATGCCGGCCGACGACAGCTCGTCCAGCGTGTCGTCGGCCTCCTGCGCGGTCGCAGAGGCTGCTCCGACCACCAGCGCGCCGGCCAATCCTATTGCAAAGGCGGCGAGGACAAGGATGCGCATGTCTGACTCCAGCGGCCAGGAGGCCGTGATGAGTCAGCTTGCGAGAGGGCGTTCCCTCAGCGTTCCAGGATTCCGCGTCGCCTGTTCCAATCTCGGGGTGCCTGTTCCAACTTCGCTCTTATTTCGTTCCAGCGGCCTCTCCACACCGCGGACTCCGCAGGGTCGCGGGATTTCGTGGCTTCCGCCTCTCGTTCGCCCACGTTGCCGCACCAAGTCTGTCTCTTCGGTTCACCCCCGACTCTTCCGCCTCGTCGTCCGACTCATGGCCACCGTTGGAGCATCAGCGCGAGCAAGGCCGGGGCGACCTCGTACGGCGGATTGAAGCGATGTGGAACGGATGTGCTAAACTAGCTTGACCCCCTCCGCGCCTCGTGAACCCGAGCCGGGCCGGACAAGAAGGTCAGGGCAGCGTCCGGAGAACCAGGCGGGGGAATCCTCTTTTGGCTCAACATGCACTCTCGGCGCACTTCGGCTACTTCTTCAATAGGTTAAATCCGTCTCCGAGCTTCGAAGCCCAAGCGTCGAGCGAGTACAACACAATCAAGGGTTTGATCGAAAACCGCGGCGGCCTCGCTGCGGCATTGCGGCCTAAGTGCTTCCTCCAAGGGTCATACCGCCAACAGACGGCCATATACACTATCAACGATGTCGATGTCGTTGCGCTTTGCGACCTCACCATCGGGGGACCGCCGGCCCCTCCACAATTCGGTGCGCCAATCTGGACCCGCGACTCGATTTTCCACACTATCGCAGCCCCGCTCCTTAGTGACGGGCGGTATCGCAATAAGGTGCGCTATAACCGGACCAGCATGTGTGTGAAGGTCGATCTAGGGATTAAGGTCGAGATACTTCCCGTCGTCTACAAAGCCGAACACTACCCCGATGACTCTAAGGAGCCGTTCGCGCTCTATCGACCTGAGCGCGCGCAATGGGAGGATGGGTACGCGAGATACCATCAATGGTGGTTGAGCAACAAGAATGCGCGAGCTCAAGTATCCGGCACGTTCATACCCATGATAAAGGTCGTGAAACACCTCCGAACGCTTCATGGAGTCGATGCGGTCTCCTTCCATCTGGAGTGCTTGCTGTTCCAAGTAATCGATCAGGTATACGGTGGCTCGCCCGCTGACTACATTTGCCGCATCCTCAATCACTTGGCCACGATCGCCGCTGAAGATTGGTATAAGATGAACATCTACACGCCATGCGGTGATCGGGACATCTTCACCGCGGCTGAATGGTCTTGGCTTTCCTGGGCGGAGTTCCACGGGCACGTCCGTCAGTGGGCAGCGATCGCCTGCGCAGCCAGTAACGCAACAGATAAGCAGTTGGCTGTGCGCCTCTGGCAGAATCTGTTGGGCGCTGACTACTTCCCGGCTTACGCGTGAGGGTTCAATGAGAAAGATCCTCTCCATTGATGGTGGCGGTATCAAAGGTGTGTTCCCCGCATCGTTCCTCGTGACCGTCGAGGATTCTCTCGGGACGCCGGTCGCCGAGTACTTCGACCTCATCGTGGGAACGTCGACAGGCGGCATCATCGCTTTGGGTCTCGGGCTCGGCATGTCTGCCCAAGAAATCTGCGACCTCTACGAGAGGATGGGGCCAAATGTCTTCGCGCCGCGCGGGCGGTTCGGCAGGCTCTCGGGCGCGGTGTTTGCAAAGTACAGCCGTGAGCCACTGAAGGGATTTTTGACGGATGCATTCGGCGAACGGCGGTTAGGTGAGGCCAAGACCAGGCTCGTTATCCCCTCCGTCAACTTCGAAACCGGCGAGATCCACCTATATAAGACCGCCCACCACCCGAAACTCGAGCGAGACTTCAAGGAGAAAGTGGTTGACGTGGCGATGGCTACGGCAGCGGCGCCAACGTACTTCCCTGCGCATGACCACTGGAGCGGCTTGCCCCTTATTGATGGAGGGATCTGGGCGAATAACCCAGCCGGCGTTGCGGCGGTGGAGGCAACAGCTATGTTGGGATGGTCGCGGGACGAGGTTCACGTTCTGAGTCTTGGATGCACCGCCGAGCCGTTCGATGCTGGCATTCTTCGCCATGGCGGCCTCGGATGGATGTTTTGGGGCCCCAAGCTGGCCGATGTGTTCATGACCGCTCAGTCCTCCGCCTCGCTCGGGACGGCGTTGACGGTGCTTGCTCACGGAAACGTGATTAGGATTTGTCCCGTCGTCGCTAAGGGCAGGTTCAAACTGGACAAAGTCAAAGGCATCCGGGGCCTGAAGGGGTTGGGGGCCTCACAGGCCAGGAACGAGCTCCCCAAGCTGCGCCGCCAGTTCTTCGATAACGGGAAGGCCGAGCCGTTCGTGCCCTGCCACAAACTCTAGCCACGACAATTATGGGGTTTCCTCAACCTCCACCCGCTCGCGCTCGTCGCCCTTGGCCGGCAGGATCCATCTCCCGCTCGCGTCTTGAGTCGGATGCACGAACCCAAGGGTGACTCGCCACTTGTGTTCCTCATCGGAGTCGAGTCTGACGACTCGTACGACCAGCCGAATCTCTTCGAAAAAGAGCCGCACATGCGTCGGCATCGTTGGATCGTCCGGAACGTGGTCGGCGGCTTCCACCACCCAACCATCAGGCTTGAAGTAGCTGAACAGCTCCCAATAGCCGCTGTCCCAGCCGTTTCGGAGCTTTCCGTGCATACGGACGAAGATGACGCCGCTATCGTCGGCGTTGATGTCTGGAGCCGGATGCCAGAGGAAGCGGCCCAGGTCGATTAGACCGTCACGGGGGACGAACTTCCGCTCGACGTTCGGCCCGCGCCATTTCACCGGAAAGGGTGTGGTCTCGGCGGATCGAGAGCCATGCAGCTCTGTGACGTCGGCGTAGAACTCTCCGGGGCCGGTGAGGCTGGTGACCTTCAGGTGAATCCAGCCCTCAGAGTCGGGCTGGTGTTCGATGGTAAACGTGGGCGGTCCCTCCACGTCCGGATGCCCTTCCTTGTCGGTCGCGCCTTTGGCCAGCGCGAACTGTGGGTAGTGATTTATTACCACGTCCGGGCACTCGGCCATGCGCGACTCAATCTCATCCCAGCCCCACACCTCGATGGAGAAGAGGCCATCAGCTTCGTTGGCTTCGGTCAGCCGCCTCGCCTCCTCCTGGATCGTCGCGTCGTTCGGCGCCGTCGTCGCGAGGACGAAACTCTTCAGCGCGGGCACGAAGCCCTTGGCCTTCTCGACCTCCTCGCGCAGCTCGGCGACCGTTACCGCACTCGGCAGGTAGACCTTGTTTCGCGCCTGCACCCCGGAGTAGTGGGGACCTCCATCGGGTCGACCGAACACGTCCACGCCATGCTGTGGCTGGCCGGTCCGTCCGTTCCTCTGCGTCCCCGGGTCTTTCCACACGTGGCGGAAGAGGTCGGCGCAGAGAATCTCGAACTCTTCCCACGATCGCGGGGGAGGGAAGCGGCCGGACTTCAAGGTTGGCACAGTCCGGGATCGTATCAAGATACCGCGAGTCACGCGGACGAAACGACCAATGAAGAAGATCCGGCCGTGGGAGCACGTAGACTCGGGGCCGTCATCCGAACCTCGCACAACACCCAGCCAACCAAACAGGGCCTGCCGGCCACGCGGGGAGCCTCGTCGGGCTGCGCCGACTTCGCACCGGCCAGCCGCTGCGTCATGGCTCCAGTTGGGCGATTGCCCTGCGAAGCTCGACTACCTCAAGCGGACAGTCCTGCCAGTTGTGCTCCCAACAGACGATAAGGTCGCACCCAGCCGGATCATGGCCGTGGTCACGAAATGTGCGGCTTTCGTATTCGAACTCGATCCGGACTCGCTGCCAACGTTGGCGCTGCTTATCGATCGCGCGCTTCGCCTCGCAGTCAGGAAAGCTGGCGTGCACGGCCTCGACGATGAAACCGAGCTCATACGCAAGCATGCCAAACAGGAAAACTACGCCCTGCTCGTTGATGGGGGCGTGGCGCAACCCTCGAAAGTTGATGGGCGGCCCGAATTCGGGACCCGCAACCTTGCCAGGCGGGTTCCACAGGGAACCGGCGTCGCCCTCGGCTCCAAGTGCCATTGGCGGGGGCGGCGACTCGTTGTGGGTACGAGCTTGAAGTGCATCCAGCAGCTGTGAACTTGGATCGTTCAACAGCAGCCAATCACGGTACCGAATCAACGTGCCCTGCAGGCCACCAAACCTCTTCCTAAGTACATCGGCGGAGACACGAGACCTTGATGCGAATAGGGCCCACGTGGGGATTTCGCCCCGTTCACGGACGACGTCATGGAAGGCCCCAAGAAGCCTGTCGTCGGATAGTGGCTCGTTCGCCTTTGGATGACGATCGATCCCGGCCAGACGCTTGACCTCGGACCAGCCGCCGTCCGGGAATAGCCGATAGATATGGTACTGACTAATGCCGGTGGCACGCTCGAAGTCTCCACGGGAGATTGGGCGACCTGCGGCGGCGGCTGCGCCGCGAGCGGCTTCGACGACCCGGTCACGGCTCACGCGAACGAGGGAATCTGCTGTCGGCGGTTGTGTTTGGAAGTCGTCGTCCATCGTAGGTTGCGGGCTCATGGTAAAGCACACTCCTTCTGAGTCGCCCAAGATGAGCCCCGGCCCACCGCCGGTTGGAGCGAACTTGGAACAGAAGCGCAGGCCTTGGAACGGATCGGCCGCGATCCTGGAACGCCCATGGAATCACGACTGGCACGCTCTCCTCGAACACCGATGAGGAGATGCCTGTGCAACGCCACGAAGTCCCCACTCACCTCAACATCGAGGACAAGGCCTT
>CAZNBS010000318.1:4647-5004 GCA_964570955.1 uncultured Burkholderiales bacterium | reverse complement strand
CGACGTGGACGATTCCCCATCGCGCTCCGGCGCACCGAATGCCGCCTCCAGGTCGCTGAGGTCATCCTCGACGTCGCCCCCTTCCTCTTCATCCCCCATCGCGCCCGGGAACGGCTCGTCCTCCACTTCGTAGCCGGAGGGCGGGATCACGATCTCCACGCTACTCGGATCGGTCTTGTTATGTTCGAGGTTGCTGGTGACCAGGCCGGGGAAGGCGATCACGATCGCCACCATGATCATCTGGATGACGACGAACGGCACGGCACCCCAGTAGATCTGGCCCGTCCTGATCGGCGCCGTGAGCTTGCCGGTCACCTTGTCCACGTACTCCTTCGCCGGGGCGACGCTGCGCAGGTA
>CAZNBS010000318.1:0-4637 GCA_964570955.1 uncultured Burkholderiales bacterium | reverse complement strand
GAACGCGATCACCAGACCCACCATCGCCAGCTGGATGACGACGAAAGGCACCGCACCCCAGTAGATGTCGGTGGTCTTCACTTCCTTGGGCGCGACGCTGCGCAGGTAGAACAGCGCGAAGCCGAACGGCGGGTGCATGAACGAGGTCTGCATGTTCACTGCGAGCAGGACCCCGAACCAGATCAGGTCGATGCCGAGCTTGTCGGCGACCGGTGCGAGCAGCGGCACGATGATGAAGGCCAGCTCGAAGAAGTCGAGGAAGAACGCAAGCAGGAAGACCAGGATGTTGACGACGATCAGGAAGCCGGTCGGGCCGCCGGGCAGTCCGGTCAGCAGATGCTCGACCCACAGGTCGCCGTTCACGGCGCGGAACGTCAAGCCGAACACGGTCGATCCGATCAGGATGAAGATGACGAACGAGCTGAGCTTGGCCGTGGTGTTCATTGCCTGACGCAGCAGTGACCAGTTCAGCCGGCGATTGATCATCGCAAGGAGCAGAGCGCCGGTTGCACCCATCGCACCGCCCTCGGTCGGGGTGGCGATGCCCAGGAAGATCGTGCCAAGAACCAGGAAGATCAGGGTCAGCGGCGGCACGAGCACGAATAGCACGCGGCGCATCAACTTCAGCCCGCGCAGCGTTCGAGCCTCCGGGGGAAGCGCGGGCGCGCAGTCCGGTTGAACGATCGTCCGCGCGAACACGTATCCCAAGTACAGGCCGGTGAGCACCAGGCCCGGCAACAGTGCCCCGGCATACATGTCCCCTACCGAGCGGCCGAGCTGGTCGGCCAGTACGATGAGCACGAGAGAGGGCGGGATGATCTGCGCGAGCGTGCCCGACGCCGCGATCACGCCGGTCGCGAGCTGCCGGTTGTAGCCGTAGCGCAGCATGATGGGCAGCGAGATCAGGCCCATCGAGATGACCGATGCCGCCACCACGCCTGTGGTCGCTGCCAGCAGAGCCCCGACCAAAACGACAGCGTAGGCCAGGCCACCGCGTATGGGCCCGAACAGCTGGCCAATCGTGTCGAGCAGGTCCTCGGCCATGCCGCTGCGCTCGAGGATCAACCCCATGAAGGTGAAGAACGGCACCGCCAGCAGGGTGTCGTTGGCCATGATGCCGAAGATGCGCTCCGGTAACGCCTGGAACAGGGCCGGGTGCAGCAGGCCGAGCTCGACGCCGAGAAAGCCGAAGATCAGGCCGATGGCGCCGAGCGCGAACGCGACCGGGTAGCCGAGCAGCAGGAACACGACCAGCGCCGCGAACATCAGCGGCGCAATGTTATCGATGATGAACTGGGTCATTGCTGTGCAGCCTGTTCGGATTGCAGGGGCGCGTGCGGGGCGCCTTGCTTCTCGAGGGGATCGGGGATCAGCCCGTTGAGGAATGCGATGCGCTTGATCAGTTCCGAAACGCCCTGCAGCACGAGCAGGAACAGGCCGACGGGAATGATCAGCCGGGCCGGCCAGCGGATCAGGCCGCCGGCGTTACTCGACAATTCGCCACTGACCCAGGCGTTGGCGAACGCCGGCCAGGACAGCCACATCATGTAGCCCATCACTGGGAACAGGAAGAAGGTGGTGCCGAAGATATCGATCCACGCACGCGTGCGTGGCGAGAACCGCGACGAGATCACGTCGATGCGGATGTGTTCGTTGTGCTTCAGCGCGTAGCCGGCGCAGAACATGAACACCGCGGCGAACAGGTACCACTGCAATTCCAGGAAGGCATTGGAGCTCACGTTGAACAGGTAGCGGGAGACCGCATTGCCCGAACTGACGATCACCATGATCAGGATCAGCCACAGGACGACGCGTCCGACGGCCTCGTTCAGCGCGTCGATGGCGCGCGAGATGGACAGCAGGGATTTCACGGTTTGGAGGGCCTCTTCGGACGACTGCGTTTCCCATTCGTTGTGTTGCGTGGCAGGTCGGGCCGCTTCGTCTCGTGTCGGCTTGGGCGCCAGCATTCGCCGCGTGGGCATACCGTGCGACGAGCCGGACGCGGTGAGGCGCGAGTCTAACGCAGGCGGGCGGCGCATGGCATCCCCGATCGTACCAGGGCGATGTGATACGCCCTGACGGGAGCCGCGGCAGGCATTGATCGATCGGCGCGGACTACGCACAATCCGCGGCTCTCCCCGCGCATCCGACTGCCTTGGATCCACCCACCCTGGCGATGCTCGCCAGCCTGTTCGCCAGCGCGTTCCTCGCCGCCACCGTCCTGCCCGGCGGCTCCGAACTGGTTCTGTACGCCGTGCTCGCGCGCGACGCTTCCTTGTACGTGCCCGCCCTCGTGGTCGGGACGCTGGGAAACACGCTGGGTGCGCTCACGTCCTATGCGCTGGGGCGAATGATTCCGCAGCGCTACACGCCCTCGGCGCGGACGCTCGGCTGGGCACGCCGGGGCGGCCCACCGATCCTGCTCCTGTCCTGGGTGCCGGTCATCGGGGACGCGCTGTGCGTGGCGGCGGGCTGGCTGCGTCTCCCGCTCGCACGCAGCGCGGCTCTCATTGCGATCGGCAAGTTCGCCCGCTACTGGGTCGTCGCCCAGGCGGCACTGTGAGTTCCCATGCCCGGACGCGGGCGATTGTGCGCTGCGGCAGTGCTATGATCGGTCGCTGTTTGTCACGCCCCTCAATCCCTTGGCATGACTGCCCGGCTGCGCGAAATCCCCTACAACTACACCTCGTTCTCGGATCGCGAGATCGTCATCCGAATCCTGGGCGCGGATGCCTGGCGCCTGCTGGACGACCTGCGGGCACAGCGACGCACCGGACGTTCCGCGCGCATGCTGTACGAGGTGCTGGGTGACATCTGGGCGGTGGTCCGCAATCCGTACCTGCAGGACGACCTCCTGGCGAACCGGGACCGACGGCACGCGCTCGTCGAGGCCATGCGCCACCGGCTGCGCGAAATCGAGGCGCGCCGCACCAACGGCGACGACCAGGTGGGTGCGCTGCTCCAGATGGCAGCCGCGGCGGTGGATCGCTTCGCCGCGCAGTTCGAGCAGACGCGGGAACTGCGACGACGCGTGCTGCGGCGGCTCGCGCGCGTCACGCGCAAGGACAATATCGCCTTCGACGGCTTCGCCCGCGTCTCGCACGTCACCGACGCGACCGACTGGCGCGTGGAATTTCCATTCGTGGTCGTCCATCCGGACACGGACGAAGAGGTGCCGGAACTGGTGCGTGCCTGCATCGAACTGGACCTGACCATCATTCCGCGCGGAGGCGGCACCGGCTACACCGGCGCGGCGGTGCCGCTCACCGCCCTGTCGGCGGTGATCAACACGGAAAAACTGGACCGCCTGGGCGCGGTCGAGCGTACCGCCCTGCCAGGGGTGGATGGCGCAGTGTCCACCATTGCATGCGGCGCGGGCGTGGTCACGCGTCGCGTGATGGACGCGGCCGATGCCGCAGGCCTGGTTTTCGCGGTCGACCCCACGTCGGCCGATGCGTCCTGCATCGGCGGCAACATCGCGATGAACGCCGGGGGCAAGAAGGCCGTGCTGTGGGGCACGGCGCTGGACAACCTGGTGTCGTGGCGCATGGTCGATCCCGCGGGACGCGTGATGGAGATCACGCGCATCGGACACAACCTCGGCAAGATCCACGACTGCGAGGTGGCGCGCTTCTCGATCCAGCGCTTCGGCCCGGACGACCGCACGCCCGAGGCGCCCCCGCGCACGCTGGAGATTCCCGGCCGCGCGTTCCGCAAGACCGGGCTGGGCAAGGACGTGACCGACAAGTTTTTGTGCGGGCTGCCGGGAGTGCAGAAGGAAGGCTGCGACGGCATCATCGTCTCGGCGCGCTTCATCCTGCACCGCATGCCGGCGCATGCCCGCACGGTGTGCCTGGAGTTCTTCGGCCAGGTCCGCGAGGCGGTGCCCTCGATCGTGGAGATCAAGCGCTACCTGGACGCACACCCGTGCGCCGTACTCGCCGGCCTCGAGCACCTGGATGCGCGCTACGTCAAGGCCGTGGGCTACGCGACGAAGGCACGGCGGGGTGCGCGTCCCAACATGGTGCTGCTGGCCGATATCGTCAGCGACGACGAGAACGCCGTGGGCGAAGCCGCATCGGAGATCGTGCGCATCGCCAATCTGCGCGGCGCCGAGGGTTTCGTCGCGGTCAGCGCCGAGGCGCGCAAGCGCTTCTGGCTCGACCGTGCGCGCACCGCCGCCATCGCCAAGCACACCAACGCATTCAAGATCAACGAGGACGTCGTCATTCCGCTGGAGCGCCTGGGCGACTACGCCGACGGCATCGAGCGCATCAACATCGAGCGGTCTCTGACCAACAAAATCCGGCTGTGCGATGAGCTGGAACGATTCCTCTCGGGCGAATTGCCGCTGGTTCAGGAGTCGGAGAGTCTGTCCCCGCAGGAGATCATCAGCGGTCGTGCGGACGCCGCCCTGGCCCTGCTGCGGCAGGTGCGCGAGCGCTGGCGCTGGCTGCTGGGCAATCTCGACGCTCCCATCCACGGCAGCCCCGCGGTCGAGGATCGCGCCCACGCCGGCAAGAGCGCGTTCCGCGCGTTGCAGGACGGTTCGGTGCGCGCGTCGTGGAAGAGCGAACTGCGTGAGCCGCTGCTCGAGGCGTTCTCGGGGCGCGCCTTCCAGGCAGTGTGCCGCCAGC
>CAZNBS010000317.1:0-5076 GCA_964570955.1 uncultured Burkholderiales bacterium | reverse complement strand
CCTGCGAAAGGCCGAATCTCCGTGAAGACAGGCAAGGGGGAAGGCGCCGGAGTCGATCGCGCCGCTACCCAGAAAGCGAATCGAGATGTAGTCGGTATCGTTGGGTTGGGCAGGAACGATGCTCAGCCCTCCCGAACCGTCGGGAATAGGGGCGCCGCTCACCGCAAATGAGGTCGAGTTGGAGAGGTTCCCGAAAGCGTTGAGAACGACAGAATATGTTCCGCTTGGCAGCTTGCCGATAGGAACTTGCAGCAGCACCCCTGACGGACCAGTAGCAGGGCACACAGTAAAGTCGACGCCAATCGTAATTGCGGTCGTCCCGACAAAGGTCACGTTCGGCGCCCTGATGTAGCAAATGTCGATATCTACACGTACGACGATGGAGTCATTCGTAGTGGGGTTTGCGGGAATGACGGAAAATGTTGGCGGCGGAGTCTGGCCGAAGGACAAGCCGACTGCCGTGAGCAAAGTTAGCGCGAATACGAGAATGGACTTCATTCGGGAGTCTCCGGCGATGCTCAGTGATGAGGACCGCGTTCCTGACCGGGACAGTTGCGGGCCGACTTCAATCAGGAGGGCAGGAAGCGAAGGCGGTACTCCGTGGAGTAGAAGAAATACGGGATCACCTGATCGAGACTCCAGCCGGCATCGAGTTGGCCCAACCAGAAGTCGTACCCGCCCTGGTCGGGTGTGCGCCTGATCATCCCGTGATAGAGCATGGACATCCACACGCGATTGAGGCTTGCCGCCTGATACTCCGCCGATTCCGAGAACGCAAGCATGACTTCCCCCCGATTCCGCGCACCAGAATCGAGTTGGCCGAGCCAGTAGTTATACCCACCGGAGTCAGGCTGGCGTCCGAGAACGACCTGATAACAGTAAGTGATGAATCCTGCGTTCGACAAGCCACCGGTCGCCTGCTGAAACTCCTGACTCGAAGCGAAGTTCTGCGAGATGCTGGACAGCGGCACGCCAACTCGAAACTGTCGCGTCCAATAGTCGAGCCCGCCGAAATCCGGAAAGCGAACGAAGTAGGCTCTGTAGAGCCGAATGATCGGCGCAAATACGTTGAAATGCTCGGCCGCGGACATGTGGTTTTGAACCGACTGCGTCCGGCTCAGTTGCCCCGATGAAAGCAGGCTTGCCAGCGAGCTGACCTCGCCTTCCCCTGCCAATCGATAGTTCCAATCGAAGGACTGCTGAAAGGCAAACAGCCGGGCGAGCGTGAAGATGTCATTGTCCTTGGCGTTGGGATTCCTTCCTTCAGAGATCTCCAGGCCGTACGGCAGGGAGTCCTGGTCATCGTCAGCGGAGTTGAAGGTCGGAACCACGTATCCGATGTGAAGGGGGAGACCGAGGGGCTCAGAGTAGACCACATTGATGCCGCAGTTGCCGTTCGGCGCGTAGCAGTCGTTGTTCTGGGCACACACGGGCCCGCTGGTGGAATCGTCGAGAAACAGCATGAAGTCGTCGGCACGATTCGTCGCGGGCCCGGCGTAGGTCTTTCGGCAGAGCCTGACCGTGCCCGGGGGTTGAGTCTGGCCGGCTCCGACGACGAATCCCTCCACGCCGTCAAACTGATAACCACGGTTGATGACGAATTCGTTGCGCTCGGCGAAGTCGACCGCGTAAGCGTGCTTCGTCGAGCCATTGGGCATGGCCTTGCTAAGCCTGAACAGTGCCTTGAGCTGTTGTGCCGGGTAATACGGATTGCGATATCCCACCCAGACGTTGAAGAGCGCCCTCGGCTTGACGAATGGATCGCCCGGCGCGAAGCAGGGCGATAGGTCGCACATCACGGCCGGGAACTGGATCGGGTCGAGCACGAAATTGCCTGTCGTCCGAAATGTATAGGCCCCGCCCGACGCCGCCGGCAGCAGCGTCCCTCGCAAGGCCGCGTTCGCCACCTGCGGCGCGACCGTGTAGAAGTGCTCCTCGCGATCGACGGACCAGAACGAGAACATCGGCGTCAATCGATTTACCGTGGTCTCGCCTCCCAGAGTGTCATCGACAGCGGCGCCGGCATCCGGGACCGTGAAGAAGCGCCCGTCATGGGCGATGTCCTGGCTCCCGGTCGTCTGCAACAGGGACTCTATCGAGCTCGCGACGGTGAGCGGATTCGCTGTACGAACCAGGCCGGCGAGGGCGGCGACATGCGGAGCCGCCATCGATGTGCCAGACATGGTTCCCCAACCGACGGAACTCGCGGGCCCGGTCGATATCGTGCGATTCTGGCCGTTCAGAACGTAGGTGAACGTTTCGTCCAGCGAGCTGAGATGTTCGTCGGGAGTGGCGAAGGGAGACCACACGGCATTGGGATGGATGGTCGACAGTACTTCCGTTGCGGGCGCCAGGAGCTTCAGCTTGGATGAATAGGAGCTACCAAAGGGGTAGTTCAGCTGCACATCATTGGGCGGCGGGTTCTGGACAGCGCCGTTCGCGGTGTTCGTAATCAGAACTCTCGTGAGATTCGCACGACCCTCCCAGAAGCCGTAGCCAGAGGGCCCGATCTGGAGACCTCCCGCCGCGACAACACCGTCGATGCTTGCCGGAAATGGCAGGGTTGAAGAACGCCGATTTCCCGCTGCAGCGACAACAACGACGTCAGCGGCGGCCGCCTTCGCGAGCGCGTCACAAAAGCTCTCCAAGCCCACAGTTGAGCAGGAGATACCAGGATTCTCAAAACTCATGTTGACGACCTGGATACCGCTATCGATAAGAAAGTTCAGCGCGGAGGCAAGAGCTGCGCCAGTTGGGGCGCTGTCCTTTGCGATTGCCAATGAACAGTCGGGGCACCCGCGGGCAACACCCACACCACCATCCCACGCGGCCGCGATGATTCCGGCAACATGCGTGCCATGTCCGCGAAAGGGAACACCGCCACTTGGGACGTTGAACCAAGACTCGTCCGACAAGTCATTCGGAAACTGCGCTCCCTGGGGCCCAAAGCCGGCGGCGGTGAAGTTTCGCGAGAACTGGGGCCGGACGTTCTGCAGCAGGTCCGGGTGATTCGGGGAAACGCCGCCATCCATCACGCCCACGAGCGCCGTGCCGGTGACCTTGTCCAGCGCGTCCGGAAAGCGCAAAGCGAACATGCCCCATTGATACTGCCCGTTTCCGGTGCGGCCGGTGCCGGAACTGTAGTAGAGATCGGCAGGCACCGCCGCCCTGGTCGAGACGCGCGCATCCCGCGCCACGTACTCGAACCGCGCGTCTGCCTTGATGGCAGACTCGGCGAGAAGTCGCGCATTCTCGTCGTCGTAGTCGAGCACGAAGTACTGCGTGAGTCGAGCTTCCGGCGTGTTCGGGAAATCGCGCAGCAGCTTGAGTTCGAAGGCGGTCGGATCGCGCCCTATCAGTCGACGCACGCTCTTGGGATTGCGAAGCACGGTGGAGAGCGCGCTTTGGGTGGGGCTCGCGATTGCAAGTCGGACGTCTTCCGGCGTCGGCTCGAAGACCTTCTGATCGAAGCGAACGATCAGTCTGTTCGGCTCCAGAGTCGATGCGTCCGGCATTGCTGCGGTATCTGTCGCAGTTGCTGTTGACGAACCGGCGAGTACGGTGAAGAGAAGCGCCACCAGTGCGGCGCGCAAGGGACGATGGAAAGAGAGCGGGCGCCCACGATTGTCGTGAGCAGTAAGTGCTTCGACGCCGAGTGTCACCCTTGACATGGGATTCTCACGCTGGAGTGGGTAGGAGGTGGCGCGATGGGGAGCGGCTGACCTGCAGGAGTGCGGCGACATGGACACCCGAGCTTGGCGTCCCAGTAGAGTCGTGGCAGGCGCCAGCTGCGATGGGGCTTGCCTGGATCACGCCCATTGATTGGGCAGGCGGCTACATCCGGGAAGTCCGCGGCGCCTGACTTGTCCACAGGTTGTGTCAGTCATGCTTGGTCGAGCCGCCCGTCAAATGCAACGGTGATCGTCAGATCACGTGCTTGCGCCGCGGCGATGATTCCGTAGCGGGCCGCAAAAAGATTAACAATTATTATCCCCCCCGGCCTCCTTTGCTTTGCGTTGGATCAAACATCGATCGCATTCATTGGTTCCGGAAGCGAACGCCTCGCCCAAAGGCGTTGCGGCGACAGGGGGCGCGGAGACCGCAAGTCCGAGGTGAGCCCTGGCTGGACTTCGTGCAACCGATTCGCCCCTCGATCTGCACTGCGATAGGCAAGCGCCTCGGCGACGTGCAAGGACTTCAGAAGTCCGCTACGAGCGAGATCCGCGATCGTTCGCGCAACCTTGAGCACGCGGTGGAACGAGCGCGCCGAGAGCCCCAGCCGCGACATCGCCTCGCTCGATTCGCCGCAGGGCGAGTCCTGAAACTCCGCCTCGCGAAGCGCCGACACCTCCACGTGCAGGTCGATCCGGTCCAGCAGCGGCCCGAAGAGGCGGCTTCGGTAGCGAAGGATCTGGTCGGGGGTGCAGCGGCACCGTGCGGAGTAGTGGTCCAGCCATCCGCAGGGGCAGCGGTGTGGCGAAGCGGCCGGTGCCCACGCCGATCTCGACGCCGCGGCCCTCCTTGGGCACGAAGCGCCTGAGTGCCAGAAGCTCCGAGATGCACGCGGCCTCGTGCTCGACGAACCGGGCCACGTAGCGACGATGGTGGACCTCGAACGCGGCGATCCGGGGCATCGCCCTTACGGCCCACGCCCGCCGCGATGCCGCCTGCCGCTCCGCCCGCCGATGCCACCGCGCAGCGCGCAGTGCCGGAGGGCACCCAGGTGGCGAGCCTGGGACGCCTCGCGCAGGTTGCCGAAGTCGGCCAGGATGTTCGGTCGCTGCGTGGCCGCGAAGAGCCTGTCGTAGAGCGCCGCGTTGGCGATCTCGGCGGCCACTCCGACCGCGCAGGCCTCCGCGAGGCTCGGGTAGCGCGGGACCCTGCCGGGCCAGGGATTCTCCGGCACGGGCACGCCGTAGCGCTCGAACAGCGTGCGCAGGGCCGCGATGTGGCGGGCCTCGGCCTCGTGGATATTCGTGAAGGGCCGCACCTCGCCGAAGTCGGCGATGACATGCCCGTAGGTCGTCCACGCCTGGTATTCGTCGTCCAGGGCCTCGAGAAGCGCCCGGACCTCGC